>CAYYGM010000001.1:0-11001 GCA_964471555.1 uncultured Phycisphaeraceae bacterium
ATACGCTTGACTTGGATGATGCTGAATGAAAGTGCGAAAAAGTCTTGACACTACCAACAATTACCACCAATAGTTAGCAAATGATCGGTGGGCGTCTTGGTGTCCTGCTTGGCGCTTTTGCACCAAGAATCGCCGGACCTTGCTTTTCTAATCGAACATTGGACTCACCTGCTCGCTCCCATTCAGCAAGGGATCGTGGCGATGGTCCGCGCAGCGCGGATTGAAGGAGCACATTGATGACCCTTTCCCCACTGGAAGCCATTCGTGCCAAGTGCATCGACTGCTGCGCCGGCAGTCGGGTGAGGTGCGTAAGTGTACCGCCGAAAAACATGTTCTGGGGCCGCTGCGAATGGGGCATCATCCCAACCGGACCGGGCCGGCATCGGGGCAAGCAGCCGAACCGTGAAAAGACCAACTCCCCAACTGACAATCGTCTGGTCACGGTGACCATCGATCCGTCAACGCAGCCTCTGAAGAAGTCGCCTGAACGTCACGAGGTCCCAGAAAAACCGTGACGCCGGACGAAAGTCGAGCTGTCCCGCCCTGACAAGTCTGCTCACCAGATGAATGAAACGAGGGAGATTCAGAACTGCCTGTGGCCAACCTGAACTCCCCAGGTTGCATCGAACACTCGCCCTCTGCGATGTGAATCGTCCGCCCGTTGCCATGGATGTCGAATGACCTTGTGGAGCCATCACATGATCGCGCCCATTCCCACTACCCCGAGCCCGATCGCAGAACGTACCCGCCGCAATGCCCGTTTCGGCACCGGGCCCCAATCACCAGCAGGCGCATTTGTCGAGGGGCCATTGGGAACCACGATCAGCAGACACTGTGGGGCCAGTTCGAACCGGGATGAGGACAATCGTGCGAAACGAAGCCAGGCGGCCACCCCGGTTTTCTTCAACTCAATTTAGAGTTCATAGTTGTAACCGGTCTTGGTTTCACCACCACCTCGGGTACAGGAGATACCTCTGGTTCCGCATTATCAAGCAATTCGCTTTCAACATGCTCCAGTTCCCGGCACAGTTGCACCAGTTGCGATTTCTTTTCGTCATTAAGGTCTGACTGTACGACTCGGCTGACTGTTGCAATGGGCAGGCCGCGCAGGCCCGCCAAAGCCTTAACGGTCGCTGGGTACGCACTGGTCATCACTGCGGCGTGGACTTTGCCCAGGATCTTAAGCCACCGATTGACCTGAGATTCCGAGGCGTCTGGATTACATAAGGCACAGCATAAGATCGGCGAAATATTACTCGCGATACCGCAGTGTCCTGTGCATCCAATTTCCAGGGATCGTCGCAGATACATGGTGTAGGCATTGAACAAACATGCACGGGAACCATCCATGGCGTTGACTTTGGCTTGCTGAAGTTCGAGGTTACGAGATGTTTCCTTGAGCCATAGGAAACGGCCGCTGTGGACCAATCGCTGCACAGCCGCTGGCGATATGAAGCGATGATAGGGCTGGGGGCATTCATACAATCCGAAGTTCACATCGGGCGCCAGATCCGCGAAACACTGCAATCTTTCGCTGAGGGTGGCGTCGTCTTCATCTGCCGCGGCAAACTCACCCGCCACCAGGACAACGCACGCCACCCCCAGGTCGGCAAATTGCCTGGCCGCGTGCACCCTGGATTTTTCGGTGCTGTAACCGATGGCTCCGGCGACGACCGGAACTCGACCGGCGGCGCGGCGCATAACACGTTCGGTAATTTGCAGTTTCTCTTGATCAGTAAGTTTAAATGATTCACCCGTCTGGCTGCAGGTAAACAAGCCGGCGACGCCGGCATCGATATACCATTCCGTCAGAACGTCCAGTGCCTCATAATCAATTGACCGATCTGCGTGCATCGGCGTCAACATGACGGGCCAGATCCCGAACCAGGGGTGCTTATATGCAGGGAAATTCATCTTCAAGCGTCCTTTACTGATCACTCACCGGAAATCGCCCATTGATTGCCTGGTCGGCGAATGGATTGGTATGTCAGGCCATCCTTGGGGGGCATGTTGTCTCTGAACCACCAGAGTGCTGGTAGCGTGACAACGATCAACACAAGATTCACGATGGTTCGTGTCCAGAATGGATGGACATTGATCTGCCAGCTATTGGGCAGCCAGGCAAATTGATTCAGCGTCAAGTAGACATTGGCCACTATCGCCACCACCAGCCCGGTCATGATCGCACCATATCCAACACGCGGCATAAAGAAGCCCAGCAAGTACACAGACAAGAGGCAACCCCCGAACAGTGATCCCGCAATGAATCCAAGATTGGCCATGCTTTCACGGGGAACAAAATGCAGAATGACTGCTCCAAGGATCATGGCCAGTCCCACCGCCGCCGAGACCCATTTGGCGGCACGAAGGTAAAAACGCTCGTCCTGTTGGGGATTGGTGTAGCGTCGAATGATGTCTGTAACCACCACAGAAGAGAAGGAGTTGAGGCAGGAGGACAGCGTGGACATGGCTGCCGCCAGACATCCTGCGACTATCAGGCCGTTGATCCCGGTTGGAACTTCCACCTTGAGGAAATGCGACACCACCTCTTCGCCGTTCATCTGGGCCACGGCGGGTTCAGGATGGATTTGATAGAAAGCGTAGAGACAGGTACCGATGAAAAAGAAGAACAACCATGTGGGCAGCGACATGACTGCGGCCAGAGCCGTCGCCTTCTTGGCCTCGCGGTCACTGCTGGCTGCCAGGTAGCGCTGCACCCAATTCTGATTGCCGATCATCTCTGAACCAAAATTCACCAACCCGAGAATCGCCATTGTGTAGGCAGTCCGCTCGCTCAAATCCCAATGCCATTCTCCAAGGCTGAATTTATGATTCTCCCAGCCAATACGGAATACCGAGCCCACGCTGCCGGGGATGTCGTAGATAATGATGGCCAGGCAAACGATGCCGCCACCCAGCAGCACGAATGTCTGAACAACATCAGTCCAGATGACAGCATCAAATCCACCGGCCACGGTGTAGAAACACAGGATGAGGCCACCTATCACCACGACCCACATGATTGGGATATTGGTGAGGATCGATACGGGGATGGCCACAAGATAGAGCACGGTGGCCACGCGAACTAATTGGGCCAACAGGAAGACGCCCACCGCATACAGGCGCACCCCCGACCCGAAACGCATTTCCAAATACTCGAATGCTGATGTGCTGCAACAGCGACGGTAGAGAGGGACAAAAATCAGCACCACAAACACGGCCGCCACCGGCATCATCAGATTGGGCACGATCAGGCGATAGTCCTTCACATAAGCCGCGGCAGGCAATGCCAGAAATGTGATTGAACTGATGGACGTACTCAGCATCGACAGCCCGATGGCCCAGCCGGGAATCCGCCGTTTGCCCAGGAAATACCCTTCGGTGTCGCGGTTTTTGCGGGAGAAATAGACACCCATCCCGGCCATTGCCAGCAGGTACGCCGCCACCACCACCAGGTCGATCCATGGCAGTGTGATGCTTTGAGCTGTCAATGCAAAGTCGCTCATTACTGCCTCTGTTGCTGATCCTGCACCACCACCGCCTGCGGGCTGGCACCTTCGATATAAGCGCGGTTGAAGTAGTACACGTGTCCCGATTCGGCGCCCACGATCAGATCCAGCTTGCCGTCGCCGTCCAGATCGCCGACACACGGGCCGCAGTTATGCAGAGTAAGGCGGGCCTTGACCAGATCGCCCTGATCCTCGAAGACCGGCTGCTGGTTCGTGCCAGTGTTGAGGTAGTAACGGGCGTTGATGTTGTCCAGGATCAGGTCGCGCTTGCCATCACCGTTCCAGTCCACGAACTGCATCACGGTGCGCCCGGCATAGTGCGGACGCCAATCCTTGTCCGTCAGAGGCTTGCGGTTCCAAACCAGGGCACGGGAGAATGGATCGATCGGCTCAAAGAGGTGCTGACCCGGCGAGAGAATGACCTGATGATCCTCCACCCGTTTACCGAAATAGACCGCCCATTTGTTTTCGTGGTCGAGCGTGACGTAATCCATGATGCCGTCACCATTCCAATCCAGCGCCGCCGGCCGGCAACGGTGGGCGGTGATCAATTCATCAGCCTGCGGCTTGTAGCGAATCCACTCGGGCGTAGCACGCGGTTGATCGCCCCAGTCCACACGGATCATGCGACCCTCATCGAGATAGGGGTGGCCCTTGCGGCCGATGTTGCGGAAGTACCAGTGTTCGCCGCGAATGCCGCTGACCAGCAGGTCGGCCAGGCCGTCACCATCCCAGTCAACGGCCAACGGGTTGACGTACCCCCAGTCTGATTCCTGCGGCCCCAACAACGAACCCTCTTCACCGGCACGCAACTCAATTGGCACACCGGCCGCTTCCATGTACTGGCGCGGGCCCCACACTGCCTGCTGCGGCGTACCGATGTTTTCATGGTAGTGAACAAATTCGTCGGCCGAGCCGAGGATCATGTCCAGGTCGCCGTCATCGTCCCAGTCGTAGAGGAAGGGAATGGCAATCGCGCCGGCATCCAGATCGGGCTGCTGTTGCATGATGTAGCGACTCTGGCGGAATTGTGGTGTCGCATGTGGGCCAGCCATGTTCTCGCACCAGGCCAGGCACCCTGCGTCCGTACTCCACATCAGATCCAGATCGCCGTCGCCATCCCAATCCGCCAGCACCGGGTAAGGGAACATGCCCGGAATCTGCAGTTCGTGATGGTCGAACGTGGTGATGCGCTTTCCGTCATCGAATCGGTAAGGATCGCCCTCAATCGGCTCATGCACGTAAATTTGTGTGGCCCAGTTGGTGGCAATCAACTCCATCTGCCCGTCGCCGTCCCAATCCACCGGCATCAAGGCCAGTGGACTGCTTGCCCAGTCAGCATCCTTTACTGAGGAGACATCCAGATCACGGCTGTGCGCATCGTCGAAGACCAGTGGCTGATCGGGCGATGTGTTCTGACTGAAGAACACCCGCTTACCCAGGATCAGGTCCAGCTTGCCATCATGATCCCAGTCGACCAGGCGGCCGCGCTCACCCTTAACTTCGGTGTTCACTGTGAAGCCGTGGTAAGCCGTGGGCACGATACGCCCCTTATCCAGTTTCCACTCGATCCATTGGCGTGACAGTTTGCTGTAGAGAAACAGGTCCAGGTGTCCGTCGCCGTTGACATCGATCAATTGCGGGGAACTGTTGGTTTTGATCTGTCCCAACGGCGTATTACTGCGGAAGATCAGCGTCGGTGGGGCCAGCACGGCAGAGCCGTTGCTGCGGCCGAGGTTCTCGTAGAAAAAGTGCCCATTCCACAGATCATGATCGTTGCGCTGCTGCTGGTGCCCGCTGTTGAACCACACGTCCATATCGCCGTCGCCGTCGAGATCGGCGATGTCGAATGAGCCACGTATGCTGGCCCCCAGTGGTTCAATCGTCTGCCGATCACCCAACGCCAATCGCTCACCAATGCCCACCATGGGCACATCAACAGGATCGGGCGCAACATCCTGCTTGGGGGCTGGATCGTAGTACAGCGCATACAAGGCTGGCAGGTCGACCGACCAATCAATTTCCATGATGACATCGCCATATTTGCCCTGCTCGCTCTGGCCGCGGAAGTGTTCGGAGACGCCCAGCGGCACGTGCGGCATGGAATGAGGCACGTAGAGGAAAAACGGCTGATCCTTGTGCCGCTCGATGAACCTGACAGCCCGGTTGGTGTAACTGGCAGTCAAGTTGTCCTGATCGCTCAGCGTGCGGATGTAGCCGATGGTCTGGTTGCCTTCGATCAGCGGCAGTGGCGGGAATTCGAGCAGACGGGCATATTCGCCGGGGTTTTTCGGGTCCATCGGCTTGCCGTCGAAGTTGACCGGCCACATGTCGTTGGAATAAGGCAGACCGAAATACTCATCGAACCCATTCTGCAGCGGCAGGAATTGTTTCTGGCAGCCCAGATGCCATTTGCCGAAGATGCCGCAGACGTAGCCGCGGGCTTTGAGCATTTCCGCCAGGGTGGTTTCATCCGCGTTGATGCCGATGTCGGACCACGGCGACAGCGCGCCCAGAATGCTGACACGATTGGAGTAGCAACCGGTCAGCAATGCCGCCCGTGAAGCACTGCACACCGCCTGTGCAACGTAGAAGTCGGTGAAGCGCATGCCCTGACGTGCAAGCCGATCAATGTTGGGCGTGGTGAAGTCGGTGGCTCCATAGCAACTCAGATCGGCGTAGCCTTGGTCGTCGGTAAAGATGATCACGATGTTGGGCCGGTCGCGATGAACATCGGCCGTGCGACCCATCCATTGCGTGCACCCACCTAGACAGCAGAGAGCCGCGGCTTCGCCCATGCGTTTGAGGAATGTACGACGATCCATGCCAGCCTCCTGATTGGGCTCGGTGCGTATCACCTTGCCTGGACATTACCATATGGCAATCGCCCAGCTTCATCGCTGATTGTGTAGGGAAACTGTTTTACATCATAATACATTTCTACGGAGCAGGATGTAGAATTAAACTTCATCGACCAGACATATGAAGCAAGGTGGAGATTCCACATGAGTCAGCTCACCATCATTCTCGCTTTTCTGTTTGTGATGCTACCCTGCGCGGCACAAGCCCAGACCGAGCCGCAGCCCGAGAAGCCGCAGCCGGACCAGATCCTCATTTACAAAACAGTCGGTGACATTGAGTTGACGTTGCACTTGTTTGCGCCGCCCGATTACAAGCCCGATAGCGACCATCGTCCCGCCATTGTCTTTTTCTTCGGTGGCGGATGGAAAAGAGGCACGCCTTCACACTTCTATGACCAGTGTGCCTACCTGGCTTCGCGCGGCATGGTGGCCATGTCTGCTGATTACCGAACCAGCAGCACGTACCAGACCACACCCCAGGAGTGCGTCAAGGACGCCAAGTCCGCCATGCGTTGGATTCGCAGCCATGCGGATGAGTTGGGCATCGACCCCGACATGCTGGCGGCTGGCGGGGGTTCGGCTGGAGGTCAAGTCGCTGCCGCCACCGGCACGGTAAAAGCATTTAATGAAGCGGGCGAAGACACGTCCGTGAGTTGTATCCCTGATGCTCTGGTCCTGTTCAATCCTGTGATCGATAATGGACCGGATGGCTATGGCTACGATCGGGTTGCTGACTACTGGCAACAATTCTCTCCTCTGCACAACATCGACAAGCACGCTCCACCCACCATCATCCTGCTGGGCACCCGCGATTCACTGATCCCTGTGGCCACGGCCGAAAAGTACAAGCAGTTAATGACCGATGCGGGCGTTCGATGTGAGCTACGCCTGTACGAAGGCCAGAAGCATGGGTTTTTCAATAGCGGGGAATACTACGAGAAGACACTGCGGGAGGCCGATCGCTTCCTCACCGCGCTCGGCTACCTGCCTCCTCTGCCTGATTCGTAAGGAGATTCAGAAGCGGCCGCTCTCGGATGATATGGTTGTGCCAATTCACATTACCAGATGCGGCGTACATACTTGCCGGTCAGCTTGGAATCGATGTGGGTGCTTGCCCCGTCGGGATCTGCGGCCTGGAACACATGCGCCAGAATGGCCCGGTTCGCGCTGTCGTCCTTCAGCGCAAACTTCAGGGGATCACTCGGGCATCGCCAGACCACTACTTCGCAGGGTGGGTTTCACGCGCCCCCCCCTCGGTCGTCTCAATCCGGCGGCGCAGGCCAAGGCACAACAGGTGGTCGAGAAGCTGCAAGCGATGAGGTTGAGCAAAGTCGCGTCCATCGTGCGCGAGGGCGTGGAAGAGACGCTGTCCGCGCGCCGTGGCGAACGCATATTCGGGCCTCCACTGTTGCGTCATCGATTCATATGCGGCGTTGGCATGATCCTCGGCAAGTTTATGCCCCCGCACCGCGGGCACCAATACCTGATTGACTTCGCTCGCCGGTATTGTGATCGGCTGTATGTGCTGGTCTGCACGCTTGAGCGCGAACCGATTGATGGCTCCTTGCGCTACCACTGGATGCAGGAGCTGTTCCCACAGCCCAATGTCCAATTGGTGCATGTGACCGAGGACCTGCCCCAGGAACCGGACGATCACCCCCGACTTCTGGCTGATCTGGCGACGTGTCATTGAACAGGCGGTGCCGGAGCCGATGGATTATGTATTTGCCTCTGAAGAATACGGACAACCCTTGGCCGAGACTCTTGGTGCGACGTTTGTGCCGGTGGATGTCGGGCGCGAATTGTCACCGGTGTCCGGGCGAGCGATTCGTACGAATCCCTTGCGGTATTTCGAGATGATCCCGGCGTGTGTACGGCCGTATTATGTCAAACGCGTTTGTCTGTTCGGTCCTGAATCCACAGGAAAGAGCACCCTGGCCAAGAATCTCGCCGATACCTTCAGCACGGTTTTCGTGCATGAGTATGCCCGGCCACTGCTGGATCGGTCGAACGGGCAATGCGCCGTGGACGACATCCCGCGCATTGCCCGGGGCCAGATCGCCGCCGAAGACGCCATGGCCAACTACGCCAACCGGGTGCTCTTTTGTGACACCGATGTCCTGCTGACCACCATCTGGAGCCGAGTGCTGTTCGGGCCGTGCCCAACCTGGATTGAGAAGCTGGCCGATCAACGCACCTATGACCTGTACCTCTTGACCGGCATCAATTGCCCGTGGATCGACGATCAACAAAGGTTCCTGGGCAAACCGGACCAGAGAAGCGCGTTCTTTGAACGGTGTTGCCAGGCCCTGGAGCAGCGGAAACGTTCCTATGTCATTGTCGATGGCGATTGGGATTGTCACTTTGACGCTGCAATTGCAGCGGTAGAAAAGCTTCTGGGTACTCAAAAAACGCCGTAATCACGTGCCAGTGATGATGTGTTGATGAATAGACGCCGCGATAGGGGAATGGTGAAGAAAGCACCAACTCCTTGATCGCCCGGGTGCGACAATTAATGACCACAGCACAGGACATGGATCATGAGTGAGTTACGCCCAGCACTGGTGGCCCTCTTGCGACCATTCATAGCGAATCTGACCCCGGCCACCAAGGTCTTTCGAATGCCTGTGCGAGGCAAAACCGTCCGCATGTTTCGCGAAGATCTGCAAGATGCGGGCATCAGGTATCGGGATGACGCCAACCGCGTGGCCGACTTCCACGGCCTGCGACACACGTTCATTACCAATCTCGAAATGGGCGGGGTGCACCCCCAGACCGCCCAGCAGTTGGCCCGGCACAGCACCATAGGCCTGACTATGGATCGCTATACCCACAGTCTTCGCGACGATGAGCTGGCGGCGCTAAACGCACTTCCTGACCTCGCGCAGCCCACCGTTGAAGCGCGGAGGGTAACGCGAACAAATAATGCCAAACGAGTCGATTCTGTCTTGGCTTTTTGCTTGGTGCATTACGGCGAGCGCGAGACGAATTCAAGAGGCGCAGGTGGACAAACCGGAGATATCGTACCGCGAGCGCAAGTTGCGACAAACACTGGGAAAACTGCTAAACTGCACGGAATCCAAGCCCCGGGAGAGGTGTCCGAGCGGCTGAAGGAGCCGGTTTCGAAAACCGGTGTAGCGCCTAGCGTTACCGTGGGTTCGAATCCCACCCTCTCCGCTTTCCTTTTTGCGCCCGCCGAAAGCCCTTGGCAGATAAGGACCAGCAGTGTCAGGGGGTGAGTTCTGTGGGTAAACCTTTCGATTTTTTCCCGATTTGGCGACCATCGCTGGTTGCTGCCTGCAGGTCGCTGTTGTGAACAGCTCATGCAACGTCCAGGGTGACTCGTGTGCCCGGCTCATAAGGTTCGGTGCTTACTGCTGACAGGATCGTATCGGCGCACTCGATGAGCACATGGTAATGGGAGCCGGCGAACTCGCAGCGCCTCACCGTGGCATCACCTTCTGCATCAACATGGAAGCGAATCTGGTGTGGTCGCAGGATTCGACCACGCAACTCGCCGGCCGGGCCCAGGGTGCGGGCCACCGTCAGGTTCACCGGCTCGCCATACACCTGATGGGGCGCGCCTTGTTGCACGATGCGTCCTTCAACCATGACCGCCATGTTGTCGGCCAGTCGCATCGCTTCCTCGGCATGATGCGTTGCGATCAGGATGCCCGCAGTGCTGGATGTGATCGCGCTGCGCAGGATGGCGTACAACTGTTGTCTGGCTGGGCCATCGAGATGGGCCATGGGCTCATCCAGGAGGAGCCAGGCAGGGTCGATCGCCAGCGCCCGGGCGATGGCCAGGCGTCGCCGCTCACCGCCCGACATGTGGCCCGGCAGACGATCGCGTAATGATGCAATCTGCATCTGCTGCAGGATCTGCTCGATGCGCTGCGGTGACGCACCGACGATTGACAGATGCTGCTGCACGGTGAGGTGCTCCCACAAGGCTGAATCCTGGAACACCATGCCGATCCGTCCGTTCGGCCGCGTGATGCTGCCCCGGGTCGGCTGCTCCAGCCCGGCCAGCAGTGACAGCAGCGTGGTCTTGCCCGCACCGCTCGGCCCGATCAGCGCGGTGACGCGCCCCCGCTGCACGACGAGATTGACGTCATGCAATACGGAGCCGAAGCACACGCTCTGACAAATCAACTCGCTCACCGTGTCCGACTCCTTGCCAGCAGGCCTCCTGCGACCAGTAACGGCACGAGCAACAGGAGCACCGCCACGGCTGAGGCGCTGACGGTCGTCTGGGGTGCGGTGTGGATCAGCGTGTACAGGCGCACGCCGACGGTGGTGACGCCGGCCTGGTCCAGCAGGGCGGACATCTCCACTTCCGTCGCCACCAGCAGCAGACAGACGATCATCACGGTGGCAAGCGTCAGGCGTTGTGTCGGCCAGGCAATGTGCCGCCAGCGTCGCCACGGTGTCACGCCCAACACCCGGGCTGCTGTCATGGGCGCTGTGGGTTGCACCATGCCCGCTGCGAAAACGATCAATGCGGCCACCGGCGTCACGCGGCAGACATACGCTAACAGCACCGGGGCATCGGTGTCGCGCAGGCTGTGAAGCGGGGCGTGTTGAAACAGGGCGATCACGCCCAGCGCCAGCAGCGCCCCCGGCGCTAC
>CAYYGM010000001.1:11011-27897 GCA_964471555.1 uncultured Phycisphaeraceae bacterium
CAGGTTCAGCATCAGCACCGGCACCATGGGAAACCGCCCACTGCGCCAGGCACGCACCCAGTACTCGCCCAGAAACCAGCCCAGCCCGGCACACATCACCGCGCCGAGGGCGGCAAGCCTGCCGGTGTTGACCAATTCCGAATGCATATTCCTCATCGCTCCGAAGACCGCGCCGGGGGATCCAGCCTGCGCGATCAACACCGCGCCCGGCACGCCGATCGCCAACGCCACCACGGCGCCAGCCCACCATCGTGAGCCGTGGTTCGAGCCGCGTGGTGTGTCCGCCGCCGGGTAGGGTCGGCCGACATATCCCGCCAACAGCAGCAGCAGCAATCCCACGCCGAGCATCGGCGACGCCAGGGCGGCCGCGCCCGGCAGGTCGAGCAGGGCGTTGTACTGAATCAAGACCTGCGTGCCGTAGGTGTGGATCAGGAACATCGAGGGCAGCACATGGTCCGCGGCAGCCAGCAGCAGGATCACAAGCCACGCGGCTGCCAATGGTCGCAAGGCAGGCTTGACGTGCAGCCACCACCAGGCATGACGCACCACGAACACCCGCTGCGCCCGGTTGTCGCCGCGTCGATGCACCACAGCGATCATCGCCGCGATGCCGACGTAGCGCAGCCCAACCACAGTTGCGGCCACCGGCCAGTCGTAAACAGTCAACCAGTCACCCAACCACGCGCTGCGACCCAGCACGGCAATCCACAACGTTCCCATCAACGACGACGGCACAACCAGAACCACACAGCCCAGCAGCGCCCACCCGATGCCGGCTCGACCGAGCACATAACCCGCCAACGTGGCCACGCTCGCCGCTGCTCCTGCAAACAGGAACGTGTGCAACAGGATGGACCAGCCGCGCGCATCGGCCCACCACTGAGCGAACCCGCTGCCCGCGCTCACCGCCACCACCAGCGGCAGCAGCATGGCCAACACCAGTGCGTCGCCCGTCAATTTCCACGGCAGCGAAACGGAACCCCTTGGCGCGGGGTAACGCCGCACCTCCGGGGTGGCAACAGGCGCGTGCGCGTTATCCAGCCGTGTGTTCACCGGTCCACACCCGCCTGGCGCAGTATTTCGACCACCTCATCGCGGTGTGCGGCCGCTGCGGGCACATCGTATTCCACGGTCCGACGGTCGATCATTTCATCCCATGGCGTGGGCACGTCAGCCAGGTCGTCGGCAAGCGGCAACTGAGCACTACGCGCTTTGGCGAGTTGGCGTTCAACTTCGGCTGAGAGCAGAAAGTCGATCAGGGTCTTGCCTTCGTCCGGGTGCGGGCAATGGGCAATCAACGCAACCGTGTTCGGGATCAGCACGCGGCCACCGGCGCCTTGCAAGACTTTGACCGCAACGGGGCGGCCGTCCAGGATCGCGCCGTGTGCATCGTCGCTGTCAGTCAAACCCAATGCCCGTTCGCCCGATGCCACCAGATCGCGCACCGGGCCGTTGCCCGCGGCGAAGGCGGTCTGGTTCTCGAGTAGCGCTTTCAGCCAACTGCTCAGGCGCTGCCCGCCCCAACTGTCGCGCAGCACACACATGTGCGTAAATGTCGTGCCGAAGAAAGGCATTCCCACCGCCGCCTTGCCCCGCCACTTCGGGTCGGTCAGTTCATCGAGCGTGGTTGGAACATCCTGCGCCGCCACCAGGTCGGTGTTGTAGATGCACAAGCGCAAACGCCCCGCGAAACCCGTCCACAAGCCATCCTTCTGCCGCAATGACGCATCGAAACGCTCCGCCTGCGGGCTGACATAGGGTTGAAGCATTCCCATGCGGGCCAGATGTTCGGTCTGCAGCACTTCGTTGTTCCACAGCACGTCCGCTTCCGGATTGTCGCCGCGGGCGATGATCTGGTTGATCAGGCCCGTGGTCTTGGCTGCCTCCGTGTCATACTTGGCCAGCACCTTGATTCCCGTCTGCTGCTCGAACTGATTGAGCAGGGGTTCAGAGTAAACCCGATCCAGGGCGGTAAAGACGACGACGGTGCGCGGCTCGGGCTTGCTGTCGGAGCACGCGGCCAGCGGCAATGGCAGCAACGCCAGAGCGATCAGCGACAGAAATCGGTGGTTCATCATGGCGTGATCCCGTGCGTCAGGGTTGTGATGTCTGCGTGTAGCGTTCCACGATCGTCTGCACGTCGCTTTCAAACCGCTGCCCGAAGATCGACACGATCAGGTGCTGCCAGAAGCCCTGCGCGTCAGCGATCGTAAAGGCGGAGCCCGCACCCGCCATTGCAACGTTGGCAAGGTCCGGCTGCACATCCACATCCCTGGAGTTGACGTCGATGACATTGACGACGCCGGCGAAGCGTTGGTTGAAACTGCGGGCCAGATCAACTGCCGCCTTTCGGCCGTTGGCGTGGATGGGAGCGTCGCTGACCAGGATGATCACGTTCTTGCGGCCCTTACTCCAGCCCATGCGGGCATCGGTCGCAGCGAGCAGGGCCAGGTGGGTCGGCTCGGGCTCAT
Organism: uncultured Phycisphaeraceae bacterium; assembly: GCA_964471555.1. Taxonomy (GTDB): domain Bacteria; phylum Planctomycetota; class Phycisphaerae; order Phycisphaerales; family Phycisphaeraceae; genus JADLFV01. Next base: position 13,483 of record CAYYGM010000001.1, read on the forward strand.
CGCCGCCGCCACTGACCTGGATCCGGTTGATGAACGTTTCCACTTCTTCCAGTTCGCGCGTCAGAGTCAGCACGCGCACGACCTCTACCCCGTACTCGTCACCGTAGTCCTTGAACGCCACGACGCCGAAGCGCAGGTTCTGCGGCGGTCGGCCGTCGCTGGACAGCAGGCCGCTGATAATGGCGATCACATCGCGGATGCGCTGTTTGGCCTGGTCGACGTAGGGCTTCATGCTGCTGGTGGCGTCAAACACGAAGACCACATCCAGGCCCCGGCCGCGCATGCCGCCGATGGCCTGCTGGAATCCCGAACTGGTCCCCGTCAGCATGGGATTGGTGCCCTGGCCTGCGGCGGTTTGCGCAGCCGGATCGTTTGCCAGTTCGTTGAGCACGTTGGCGGTGGGATCGACGTATTGGACCTGCCGCTGCGTATCCAGATCGAGAAGCTTCAACGTGGAACCGGCCGCCTGGATCGGCGGCGTCACCGTCGGCGGCGCGAATGTCGTCTTGCTGCCGCTGCCGCCCTCGGAACGCGCCTGTTTGTGCGATGCGGCAACTCGGGCATCTGCGTCTTGCGCGGCAGCGGCGTTGGCCGATGCATCTTCCTGGCCGGTTTGCAGCAGCACCTGTGTGATGGTTTCGCGCTGAGCGGGGACATGCAGCACGATCAGCGCCAGCACAGCGATCAGCGCTACGTGTAGCAGCGATGAGACGCCCCATGCGGGAAGCATCGATCTGCGGCTGCGTTCAGCCATGATGGGCCCCCGTGTCATGCAGTCGAGTCAACGTCACGTTCTTCATCGGACTGGCGAGCACCGCGTCCAGCGCATGGGCCACCTGTTGCACGCTCACGTCGCCCGAAGCGGAGATCACGACCCGGATCTGCGGGGCATCCATGTAAGTCAGCAGGGCGGTGATCTGGTCGTAGCCGTCGTCGGGCAGCAGCCGATCCCCGACCGCCATGCGCACTTCGCCCTGGTCACCGAGCCAGAGGCGCACGATGACCTGGGCGGGCAAATCCGCGACCGATGCACCGGCCGGCACGGTCGCATCACCGTAGCCGACGATCACATCGCGCTCCACCTGCTCGAACGCCACGCTGAGCACGAAGAACGCCAGCAGGATGAACACCACGTCCACCATGGCTGTGATTTCAAACAGCTCTCCGTCTTCCGAATGCTCGGTGGGCAGCAGGTTCATGGCGTCTGTCTTTCCTCGATCGTGCGCAGCGTGATCATTGTGATGCCGGCATCCCGGCAGGCGTCCATCACGTCGTTGAGAAGCTCGAAGCGCAGGCCGGCATCCGCGCGGATCGTGACGCGCACGCTTTCCGGGCCGTGCTGTTGCGAAGCAATCAGGTTCTGCAACTGCTGTGACGGCACCGGGGAGCCGTTGAGGATGATCTGACCTTCCGGGTCGATGTTGATCACCAGCTCGGTGGGCACAATCTCGCTGGAGTTGTTGTACTGAACAGCCGGCAACGTCAGCGGCACCTCGGCCCGGCTCTGCATCGAATTCATCACCAGCAGGTAGAAACAGATCAACAGGAGCACGATGTCCACCAGCGGCGCCATGGCCAGCCGGTTCGATGGTGTGGTTTCGGGCGGATTGAAGTTGAGCGGCGTGTTCATGGGCGGTGGGGGCTCACTGGCCTATCTTTTTCTGCTGCTGTGCAATGGCGGTGGCGCTGATGCGCAGCATGCGGTCGCCGACGGCGGCAACCTCCTGGCTGATGCTGGTGATGCGGTCGCGCAGCAGGGCGTGAAAGAACATCAGCGGCACGGCCACGATCAGTCCCATGCAGGTGGTGACCAGGGCCTGGCTGATGCCGAGCGCCAACTCATCCGGGCGGGCCACGCCCTGTGATTCGCCCAGCAGGCGGAACGACACGATCATGCCCACCACGGTGCCGAGCAGGCCGAGCATGGGCGCGACGCCGGAGATCAACCCGATGTATCCGATGCGCTGTCGCAGCCGGGTCACTTCCTTGACGCCTTGCTGCTGCATGCCTTCGCGCACGGCGTCAAGCCCGAGCGTGCCGTCATTCAGGCCCGCGGCCACCACCCGCGCCAGCAGGCTGTCATGGCCGCGGCACATGCCCAGCAGTTGTTCGAAGCGACGCCCCGCAGCCAGTTCCTGCACCTGCTTCACCAGCTCCGGCGGCACCAGCCGCTCCCGGCGCAGGCGCAGAAAACCATCCACCACCAGGGCGACTCCAGCCATGCTCAGCAGGATGATCGTGTACCCGATCCATCCGCCGGCCTGAACCAGATCGAGCAACGAACGGCTCTGGGGCGGCGGCGAGTCGCTCTGCGCCCATGCCGCGGCCGCGATCACAGCCATCATCACACAGAGACACAGAAGGCACGTTTTTTTCATGGCTGAAGCTCCGATTGCAGGGCCTGGAATTGCTGACTCAACTGCGGGCGATCATCGAGGGGATACAAAGCGCCCGCCACGCGCAGCAGCGCGGCGGCATCCTTGTCTTGGCCGAGGGCAGCCTGGGCGCGGCAGAGTGCGAACGTCGCCTGCCACCACGTGTCACTGTTGGCCGAGGCCTCGGCGCGGGCAGCGCGGAATTCCTCCGCAGCCCGATCGTTTCTGCCCAGGTCGAGTTCACATTGCCCACGAATCATGGCGGCCTGGGATGACGCAATTCCCTCCAGCACGCGCAGCGCGTCCTGCGGGTTCTGCTGTCCGCGCAGGGCTTGCGCTTCCAGCAGTTGTGCATCCGGGCCTTTGAGCGTGAGGGCGACACGCTGGGCGTCGCTGAACGCATCAATGCGCAACATCAACTCCGCGGCGGCGGCTCGTTCAGCATCTCCGCCGTTGCGGATCGCCTGGTCACAAAGCCGCAGAACGGACTGACGCTGCGTCGCATCAGGTAACTCCCGATAGCGCGAAGCCAGCGCTTCTGCAGCCTTCAGCAACGCCGTCGCTGAATAGCGCTGCGGCTCGGCCAACATGGCTTTGACCACACTGTCAATCATGCCCAGTTGGGTCCATAGCTGCGCCCGCAGGGTGTATGCCTGCTGCGACGTGCCGGCGTTGGTCTCCAGCAGGTTCCAATACCGGTCAAGATTTTGCATGGCGGCATGTGGGTCAGGGTCCGCCTCCACCTGCAACAGACGGGCTGCGGCACGAAGATCATCGTCCGTGGCCTTCTGCGCGACAGTGTCCATCTCATCGGACAGACCTTCGGTCCAGCCGTTGGTGAACTTCGATGCCGCCAGCGCGTAGCACAGGTAAGGATCGTCACCGATCAGATCGCGGTGCGCTTGCAGTCCATCGAGTGAATCACGTGTTCCTTTGAGGCTTGACCACCGGATCAGGGCCTGGCGGCGCAGCTCGTCGGATGCGCTGCTTTCAACGGCGCGCCAGTAAGCGGTGAGTGCGGGATCGCGCTGGGATGAGGCTTCAAGCTCCTGGGCCATGGCGAAGATCGCCGCGGGATCGCCGTCTGCATCAACGACAAGCCGCCATTGCTGAGCAGCCTGCTCATGTCGGCCCGCCTGAGCGAGCAGTGCCGCGTACAGCGAGGACGGCGCCGGAGCCTCGCGGCCGTCGAGCACCGCCAACGCCTCGGCCAATCGGCCCAGCGAGGTCAACACCGACGCCCACTGCTCGCGCTCATTGTCGGTCAACCCTCCGAGCTGCGCGATCAGTTCGAGTCGATCAAAAGACGGCGCGCTGTTGACCGTCACGTCGAGCCGGGCAAGACGCAGGGCTTCATCCGATCGGCCGGTGCGGGCATCGGCGCGGGCGAGCAGCCATTCGGCTCCATCTCCGAAAGCCTCAGCCTGTTGCGCCGCCGTGGCCGGGTCGGTCATCAGCGTTGCTTCCATCGACTCCAGTTGTCCCAATTGATACAGCCGCGGGTCGTTCTTCTGATTGAGCAACGGCTTAAGCACAGCCAAAGCTTCTTCGGGCTTGTCTTGCTGACGAAGCAGGCGCGCCTCGCCGACGTAGCCGAGCAGACTGAGGTTCAGATTGAGATATTCAACGCGCATGTCACGAAAGCACTTCAACGCCTGCTCGGCATAGTCGCCACTGGGATCGGCAGCCGCGGCCAGGCGGTACAGCTCGCCGGTGTAATACTGGTTGAGGCACTGGTCGCCGCGCGTCTGAGCCTGGTCGAGGCCGGCCAGCCCTTCCCGCAAGGCTTCGGCGACATCGGCGGGCGTCACCGCGGCTGCGTGATGCAACTGCGTCAGGCGCTGCATGGCGCGGTCCGGGGCATTGACGCCCACAGCCAGGATGAGAAGCAAGGTCAATACCAAGGTTGATCAAAGTCCTCGAGCAGGTAGTCGTAGAGAAACTCGTTCACGAGTGTTCGGTAGGGGCGTTGGGCCTGATCTCGCATGGGAAAATTGCTGTCAATCAGGAAGCGGTTGAGCGGCTCGGGCCGATGCTCGACAAACAACTCGCCGATCACCATGGCCATGTAGGCCCGTTCCTCGGCATTCTGGGAATTGAGCAGGATCGGCACCACGACACCGCTGACACCGGGTGCCCCGCACAGGGACAGGGCGAGGATCACTTCGCGGTTGACGTAGTAGCTTTCGTGCCAGGCCTTGGTGAGCCAGGGGATGGCATCGTCACCGCCATAGACGCCGATGGCCAGGATCGTGGATCGGCGAGCGAGCATGTCCATCGTCTGATCACGGTAGGCGGGCAGGCTGAGCATCTTGACAGCAGGGTCGAGCACGTTCTGATCGCCGAGCATAGCGCGGGCCAGCAGGATGTAGCCGATCAGCAGACAATCGTTGGCGGGGTCCAGTTTCTGGCAGAGCAGAATCAGCGGCTGCAGTGCCTGTCCGCGTTGTGACAATCCGAGCGCCACCGCGCAGGCGGCCCGAACTTCCAATTGTTCACGGTCATCGGCCAGGCGATCCACGAGCATCTGGTACGCCTTGTCGTAACCGGGCCGATCGTATGGACCTTGTTCCGTTTGCGTGGGCTGTGCATAAAAACCAAGGCCCAGGGCTGCGAAACCACGCATCGGCGATTCGAGCTGCTCCTGCGTTTTGGCGTGGCGCTCGCTGCGAGCGTCGACGATCGCCAATAGAACAGGCAGCGATCTGGGAGCAGCGCTGCGGCCGAGACTGAGGGCGGCAAAGCACTTGGGTAAGATGTTGTAGCGGTCATCATCATCGCGTTCCTCAATCAATACCTGCAGCGCGGGCACAGCCAGTTCGGCCGGTGCGTGCTCCAGGGCGATCGCAGCCGCGGTGCGCAGATACTGCTGGTAGATCTGCTCGATTCCCACCACCACGGGCTGGTCCTGGTAGTCCGGCATCTGCTCATCACCACGCAGGGCCCGCGGCATCAGGTCGAACAGGCGGCGGTGCTCATCGATGTATTGGTTGCGTAAAAGCAGCAGATCGTTCTGATTGTTGCGAAACAACTCGGCGATCTGATACTTGGATCCGGCGATGTCCTCCAGCATCGCCCAGGAGGGGATGCGCTCGACCAGGTCCGTCTGCATCACGAGCGCAGCAAATAGTCTTTCAGCTTGTGGGTCGTTTAACGGACCGAGAGCAAGAATCGCATCGCTGACAAGCCAGGGGCTGTACGAGGTGGAGATCACGCCCTTGTAGAGTTCGGGGTCTTGATTGTGGTGGCGGCTGAGCGCCCAGACGGCGGCATCGGCGAATGGCGGCCAACCCTCATGGACCAGCTTGCGCAGGCCCGCCTCTTCGGTTGCCGAGGGCGCATCGGCCAGACCCAGGGCTCGGATCGCCGCGTCACGCAGAAAGTCCGTCTGGTATTTGGTCTGCAACAAGAAACTACGACTCGGTTCATCCCCGATCAATCCCAACGCGACAATCGCAGCGAACCGCACCATCTCATGAGGATCAGATTCAAGCTGCTTTTTGAGTCCGTCGATGGCGCCCGCTTCGCGCATGCGGCCGAGGGCCAGGGCACTGGCGTAGCGAACATGAGCGTTATCATCCTCCAGGCCCCGAAGCAGCGCCTCGACGGCGTTTTGCCGCAGTTGCGGATCGACTTGCGCGGGGTTGTCCTGCTCGTCCTGTCTCTGCTTCAGGGCGGTCAGGTACGGGGCGCGGTTAGCTTCCCACCAGTGCAGCCAGGACCAGCGTGGCGACTGAACACGAACCAGGTCTGTCATGACCGGCGGCACCGGCGGCTTCGGCGGTGTTTCTCCATCATGAGCTGCTGCGCCATTGGCAAGCAGCAGTGATAACCAGCAGGCCGCCAGCAGACAGCGATCAACATTCGCTCGCCCCATGGTAGGTCGTATTTTACAATGGGCGCGATCAGGATCGCGCTGCCATGGCGACGTGTGTATGAAAAAAGTCACCCGCATCTTACCGTGGCTCGTGGCGCTGTTTGTGGCCATCGTGGCGTTCATGACCACACGTATGCTCTTTCAGGACGCCGCGAACATCGCGGCCAGTCCCGCTGCCGCCGATCCGTTGCAACGTGTTCAAGCCTGCCAGTCGGCCAGCGTGGCCCAACTGGTGGTGTTGGCATCGGATACGGATTGGCGCGTCCGCACAGCGGCGTTTGCGGCCCTCGATCGCCGCGCGCCGGTTGCGTCTATGCCCATGCGCGACACGCCGATGGTCCAGCGTGAACGCATCCTGCTTGACTGGTTGCGGGAGAATCAGCCGCAACTGCTCAAGGACTTGTGCGAAGTTCACGCACACAGCCCTTTCGCCGAGTACAACACTGTTCTGGTTGACCAGTGCCTGCGCTGCCACGTGGGGCGAGAGCCAACCCCGCAACTGGCGTCCGAGCGCTGTGATGCCTGCCATCACGACATCCACGAACAATGGATCACCACAGCACACGCACAGAGCCTCGCGCATCTGACGCTTCGCACCATAGACCCGACAACCCAACAGCCCGCGTGGTATGACTTCGGGGAACGCAAGGGGCTTTCGTGCGTGGCCTGCCACGAGCCCGTGGGTGATCATGCCCCATGCCTGGCCAGGTTTCAGACCACCAGTTGCGCAACGTGCCACGACGATGCGGATGCTCAGTGGCAACAATGGGTCAGCAATCCTCACCCCATCGCCAACACCTGGCCGCCGGGAACATTCACGTATGAGGTGGATCCCAATGCGCCGTCGTGCACAGCTTGTCACATGAAAGCGGGCGCACACTACTGGGCTGCCCGGCGTGATCCAGATTTCCTGCGCGGCGGCATCGATGCAAAGATTCGCCCGGCCGGGAACGACCGCTGGCAGTTGGTTCTGACCAATCTCAGCGGGCACACTTATCCCACGGGCACCAGGCGTCGGGCGGTCAGGGTGTACGTTCAGGTAGGGCAGGACGCAGAGCAGTTGCTCGCTGTGCTCCGCCCTCATCGGCTGGAAGATGACGCAGACACGGATGACGGCCAGCAAGCGTCGCTCGCCCCCGGTGAACAGCGGACATACCTGCTGCCGGACACCGAGAGCTCTATCCGCTGCCGCCTGGTTTTCGTACGAGATCGATTCAAGGATGACAGCTACGTTTGCGAGATTGCCAGCGTTGCGTGCTCCCCGCATCATGAACCTCAAGCCTTGCGCTGATATCGCCACACCAAATCAGGATGCCTGGTTCTATAGTTGAGGGCACAACAGCCGGGGAACACTGGCGGCGTCCCCGCAGCACATTCTGCAAACAACAGCAAGTTATAACTTTATAAATTTTGAAATTGTTGGCTCATGCGGCGGTCGCGCCACCGGCAGGTGCGGTCAAAACCAGCGACGGTTACACGTCATTCTCTGCACGTCGCTTGCGCAGGAGCAGTGCAAACCCGCCCAGAACGATCAACGTCGCCGAGGCAGGCTCAGGCACCGCCGCCACGCGGAAACCGATGCCGGCATCAGAATAGGCGGGATCCAGACCGACCCAACTGTTGGCTGTGAAGACGCTGGCGTCCAGTGTCCAGTCGCCGCCGCGCAGCACGCGGTTGGATGAGGTCGAATCATTGACCAGGTCGAAATCGGTTTCGTTCCACTCGAAGACATTGCCCGCCTGTCCCACCACACCATAGGGACTGGGGCCGCCGGCCATCTCCACGTCGGCCGGACCCGACTGATGATCGAACACCGCAGTGCCTGCCGCGGTGCCGCTGGTCACAGCCGTGGGCGCGGTGTTGCTGGCCGTGGGATAGTCGTAATAGTTGCTGCCGGCCGGGTTGTAGTACGCCGCCTTGTACCACTCATCGATGCTGGGCAGGACATAGACCGCCAGGCTGTTGCGATAGAGATTGGTCGGATCGTAACCGGCATCACCCGGCGACCAGAGCTGGAAGTTGCCGCCGCCGTCGAACTTGTACGCGGCTGCGTATCCGCTGCTGGTGTTGAGCCAGTTGACGAAAAGAGCAGCTTCGTACCAGTCGATGTCCGTGGCGGGTTTGTCGGGGCCGTACGTGTAATGGGTGATGCCCAGTCCGCCCAGCAGGTTGGCCTTGTCGATCATCTGGGAGGAGATTTCGTATTTGCTGATGCGATAGGCGTAATCTACTGAACCTGCGGGGTTGGGGTTGCCGGTGGTGTCCGCGGGGTTGCCCGGGTCGCCGATGTTCACGAACTGGATATCGAAGTTGTTGGGGGTGGTTCCGAAGTTGTCCGCGAGTGTTGCGGACGTACAACAGATCGCAGCGATCAGAGAAATCATCCAACGTGTTGATTTCATGGTCTTCTCCTTCCGTCCAGGGGTTCGCTGACCCAATCAGAGATGACAATCAGTGATACGAACGATGCACCGACATCGCGCGTCAGACAAACATGAGCACTGCTCCGGATGCGACCATGGCCAGCACTCAGACGTCAGCCACAGCACAGCCGCAGTCGGCCACTGGCTCGAAATTGACGATGAGGGTCGGCTCAGGACGTCTTTTTCCTCCAGTGCCTGCTGATAGCCGTAAACCCTGTCGTCCGACGGCAATAAGAAAAGGCATGTCAGTTAAAAGGCTAGCGTCCTGGACCCCACCGTGTCAAGAATAATTCCAATAAAGTTGGCTTGCACCCTCGGGTGCTACGTGACTGATATCCACCCCGTGCCAGTTGGCCTGCGGGCGGTGGCCATGCGTCCCGGCCGAGATGCAGCCAATTTCTTTGCCCGTCAACGTCAGAAGAGCGGGCTCAGGCCGTCAGGCAACACCAGCGGCCGAAACTATAACTTCAAGAACAGTCGCCGCCGGTACATCAACTCAAACACGACATACCAGAATGTAACGGTGATCACGGTCAGAGCCCAGCCGCCGGTCCAAGGTCCAAGCCAGGATTGAAGCCATAATGCAAATGCTCCGAGCGCGGAGTTCAGCTCACCTTGCCAGGTGACACGGATCAGGCGATTCACAATGGCGCGGGTCATGTCCGGCAGGAAATAGGCAGCAATGGCGTTGGTGCCTAGCACGACGAATGGATGTGTCCACACCGGCGGCGGCGGTTTCATGCCATTTGTATCGCGGCGCATGTCAACAACACGATAAAGCCAGGCGATCAGGAGAAATCCGACACCAGCAATCCACATCGAGTAACACGGTGTGCGTCTCTGCTTGGCAAAGGGCAGATCAAATGACCACGCCAGGGCAACCAACGCCAGCACCGCGCCCCACAGAGCCAACTGTTTCACTTTGCGGACATCGGGCACATCCTGTCGGCGCAACCAGTCACCGGCCAGCGTTCCCAACACCATGGTGGCCGAGTCCGGAAGAACCGAAAATGCGCCGTTCCACTGCATGATAAGCCACGGATGCTCCGCGGAACCCATGCGCAAGGTGATCCATTGCCAGATGGGCCAGTGCGCAGTGGCGTAGCCGATGGCGTCACTCTGTGTGGTAAAAGTGCCGGCCGGGAAATCACCTTGCGGGTAAAAACGCAGGAAAACCCAGTGAATCAGGAACAAAGCCAGTGCGGCCGCCAGACGCGGCCAGGTCGGCAGAATATACAGCAGGCGGGTGACCAGATAACCCAGTGCGAGCAGTTGCAGGATGTCCAGACCCAATCTGATCTGAAATCGCGGGTCGGATGCATAGCCATACAGCCAGGGGCCGAACTGGTCTCGAAAGAATCCCAATGTCCACCCCAGAAGCAGAAGCAGGAACACGCGTCGGCCGACCTTGCCCCACATCTGGCGTCGGGTGACGCCGCGTTTTTTCGCAGCGGACACTGAAAACGGGATCGCCAGGCCGATGATGAGCATAAAGGAGGGGAAGACATAGTCAGCCAGCGTGATGTAGGTCCACAATGGAAACTGCGAAAATGCTGCATACCAGGGCATTTCACCTGACAGCAGGCTGGACCACCATTGCGCCAGCGCCTGGCCGAAAGACATGGGCGGCCAAGGCGCGTGTTTCCAGAAGTAGCCGATCGTTGCCTGATCGTATGGCGGATTGCCGACCCACAGCATCACGAGGATGACCATGCCGCGATAGACATCGATCGAAGTGAGTCGATGACTGAACGGCACGCCGCTGCCTCTATCGGGTCTAGCGGTTGAGAGGCTGCTCATGTCGTTAGTTGGCGGCTGCATTATCATGGGTATTCGCGGAATGTGATGATCTTTTACAAATGACGCAATGTCCCGAAGTACAGGATCAGGAAGGCGCATCGCGAATCAGGGAGACCGCATTGTCAACAAATATTCGCTGCACATCCTGCGCAGATAGTTGTAAATCCTCGCAGGCTCGACGCAATGCCAGCAGTGCTTCATACATATACAGTGTGTATCGTGCTTCGATATCCGCGGATTCGCGTTCACGATTGAAATGGAAAGGATAGCTGGTGCGGTTGAAATATTGCCGGCCGCGCCATTGCCTGCGTCCGCGCATGTAGAACACGGGATTGTCCGTCCCGTAGAGAATACGTGACGGCCCCAGCAATTCCAGAGCGTAACGAAGTACATCGGGATTCAAGACCGCGGAATTATCGAAATAGAGACCCGGATCATCCTTGAAGTGAACAAGCGACTCCTGGGCATGCGGCAATGTGTAATTGCGCCCCAGATGCGCGATCACCAGTTTCACATTGGGGTACTTCTCCCGGATGAGTTTCACTTCACGAATGTTGTCCGGATGGCCCAGGCGGTCGGCCCGAGGCACATGCAGCGTGATCCACGCCCTGCGTTGATCAGCCACCTGCAAAGCGTGGTGCGGAAGAAAATCAAAGATGCTTTTTTCCTGGTGCTGGTCGCGGGTGGCCGGATTGAAGCTGATGAGGCTGTAATACGGCTTGAGCCCGATGACCCCGGGCATATCCAACTCTTGAGCGACGCGCTCGGCGGACCATTGCGGCTTGAGCAATGCCAGGCAATACCATCCTCGCCGCGGGCATTCCTGCTGCAGGTAGCTGTTGGCAGCCTCCAGGTCATATTCAAGGCTCGGCCATCCGAATGTCACCTTCGCCACCCGACGCCCGGGAAAAGTCAGGTTGTCGCAATGGGCTGTCTGGTCGGCGTCAATCGGCTCGATCAGCTCGTTGACCCAGTACTGCTGGCGCATCTGCTGCGTCATGGGCACAAGCTGGTTGGCCCGGTGATACACGTGAACGTGAGCATCAATAATTTGCCGCGGCACCCAGGCCTCGAGATGCTCGTTCCAGAACGCGCGATCAACAGCGGTGTACTTCCAGACGTGATGCAGTGGGACGCCTTCGGATGTATCAGCTATCGGCGACAATGTAAAATCCCTTCAATCAATGCAGAGAACATCGATACCCATAAACTTCCCCATAGCCTTTACAGCATCGACATGCTGCCCCAGGACCAGGGCAACGTGATGAGTCCCGCCGAGCTGCGAATAGCGTTCCAAAAATGCGGCAACATCCACGGAAGGATGAATCCAGCCGCGAATATGAGTACGCATGGCGTGTGCATTCTGATCGGACAGAACCTCGACGGGCGCCACGATCAGTGCAAACGTGTTTCCGGCCTGCGGCGCGATATTGACCAGGCAGCCCGGCCCGGGTCGAGGCGAGCAGGTCACGATCACCGTATCCGCGGAGTCGCAGAACGGCATCGGTTTGTCACAAAGCAACGGGCGGCGTTCCGCGATGGCAGGATTGGTCTCACCCATGTGCGACAGGAAGATGGACTGTCCCGTCCAATCCGGGCAGAACATCTCTGTGAAAGTCGTATCGCCGAAAGCCCGGTTGAGGGCGCCCACCAGTGCGGCGGTCAATGCATCGCCTTCGCCGGCGTAACCAAGACCCCGGGCCATGGCCTTGGACGCTTCATGAAACGGCACCGTATCGGCATGAGGATTACGGGCATCAAAGCTCCCGAAGTGCATGCTGAACGCATCGTATTGACCGTGCTCTAACGCACGGCGCAGAGCCAGGCCGACCCGAACGGCCCGACGATGAGCCTCAGGATTTGCGATGACGGTAAAGGCCTGTTCGTCCCGGGCAACTTCATCTTCGATGTGTTGTGGCGTCACGTGTGGCAAATGCTCTGCCAGGTCGTCGGGCTCGATGGTACGGACTTCGATGCCGAGCGACTTTCGCAACAACGGGTCAGGGACGGCAAAGTCTCCCATGCCTTCGAAAACCGGGCCAACCCGCAGCACTTTCGAGCTTCTGAGCAATTTCGCTCCGCGGGCAGCACGCACCAGGTTCGCCGTGCGGGCCATGATGGAAGAATGCTTCACGTGACCTGCCGCCACCATGTAAGATCTGCCTTGACGGCGCAGCACCGAGGCCAGATCCTGTACTCCGTGAATGCCGTGGTTGTACAACAAGCGCATGGGATCGACTGACGGATCGAAGTTTTCATCCATCGTGGTGTCGCACATGACGATGGGAAGAGCTGTGGCCTGCAAGGGGGCCAGGGCCTCGAGTGATGGCGAATAAGCCAGGTGCAATGTCACGATGCAATCGACATCGTGGCGTTCAAACAACTGCACCGCCTGCGCTATCTCATGGCTCACCCTGCAAATGGGCGACGCTACTACCGCAATGCCCTGTCTATTCAATGAATCAACCACTTGAGCGAGAAAGGGCTCAAGCTGGGCTCGCATCTGCGGCAGACGATCGTCGTACAGTTTCAGATAGAGCGGCAGCAGGCCCGCTTTTGCCGGCGTGATCATGCCTCTGCTCCCTTCGATTCCATGCGGATCGGAGAACCGGCGGGAACATCGGCGTACAGGCGATCATATAACTGCTGATATTGATCGGCGCGATGACGAATGGTATCCGCCAGCCTTTGTCGCTTCACCCGCACGATCCTGGCGGCAGCGCGGCTGATTCGGCTGCCGAACGGCCGCAGGACGCCGCGCGTGCCGGACCATTCCTGGTCGTTGAGCACCTGCACCGGCAGCGGTTCGAACATCGCCCCGATCAACTGCTGGAACACCGCAGCTTTGCTCGCGCCACCGCTGAGCACGATGGCATCGATGACACCCCGTGATACCACGGCTTCGAAAACCCGGTGCAGTTCGCAAACCATGGCCAGTGCAATCGCTCGCAGAAGATCAGCGTGATGGGTGGTCAGATTCAGCCCGAAGAACACGCCGCTGCCCAGTTGCTGGGGCCAGATGATGTTGGGCATGTTGAACCACGGCAGAGCAAGCAGTCCCTCCGGCGGCAAATGCGCGGCCTGGAAGATGTCGCTCGCCATTGACAGCGCCCGTTGCTGCTGGGGGTGGACCAACTGCGACAGCGCCCAATCCCACGTCACGTTGCCGGTCAACAGTGGTTGAATCACCAGCCAGTCATGATTGACCGGCGAGGGGATGACGAACTGGAAGGGCGATGACCACTTTGAATCACGAGGCATCCGGTAGTTGCCGACCCATGCGGTTCCCAGTGAACATTGCAGTGGACATCGGGACAAATGGCTGGCAGCCATGAAGCCCGCCTCGTGGTCCATGTAGGGCCCCACCACCTCGATTCCGCTGGGGATGCCCAGTTCTTTCGCGGCCGCGGCGGTCAAGGTCGATGCGCCATCGCCTTGACGTAACGCAGCAACCTGATCGATGGATACCCCGACGCGCTTGAGCGGTGCAGCGGCCAGTCGGTGATGCTGAACGTCATAGCAACCAATCTGGTGAGCGTTACATGCGTCCTGCTGCCACTTGCCGGTCAAACGGTGATAGATCAACTCACCCGCACCGACGTACATTCGGCCCGGGCCCAGCAGGTCGGGGTAAGTCTGCTTCAACCAGAGCATGCGGGCCAGGCCCCATCCGGGTTCATCGCGCCACGCCAGTCGCCGCCAGCTTTGCACCGAGCGTCCCCGGGTGATGCGGCTGAGAAAAGGAAGAAATCGCATATCGTTCCAGAGGAACATGGGTGTGTGTGTTCGTCCGCCGTCACGATCCACCACCACAGCGCTGCCGCCCTGAGCTGCCAACCCCAACCCCGATACGCGGTCCCTGGCGTTCAATTGTCCGACAACATCCCGCACCGCGCGGCGCACCGCCGACCAGAGTTGAGCCGGCTTCTGCTCGCGGGCG
>CAYYGM010000001.1:27907-119823 GCA_964471555.1 uncultured Phycisphaeraceae bacterium
GGCGAGAGGACGAACAGCCCAGCATGCGGCCCGACGACCGGGCGTAGGCGGCCGCTTTCAGCACCGTGGTGCCGACGTCAATCCCAATGTACACCTGACGGGACATGTATCACCTCGATGTCCGTTCTTCATGCCCGTGACACAGCGTCAACCAGGTTGTGGCGGGCCGCTGCTTCCGCGGCGCTGGTTCCATGCCAGACCACATCGCACAGTGCAGCCTGGAACCGATCGGGATGAGGCACCTGAATGGCGTTGCGGCCGAACACCACACCACCAGCCCCGGCTTTCACTTCCGACTCGGCCAGGGCCAGGGCGGCTTCCTGCGTCGGCAACTTCTCCGCACCTAACCCCAGCACCGGCACGGGACAGGTGCGGGTGACGTCCTGAAAATGCTCGGTATTGAAGGTCTTGATCGCGTCGGCGCCCAACTCCGCGACGATGCGGCAGCCCATCCGCACGTTCTCATGCAATTGATGCGGGGTCATCTCCAGGTGTCCCGTGGGGAAATACTCACCCACCACCGGAACGCCCAGGCGGTGACACGCATTGACCAGCCGGCAGAAGATCTCGACGTTGGCGGCGTCGCGCCGCTCGCTGCCGGTCTGCAGAGTCAGTGAAACCAGCGCGATGTCCATTCCTTCGCGCAGGGCGTCTTCAACGTCATAGGCGGGGACGCTGTGGGCTTCACGATATGCCCAGCCGAAGCAATAGACCGTGTTGAAGTTCAGGCGCACCATCGCCAGCGGTCCGCGCCCGTCGGTAAACACCTCGCTGCAATGGCGGATCATCCCCGGCGCCAGCAGGACGGCATCGACCTGGGGGTTGATTTTTGACGCGGTGGCCGGCAGATCTTCCATGCCCGGGATCGGCCCGTCGAACATACCGTGGTCGATGGCCACCACCACCGCCCGTCCCCTGCTCATCAATCTTGACAAACGTAACTGTCGCCCATCCATCGGTCTGCTCGCTTTCATTGCCAGGTGCTGAATATTGTCATAAGCGGTGCGGGAACGGCCGCACTCCATTCAATCCAAAGGTTCAAGGAAATAACCAGTCGGGCGCTCCACCACGGGGTCCAATGGCGGCAGCGACTCGCCGGTGAGTTGTGTGATCGCCCAGTGACAAGCCGCCTTGATCGGCACCGGCGTGCCCTTTTCCGTGCGGAACCAGCGCAAGGCATCCAAGGCCTGGTCCACTTTCATACGCTGCAGACTGATCGCTGCGAATCGCCTGACGGGAATCGCCTCCGGGTCAAACGGATTGTCATCGGAAAGCCGATCGATCAGCAGTTCAGCCAGTTCCGGTTCGCTTTGGTTCTCATAAATTTTTCCCAAGGCATAGACCGCGGCGCCTCGGGTGGTGCCGTCGAACGCGCAGTGTTTGGGGATGTATTTTCGCAACAGCTCGTCAGCGGGTCGGTAGCGATGCTCTCCGATGGCCATGAACAGTTGCGTGGTTTCGTTGCTGACATCCAGGAACACTTCGGGTTGCTGAATCACTTCAGATGCGCGATCGGTCAGCAACTGAGCCTGGGCCAGTATGGCCGGCAGCGTGGTTTCCAGTGACAGCAAGCGCAGCGCGGACGCCGACGCCAGGCGCACTTCGGGACGATCATGGTTGAGCAACGCGATCAGACGATCGGCTGTATCTTCCATATCCACTGCCCCGGCAATCAATGCTGCCTGCTCCAGCGAGCGCCAATCGTCATCGTTCAGGTGCTCACGTGTTACCTGGCGCACCTGTTCACGCAGGTCAACGTTCTGGTCAAAACGAATCAGGCTGTCGCGCACGATGGTGCGCACTGCAATACTCGGATCGCCCATGTGCTCGGACAACACGGCCAGGGAATTGGCATCAGCCTGCGTTGATAAGGCACGCGCGATCTGGAGGCGCACGTTCGGGTCGTCAGCCGAAGCCAGCGATACAAAACGCTGGGATACGGCAACAGGGTCACGATCGTTGAGCACCGCCAGGGCGGCCGCCGCCACGGTGGGCTCTGTGTCGAGAGCCAGTTGCGCCAACAAGCTCGTCACCGCATCACCAGTCTGACAGGTGAGCAAACGCACCGCCAACAGTCTTTCGGTTGGACTGCCACTGTTTGCAAGTGCTTCAGCCATCGGCGGCAAGCCATCGGCGGCCACTCTGCCCAGGGCGTCCGCGGCCACCAGGCGCAGCGCGGCTGTTCGCCCATGATCCATGACAATCGCTGACAAAGCGTCCTTCGCTTCCGTGGCGCCGGTTTGACCGAGACTGCGCATGGCCGACATGGCCCGGGCCGGGGCTTGATCAACAGATGCCAGATGTTTCATCCAAACAGCGCGGGCTGGTTCGTAATTCCACCTTGCGAGCGCTTCATCCACCAGGCGGGCCATATCAAGGCCCACATTGCCGGGATCTTCTGACGCCGCCAGCAATGCACCGGCAGCATCACGATCATCAAAAGTCACCAGCGCCTGCGCCGCGGCAAGACGCACGTGCCGGTTTGGATCGTTCTGCAACAGCTCAACCAGCAACGGCAACAATCCTTCGGGAGCGGCTGCACCTCGCTGGTGCAGATCGCGGAAGGACATGATGGCGTTCATCCGCAGATCGAACTCCGGCCGCTTCAACGCTTGAAGCCACAGCGGCGCATAGCGCGGATCCACCTGCAATTCGTGCACCGCATCCGCCAGCACGGGATCGCGCAACATCGGCAGATCGATCACGCCGCCGTCGGCCGGCCGCAATGGTCCACTGGCCGCAAGCGATGTGCCATGAAAATGAAAACAAGAGAGACAGAACGCGCAAACCAGAAGCCGGCGCCAGCGTGCAATGTGTTTATCCGACAACAAGAGTGCCATCAGACTGCGATTCCTGGTTACTAGCGAGGCTTCGTCAAACGCCAAACCTGAAACACCAACACCGAGAGACACCACGCACAAAGCAAACCCACGATGATCCAATTGGCGGGCACAAGGTTGTAATTACGAAAACCCGGGGCCTCGATGAGGGTCAAGGCCGCGGCCAGCGGATTGATCAGCAGCACCTTCTGCACCAGTTCGTGGCTGAACGGCGCATTTTCACCCAGCCAGAACAGAAGCGTTCCCCCGCACAACGCGATGAGCAGGGCATACGACGTGGCGGTGGCCGCGGCGGTGTTGGCAAAGAGACTGCTGACCGCCATCGACAGCAGCAATGCCAGCAAGGCGATCAACATCAGGGTCACCAGCACATAGGAAGCGATCTGCCACTGCCCCGGATCGATGTAGATCAACATGGCATAAGCGGGCAACGTCGCCAGCAGGACCAGCACCAGGGTGACGGTGACGCTCAGGAGCTTGCCGGCCACGATCGTCCAGGCGCTCATGGGCGTGGTTTGCAGCAACTGCCAGCCGCGGCTTTCAATCTCTCCACTGATCAGGCCCGCCGCCAGACTGGGCGTCAGCAGCAGGATCAGGCACACCTGCAGCAGCACCATGATGCCGCCCATGGCCGCCACGCCTTCGGACTTCGAAGCCGTGGCTGCCGCCAGCATCAGCAGCAGTGAAACAATCAGACAGGCAGCGATGAGCCTCATCATCCAATTGCTTCGCCCAAAGCGTCGGCTGCGTTGTTCCTTGACCATCACCGGGTTGGTCCATCGGCCGATCATGCCGCTGCGCCGCTGGGGATCGAAGAACCACAGGTACATGACGCGGCGGAACAGTTGCACACTGCGAGAACGTTCGTCGGTGACCTGGCCCGCGGCGCGTGCACGGTCGAGGATGTGCATGTTCATGCGGGCGCAGGTCCAGAAGGTCAGCGCGAAGATGCTCAGAAGTGCCAGGACGCAGAATCGCGCCGTGACGCTGCCGGTTGTCGCCAGGCCGCTTGAACCGACATTCGTATCCCCGAGCACTTCCGCCATGGCGGGAATGGGTGAGATGCTGCGCAGCCAATCCAGGGCCGAGGCCATGCCGGTGCTGATCCACACCTGTCCGCCCAGGAACTTGTACGGCCCGAGGGTCACCACCGACAGCAGCAGGATAACGCCGTAGGTCAAGCGCAGGGCCGAGTCGGTGCTGGTGGCATAGGTGCTGATGAGCAAGCCGAGCGCAGCATATTGAATGGTCAGCAGGATGAGCACCAGGTACAAGAGGCCCATCTTGTTCAGTGCGACGCCGCCCATGGCAAAACAGGCCGCCGCGGCCGGGCAGGACAGCAGCACCAGCAGGAACACGAAGCCGAGCACCCCCACCAGTTTGCCGACCACGATAGACCAGGGGCGCAGCGGCGAATTGAGCAGCAGCGCCAACGTGCCCTGCACTTTTTCACGGACGATGGTGGTGGCGGGAAACACCGGGGCCAGCAGGATCAACCCCACCATCAGGCCGTAGCCGAACACCCGTTGCACCTCGCGTGCCGCAGCGCCGTCCAGATCAACCTTGGCCCCGGCCGGCCAGCGCACGCCGATCAAAACGCCCAGTGCGATCACCATGGTTGCCTGCAGCGCCCATGCCTGCCGCGTGCGCAGGGTGGTCATCAGTTCACGTCTGATGATGGGCCCGATCGTGCTCATGGGGCAACTCCGGAAACGGACAGACTCATCTGTTCGATGGTCCAGCCGCGGCTCTTGCTGGTATTGCTGAACGCTCCCACCTGAATGCCCACCACCACGCTGCCGTCGCTTTGCATCCTGGGCGCCTCATCGCCTTTCAATTCAACCACGACTCGTCCCAGGGGATTGTCGCCGGCATGGGAACGATGCAGTTGACCCGCATCCAGCGTGACGACTTCATATCCTCGCCCTGGCGCACGCAGATCGAGCGTCAATGTCGCCGATTCGATATTCAGCGGCAGCAGGGCGGGCGGCAGTTCGAAACGCATCAGCACCAGCATGGGTTCGTGCAGATCAGTGACCCACTGGCGGGTGTCAACGTTATAAATGTGGGCGGGTGACGTTTCGTCCGCTACCTGGCCGCGATACGACGACATGGCCAGCAGCGGTGCGGGGATCGTGACGCGCCGGCCGGGAGTCGGCTTCTCGTAGCTCAGGGGGATCGCCCAAAGCGATTCATGGCGATTGACCGTTTCCGCCGTGTAACTGAGACCTTTCAGCGATTCGGTCCGGCGCCAGACCAGCAGCGACGGCTGATCGGGAAACGAAGTCCCGCTCAACAGTTGACGATAAACCTCCTGTCGCGCCATCTGCTCCTGATTCAGCATGGCGCTGGCGATGAACTGTCCGGGTTCGAGGATGTCCTGCTCCCCAGCGGTGAATCGCTGCCCGTTGTCCATTCGGATCGCCATGTTGCCGGTGGGCGTTGCGATCAGTGGATCGAGCATGGAATCTGCGTCATCCCAAGGCAATTGACCCGAAATCCCCTTTTCATCGAACCGGATCAGAACACGCGGGGCAGCCGGCTGAGCAATGGTGTTGTTGACTCGAATAGAAATCGCAGCGCCCGAAGGCATCTGCAGATTCTCGAAACGCACATGGTCGGGATCGGTCCACACCATGCGAAGCAAGCCCGTTCCCTGGGCCGCAAGGTCGGGCAGTGCAACGCCGCCCTGGTCCAGTTCGATGATGCCGGTACGCGATGAATCAGCCGGCGCGGTATAGATGCTGGCCAGGCCGCTGACCTGTTCGTAGGGCTGGCTGGCTGACACCTGCACCAGTTCCGTGGAAGCCAGGGTGGTCGGCGTGCTGCTCTGTTTCGCCAGACCCGTCCAGATCAGGACCAGCGATGCCATCACCGCGCCCCCGGCACTGATCGCGCCGAGATACTCCAGCTTGCCGGTGCGCGAAAGCCAGAACCCCATACTCAGGATCACCATCGCCAGCGCCGCCAGCACGCCCAACACCGGCGTGCGGCCGAGAATCTGATAAGCGATCTGCTCTCGGACATAGCCTTTGATGGCTTGCTGGGGATCAACCGTGCCGCGCGAACGATCGGTGTCACGACGCACAAACCAGTCCAGGCCCTGGAGGGCATCGGTTATGCCGTGCTGCTCGTCAAGCCAGCCACGCGCATCGAGTGTGGTGATCAGCAATTGGCCTTTGCCGATCTGTTTCTGCATGGCTGCGGGGTAGCCGTTGATGCGATGCGTCACCGAGAAGCTCGGGGCCAGGATTCGCAGGAATTTGACCGGGTAATCGAGATGTTGTGCCCGCTTAAGATTCAGGCCGTCGATGGTGAAATCGGTCAGCGCCACCTGATCGACCACAGCAACGTCCCAATCTTCGCCCAGTAGCGCCGCGGGCCACTGCAGATCACTGCGATCAAGCATGATCCAGATTCGTCCCCCGTTGAGCAGCCACTGGCGCAGGGCGTCGAGGCGTAGCGGGTCGAGGTCGAGGCTGTGGCGGGCGATCAGCAAAGCATTGAGCGCACCGTATGCGGCAGCCATCGGAGGCGCGTCAGCGGGCGACAGCGTGGCGCTGGTGGTGTTCAGGCTGGCGGACTGCCGAAGCAGCATGAGCAATTCACCGGCCTCATCAGCCTCGGAGTCGGCCAGGATCGCGCTGTTGAATCCAGCTTCGTGTTTGAGCAGCGTGCCGCGGCGCGGCGGGGCAGCGCGTTCGCGGCCGTCGATCATCTCGATCAATCGGCTTTCAACGCCCAGCGTCCTTGCCTGCTTGTCCGCATCCGTCGGAAACAATGGCGTGTAGATCAAGCGGCGGCTTTGCGGCGGCAGCCACAGCCGATTGCAGAACTCCATCTTCCCTTCATGCTGAAAACCAGCAGCCAGCAGGAGCTGCGCTTCACTGCTGCGTGGGTTATCCACCAGGTTGCACACCACGCCCCATTGACCGGTTTCGTAGTACTTGAGACCACTGGCCCGGTTGGCGATCTGAATGCCCGGTGTCGGCGCTTCCTGCCCAGCAGCCCACAGCACGACATTCAGGATGACGAAGCAGCCGAGCAGGATGCGACACAGCAGCCGTGAAACAACCCGCGGTTTCGAGTTGGCAGGCGCCGAGCGACTCATTACTTTCCTTCGTTGCCGGCATTCGCCGCGGCGTCGATCCCCTGGGCGAAGTCCTCCGTGGTGACCAGACGCCAGGTCTGCCCGCTGTCGGCTGACATCAACAGGGCCATGTAGTGGTTTTCCGCTTCACCCGTGCCGTATGCCTGCTGATCGCTGCGATAGCCGTAGGACAGAAACAGCCGGCCATGACGATCGATCGCCAGGTTCTGATAGTAGATCGAGTACCCATCCAGCGGCGGAACGACCATCAGCCGCGAGTATTCATCCCAGGGCCGGCCGGGCGCTTTGCGCTGATACGCCAGGCCGCCGAAGTAGGTGTCGGTGAACCAGGGCTGCGTGCCTTTGAACCACTGCCTGAACACGGTGTGCAGCGCGTCGTCAGCGCCGCAGACGAAGGAGACGTAAGTCTGGCGTCCCCGATCCGTATCGTGCTCGATCCAGCCGTGCTTGAGACTGGGCGCCGGCTCGGACATGTGGGCGGTGGAATACGGCTCGAGTGAATGGCTGTACATGAAGTTCTCACCATGCGATCCGGTGAGCGTGTGCAGGTAACCCTGTCTGTCGATGACGATGCCGGGGGTGTTGTGGCCGTCGTTGGGCGGATAACCGTAGCCGACGAACGAGCGATCGCTCAGGGTGTGAGTTTGCGGATCGTACGTGGCGACGAAGGTTGGCACGCCGGGGACGTAGTCGGTGTCAGTGGTCTCCGCCCAGACGATATAGGTCTTGTCCGGCCCGGAGACGGCGAAGCTGGGGTTGCCGGTCTGGCGCGTCATGATGAGAGCGTGATCCGTGACGCGCAGCGGATCGCCCAGCACGAGTCGGCCATCCAGTTTGCGCGGCTGAAACAGATCGAGGTAATTGTGCGCCGTCCACTTGCCCAACGGGTTATCCGCCCGTTTGCTGAGCGTGGCCAGCAGCGGCGGCCGGGTCAGCGTGTTACGACCGACACGCTGCTCGATGTTGGCAAACCCGATCGGGCGCGACATCGGCGGCTCATCTTTGGGCAGCTCGTACACCTGGAAACTGGCGCCATAGTCCGGAGAATACAGCAGCAGCTCCCGCTCGCCGCCGTCGGTCAGCTTGATGCGCAGCAGCGTGTACAGATGATCATCCGCGTCGAAGACGATCTCCGCCCCGAACGTGCCGCCGCCGTAGTGGAACTGAGCGAAAGCCGGATACGCCGCACGGATGGCAGCCACGAAGTCCAGTTTGACCCATCGGCCGTCGCGCAGCGTTTCGATGTAGCCGGTTTCGTGCGGATCGACGGTGCGGCTGCGCAGATAAGGACGGTTGAACGAATCGAAAGCCGGCACGTTGACGACATAATCCGGTGCATACCCCAGAGCTGCTTCATGCTGATGAGGCTGCTCGACGATGGGCAGTTCGACGGGCTGGCCCCAGACAGGCACAGGTGTCAGCGCGGTCGCCAGAATGGCCGCCCCCACGAGCACAACGGCATAGAAAGAGGCGGAGTCCAACGTGTGACGATTGAGGGACATGGGCGACTCCGGGGAATACGTCATATTTTACAGTTTGAAAGCTGGTTATCCCTGTCCCGCGTTCAATCCGGAGCGGGGCTTGAATATGAGCGGGAGTGGATCGGCAATCGGCGAAAACACGTGGCGGGCAGGGATACAACTCGGCCCGTCACGTGCTCGTTGTTCGTCATCACAGCAAGAACCGTCGCGGGATTGCCCGATTGATCAGCCGCCCTGTTCCCGCAGGTAATCCAGGCGCCGCCACCAGTTTTCTGACTCCGAAGGATAGTCAGAATGGATCTGGTCCAGCTCACCCTTGGAAACCGTACCGGCGTGGCCACCGAGCCACAGTTCGTTGATTGTGGACTTGTGGGAAGGGGGCCAACGGTAGTAGCGGAACTGATCGCCGGGCCAGCCGAAGTCGCTGACAATTGCGGCCGCCGGGTTCATGCTCAACCTGGAATTGCCGAACTCATACAGTTTTGCGGTGTTACCCACCAGCGTACCATCATCCGGGTTGATGAAGTCCCAGTAATAACTTGCAACATAGTGGGAGCCGGATGTCACGGGGAATTCCGCATTCCACGAGTCCGCTGCGGTGAGTCGGGTGTAGGAGGGGCAATAGAAGACTTTGGTGGTGGAGATATAGTTGGCGCGATCTGTCCACTGTGGGCTGGGATGGTGGGTTGACAGGGGGTAATCCTTGTCTTCCCCCCAATTGACAAGCTTGCCACCCAGGCGGTGCCACCAGTCAGGACCCTGGGTGCTTCTAGGTATATCACCCGGCATGATCCAAGTGCCATTGGCCGCAGTGTAGTTGATGGGCGTCCAGTCGTTGTAGTCCTGGGCGTACATCTGAATGCCCAATCCGGTCTGTCGCAGTTGGCTGAGGCACTGGGCGCTCATGGCCGAGTCTCGAGCCGCACGAAGTGCCGGCAACAGGATTGCAATCAGCAATGCAATAATGGAAATCACGACCAGCAATTCAATCAGCGTAAACGCCTTGTGCCTGAATATCCGCCGCATGATGGCCTCCATGAATCAATATGACCGCTCACCTGCGTGCAGCGCAGGTTTCATTCCACCGATCCCGATATCCCCAGATCTGAATTAGGAAAACCTACCGATCACCTGATGCTGAAACTCAACCCACCTTGATCTCGTTGCCATTGCTCGGTACCGGGCCGCACGATTGTCGGACGATCAACTCCGGCTTCAGAGGCATGGAAACGGCCGGGCGATTGCTGCCGTTGCCCTCGATCGCTTCCACCAGCCATTCCATTCCCAGTTGCGCGATACGCCTCAGCGGCACACGCACGACCGTGAATTGCGGATCGTTCATCGCGGCTTCCGGCGTGTCGTCGAACGCCACCACGGACAGATCTTGCGGCACACGCAGACCCACTTCGCGAATCGCCTGGATCACAGCCCGCGTGATCACACCACCCGCCACCACCAGACCCGTGGGACGGTCCGGGCGACGCAGCAGGTGTTCGATGATCGTGTTGCGCATCACCGGCTCCAGGCCAACTTTCACGATCGTCTGCGGTGTAAAGGGCAGACCGGCCGATTCCAGCGCTTTGCGGTAACCCGTCTCGCGCTTAATGACCGCAGGCCCCGGCGAGATGGCTGGTTCGCTGAGCATGACCAGGCGTTTGTGTCCATAACGGATCAGGAAATCCGTGGCTTCAAACATGCCGGTCTCGTGATCCACGTAGAACTGAGCAACGTGATCAAGCTGCACCTGGTTGTACAGGCTGACCACCGGCACATGGGGCATGTGCCGCTCCGCCAACTGCTGGAACGAGCGTATGCCGTCGAAAGTAAATGGCGCGATCAGTAAGCCATGGCAGGGCGGCAAGGACAGCGAGTCGTGGCTGTAGCCCTGGCGGTGGAACTGGAAGTTCAAACGGTACCGTTCGCCGGCTCCTTCGGCTGCGCGATTCAAACCTTCCACCAGCTCGAACGCCAGGAAGTTTGCCGGGCTGAGCACGGAGGTGTTGATCACGGCCACAAGCTGTTTGACGGTGGTGCCCGCCAACGGGTCACGGCGCATGTGCGAGGCACGAACCACGGTGCCCTTGCCAGCCTGCCGGCGGATCCATCCCTGGCGCTCCAGTTCCGCCAGTGCCTGGCGTACGGGGCCTCGACTGACATCGAACCGCTCGCACAACTGCGCTTCAGAGGCCAGCGTATCGCCTTCTCCGAACTCGCCCCCTTCGATCTCCTGCTTCAGCGCGCGATAGATGACTTCGTACTTCAGGGATCGCCCCTTGAGCGATTCCGCGATCGCCGCACTATCTTCTTTTGTTGCTGTGTTCGATGTCATGGTCAATCACTAAACACCCTTGGTGGTCAATGGTTCGAGCTACGCCATCATTCATGCATAAAAACGTGTCTGGTTGGCAGGGCTGCCCAAGTCATTTCGGTGTCTGCCTTGTTTTTTCGCCCTTCGATTGTCCACCATACCTTGATGAACGTTCTCACACCAACTACTCGTAGTGTATCTTTGCCCAAGAATTTTACAAGTCATATAGAGGTACATTTGTAAATTTTTCTTTGGGCAGTGGAAGATACATTGCTCAATCCTGAAAGCCCTCTGCACTTCATCTTCACAATATATTTTATAAATAATAATATTAAAATATTTTATAAATTTATTGTTGGATTGGAGCGAGGCGGGAAAGGCTCTGTGTTTTGGTCTGTGGTATTGGGATCTTGTAGTTTCAGGACCACATTTGTGTTGTAGCTGACAATTTTTTCCGTATGATTATGGCCTTGTTGCATAATGCGCTGTATTGACATGTCCATACCCCTTGAGGTTTCCCAATGCTCCATTCGGGCATCGAACTGATCACCATCGGGGTGTATTTGCTGGTGTTGGTCGCCGTGGGCCTGGTTCTTCATCGCCAGAACAGCAATGTGAGCGACTACTTTCGCAATGGGTGCCAAGGCACCTGGTGGCTGGTGGGCGCCAGCGCTTTTATGAGCAGTTTCAGCGCCTGGACGTTCACGGGGGCGGCCGGCGTGGCGTATGAGGCCGGCTGGAGTGTATCCATTATCTTTCTGGCCAATGCTGCAGGCTTCTTCATCAACTTTCTTTTCCTGGCGCCGTGGTTTCGACAACTGCGGGCCATCACCGTGCCGGAGGTGATCCGCAATCGCTTCGGCGGCACGACCCAGCAGGTGTACGCCTGGTTCAGCGTCCCCACGCAACTGCTCTTTTCCGCTTTGCAACTGTATGGGCTGGCGATTTTCAGCGCCTCGGTCTTTGGACTGAACCTGCAAGCGGTCATCCTTGGTGTGGGAACGGTGGTTCTGATCTATTCAGTGGTCGGCGGAAGCTGGGCTGTGATGAGTAACGACTTCCTGCAGACGCTGGTGCTGGTGCCGATGACGGTTCTGTTGGCCGTGTTGTGCCTGGTCAAGGTGGGCGGGATCGATGGTTTCCTGGATCTCATGCGAGCGAAAGGTTTAAGCGACGAATTCGCCTTCGTTCACCGGGCGGGTCAATATCCGTTGAACGCTTACACCTGGGCGTGGGCAGCGGCGATGTTTTTTCAGAACGTCTTCGCTTACAACTCGCTGAACTCTGCTTCTCGGTATTTTGCGGTCAAGGATGGAACCGAAGCGCGTAAGGCGGCGTTACTGGGCGCAGTGCTGATGCTGCTGGGGGCATGTATCTGGTTCATTCCGCCCATGACTGCGCGCCTGCTTTTCGAGGCTGAAGTCAACGCAGCCGCGCTGCCGAAGCCGGCAGAAGCAGCCTATGCCATCGCCAGCGCCAATTTGTTGCCGACCGGCATGATCGGTCTGATGGTCGTCGCCATGTTTGCCGCCACCATGAGTTCGATGGACGTCGGCCTGAACCGTAACGCAGCCATTTTCACGCAGGACATTTATCCAGCGCTCTGTCGTCTGTTGGGCCTGCGCCAGCGTCATGATCGATCGCTATTACGTCTGGGTCAGTTTTTCTCCCTGGGCATGGGACTGACGATCATTGGCCTTGCGGTGTATTTTTCCCAGGCACAAGGTCAGGGCATCTTCGAGTTCATGTTGAACGTCACCGCCATGCTCGGCATTCCGCTGGCGACACCCATGTTGCTGGCGTTGTTCATTCGCCGTGTGCCGTGGTGGTCCGCGTTGTTTTCAACAGCATGTGGATTGGTTCCCTCTGCGCTGAGCGCCCTGTCCACTGATACCTGGTCGTTCCAGCAGAAGGTGACCATTAACACGGTGGCGGGCATGATCGGCTTTCTTGCGACCATCCCTTTCTGGCGCTACGAAATACCACGCTACAAAGAGCAGGTCGCGGCATTCTTCAAGACCATGCTCTCGCCGATCGACTACGAGCGCGAAGTGGGAATCAGTTCAGACCTGACCCAGCTCAAGGTCATCGGAACCTTTGCCGCCGTCATAGGCATCCTGGTGTGTCTGCTGGCTCTGGCGCCTAATCCATGGACGGGCCGCCTGCAGATCGTGCTGGTGGGTGGCGTCATTGCTGCCATGGGTTTGGCGTTCATGCTTATAGGACGTCGCCGGACCGGCCGACACGTTGTTCCCGGCCGCCCTGCAGAAGGGGCGAGCGGGGAAGTTGTCTCGGAGTAATAAGCTCAGCCATATCCTCGCTCACAAGTAATTCCGAGCGCCGCCCACAGAGAGTTCATTTATAAATTTATATATTTAAATTACTTACAATATGATTTGTTGCCGGCCGCCCCGAGGGCGCCAAGAACGAATATATTCAATACAAGTATAAACAATCTATTGCATATTGGACACATGTAGATATACTGTACATTTGGTGGGGCATGTGGCGAGCTGAGAGGAAGAGAAGAATCGCAAATCGGGACGGATCAAATCGCGAAGTCTTCGGTGTGAAGGCTCCGAGTTTCTTCAAACGTGCCTTGTGAGGTGAAATCAGCCAAGGCTTACTGGAGGATTAAGACCATGTTGACAAAAAGTGTTGGTGTCTTGGCAGTCATTATCATGGCGGCAACCGTATCACCGGCAAAAGCTGCGGTGCTGGATGTCGTTTTGAACGATACAAATGCAGGGGATAACTTCCTCTACAACAACAGCCCGGCCACCAATTTCGCGGGTAGCGGCCTGTTCTACTATGACCAGCGCGGGGCTGGCAACGACACTGCTCGACCCATCATCCAGTTTGATCTCGCTACCCTCCCCGGCGGCGCCGTGATCGACAGTGTTGGCTTGAATATCAAGCTCCAGCAGTACACTTTCATCGATGTCAACAACGGCAATGCGACGGTGCCTTACAACTTCTCGGTCCACCAGATGTTGGTCAGTTGGGATGAGGCGCAGTCTTGTTGGAACGACCGGCTCACCGCCACCCCGTGGAACACCGCGGGCCTGGGTTCCGGCACGGATTACAACGCAACGGCAGAAGATACCCTCCTGATTGACAGCACCCTACAGGGCACTTATTTGACCTGGGATATCACCGCGCTTTACCTGGGCTGGGCTGCTAATCCCTCCAGTAACCACGGTGTCTGCATTCAGGGCCCGGCCGGCGTTTCCAATTACAGCACCAACGACGGTGACACCACCGACGGCGTCTTTCGTCTGTACAACACCGAGTACGCCAACGATGATTACCGACCACACCTGATCATCGACTATCACGTCGTGCCGGAGCCGGCCTCCTTGGTGTTCATGGGGGCTGGACTGATGCTTTTTGCTCGTCGCAGACAGAAGTAATCCGTAACGTTTGACGATCTACCAAGCCGGCACTTCGGTCAATCCGAGGTGCCGGTTCTTTTATTCCGGCATGGTGCGGATAGGGTGTTATTTCTGAGCGGGCAATGTTTGAACATCTTGGGTTCGGTAGCGGGTCAAGAATGGCACGGTGGACGATTGGGTCATTTCACTTCGTGGCGGTGGAGCACGCCCACACGCCCGGAAGGATCCCACCTCTTCCGCGTCGCGGCCGCATCGTATGCGACAGTGATCTGAGTTTGCGTTGTTGATGCGTGAACGCTGGACCGCGTAAGCGTCCAGACGAATCTGCGATTGAAAAGAATGTCCCAAAGTGGAACCACAGGCTCCTGATTTAGCCCGTCAAGCAAAAACAGCAGTTCGCCATGTTGCTTAGGGGGCTGAATCTCGTGCTGCCCAGGCACCAAGTTTGCATCTTTTTCAGGGACGGCACACCTTGCCGGGCAAGCGGGGCCAAAATGTATATACAGGTTTAATTTTTTTCTTGACATGTGTGCACATGTAGTTATACTGTACATTTGGTTACTCGAAAGATGCACTAAGTCAAGGCGGCAGAAATCGGCCTGCCCACTTTCCGCGTCGATTTCACCTGGTTGCTGCTGACAGGTGTGTTCTATGGTGAGGGTATGAAAAGCACATCATCCCAGGAGGTATGGAACATGTTCATGAGGTGCTCTGTTGTTTGGACTGTGATGATTCTGGCTGCGTGGGTTGCACCGGCCAGGGGTGAGCAGAGTGTGACCTATCTGAACAACACGAACTCAGCGGACACCTTCTTCTACAACGGTGAGCCGAACAACAATTACGCCAACAGTCAGCTTTACTACTACAACAATCGACAGGCCAGCCTGTATGCGGCCCGATCCATTCTCCGATTCGATCTGCCCACACTTCCTGCCGGGGCGGAGATCAGCAGCGTTTCTCTGAATATGAGAATTCTGTACTGGTCCAACACGACCTCGGCCGATGTGTCGGTGCATCAGATGTTGACCGATTGGAACGAATCAGAAGCCACTTGGAACAACGCGAAAACCGCCACGACATGGAGTGCGGGTTCCTTCAGTGCCAGTGACTACAACGCGACGGCCGCAGACACCAAGACTCTCAGCGTCGTTGATACATACTCGCCCAGCCCCAAGGTAGCCTGGGACATTACGTCGCTGTACCAGAGCTGGCTGGCGGCTCCTGCCAGCAACTATGGACTTACATTCATCGGTTGGGTTGGTGATCCAGCCCCAGGCGATCCGCTGGATGGCGTGTTGCGGATGGCCAACTCCGAGTACTCCGCGGACAACTACTACCTGCCCGA
Organism: uncultured Phycisphaeraceae bacterium; assembly: GCA_964471555.1. Taxonomy (GTDB): domain Bacteria; phylum Planctomycetota; class Phycisphaerae; order Phycisphaerales; family Phycisphaeraceae; genus JADLFV01. The sequence goes on from CAYYGM010000001.1 coordinate 43,388, forward strand.
ACTGGTCATCGACTGGACCTACCATCCCGGCGATGCTAACGGTGACGGCTTGGTCAACCTCGCTGACCTGCAAATCCTCGGCGACAACTGGCAGTCCACCACAGCCACCTGGGCACAAGCGGACTTCACCGATGACGGCATCGTCAACCTCGCTGACCTGCAAATCGTCGGCGACAACTGGGGTTATGGCGCGGGGCCGGATCTGTCTTTCGACAATGCCTTGGAATTAGCGGGTATCGCTGTTCCGGAGCCCGCATCAGCGATGATGTTGATTGCTGTTGGCGGGCTGTGTTCTCTCCGGCGTCGCCAAAGCGAAGAATGATCTGCGATCGTATGTCGTACCGGCTTTGCTTAGAGCCGGATCTACAATGTGTCAGCTTTCATCGTGTTTTGCTGTCGTCCCAATCTACGTGAACTGAGGCGTCTTTGGAGGCCAGGACCATGTCCACAAATAATGTGTATTCATTGACTATTGCTCTGCTGTTCGTAGCCATCTCACCCGTCATGGCTGAGCAGACCACCGTGATCCTTGATGAGACTCACGCGGTGGACACGTTCCTGTACAACAACGGCCCGAACGACAATTTCGGCGCCAGCGGCATGTATTACTACGATGCGCGTGACACGGTGGTTGACCGTGCCCGCCCGATGATCAAGTTTGATCTGGCTTCGCTCCCCAATGGTGCGGTCATCACCAGCGCCAAGTTGCAGTTCTGCACCTTGTTCTATTCCTACATCGATCACCTCAATGGTGATTTGCCGGTGTCACACAATTTCTCGCTGTACCAGATGCTGACTCCCTGGGTCGAAATGGAAGCGACATGGAACCAGGCGAGCAATGGTGTCCCGTGGAACAGCGCAGGCCTCGGGGCGGGCACCGATTACAATTCAACTCCCGTTGACACGGTGTTGATCAGTAAGACTGACGAGGGCATCGGCGTCTACAAATCGTGGGACATTACCTCGATTTACCAGAGTTGGGTCAGCGGCAGCGCCAGCAACTACGGACTCCTGCTGCTGGGCCCGGCCGGCGATCCCACCAAAACGATGTTGCAGGGAGACACCACCGATGGGTTGATTCGTGTGGGTAACACGGAATATGCAAGCAGCACGGTGCGTCCGCATTTGGTCATCGATTGGACCTATCACCCCGGTGACGCCAACGGCGACGGCATGGTCAATCTGGCTGACCTGCAGATCCTCGGTGACAACTGGCAGTCCACCACGGCTATCTGGTCTCAGGCGGACTTCACCGGCGACGGCAGTGTCAACCTGGCTGACCTGCAGATCCTCGGCGACAACTGGGGCTTCGGCACCGGTTCCGACCTGAGCCTGGATGAAGCGCTGGCCACCGTTGTCATTCCCGAGCCTGCCACCGCGATTCTGCTTGGCGCGGGGCTGCTGTTGCTGGTTAGACGCGGCAAGCTCTCATGATCGGCTGGGCTTGCTTGCATCACGAAGCAAGCCGACACGTTGCCAGGTCTTGACTGAAAACGTGGCACGGGGCAAGTCGATTCTTCATAACCGCAGTCGGCAAGCTTGATAGCCTGAGTGCTTGTCAGGCGATGCCCGGCGTGGGCTGGGGCATGTCACGTACGGTAATAGATCACAAATTGTTATAAGACAATCACTTGGGAATATACCCGGAACCCGCGATATGTTCTGCAATGCCTCGCGAAGGACTCGAACCTTCAACCTGCGGATTAAGAATCCGATGCTCTACCAATTGAGCTAGCGAGGCGGGCAAGCAAAGAAAAGAATTGTAGAGTTAACGCCGTGGCCGTCAAACGCAGTGGGACGATGGCGGGGCAGATGACATCAGCGGGGCGGGGCCGTATGATCCGCAGCATGTCGCGCTTCATAGCGGTTTTCACGATCGGGCTGTTGGCTTGCACGCTGGCGTCGTCGGTGCTGGCTCAGCAGCGCTACGAGCTCAGTGATGGGCAATGGGTGGCCCAGACGCCGCCGGACCCCGCTTCGCCGGAAGGCAAGCTGGAGACGATCCGCAAGACCATCGCGGAAGGTGACGGCGAGGCCGCGGTGAAGCTGGCGGATGAATGGATCGCTGCGTATCCCAATCACAACATGCTGGTCGAAGCTTATCTGTTGCGCGGTGACGCCAAGGTCGCCCAGCGCCGCTACTGGCGGGCACTCTATGATTACGAGGCGGTGATTCGCCTCTACCCCGGCTCGGAGCAATATGCCACCGCCCTCGAGCGCGAATACGAGATCGCCCGCCTCTACGTCACCGGCCTCAAGCGCCACTTCATGGGCATGCGCATCCTCGACGCCTCGGACGACGGCGAAGAACTGTTGATCCGTTGTCAGGAGCGCGCCCCCGGCAGCGAGATCGGCGAGCGGGCCAGCATGACCCTGTCGGACTACTACTTTGACAAAGGCGACATGAGCCAGGCCGCTGAGGCTTACGATCTTTTTCTGGAAAACTACCCGGAAAGCCGGCAGCGCGAGTGGGCCATGCTGCGATTGATCCAGGCCAATCTGGCCCGTTTCAAGGGTCCGCAGTTTGATCCCACCGGCCTGCTGGAAGCCCGCCAGCGCCTGGCGGATTACAGTGAACAGTTCCCCGCTGCTGCTGAGCGTCTGGGTTCCGACGCCCTGATGGTGCGCATCGACGAATCGCTGGCCCTGGAGGATTACGTCATCGCCCGCTGGTACGAGAAGCGACAGTTGCACGTCAGCGCTGTGTACCTGTATCGGCGGGTGATCGCCAGGTATCCACAGACCGGCGCCGCTCAGCAGGCCCAGGACCGGTTGAAGGCGATGCACGAGCCGATCGTCGAGGAGGCCGCCTCGTGAGCGAGTTCGGATCGAAACACGCGTGTCTGGCGGTGGCGCTCCTGATGCTTACGGGCTGCGCCTACAGCGCCAAGACGCTGTACCCCGAGAAGTACCACACAGTCGCGGTGCCGGTGTTCGAGAACCGCACGTTCTACCAGGGCGTCAACGCCAGCCTGGGCGAAGCTCTGGTCAAGCGCATCGAACAGCAGACGCCGTACAAGGTCGTCGCCCCCGGCACGGCGGACACCATTCTGGAGGGCACGATCACCAGCATCAGCCAGACCCAACTCAGTCGCCGCAGGCGAGGGGCCGGCGGCCTGCCGCAGGAGCTGGAGGTCACCGTGGTCTGTGACTGGCAGTGGAAGGATCTGCGCAGCGGGGAGCTGATTCGCCAGCGCAAGGGCTTCGCGGCGGTGGGCAGCTACATCCCCACCTCGCCCGTCGGTGAGCCGGTGGATATCGCCCTGCAGCAGGCGGTGGACCGTATGGCGACCGATATCACCAACACGCTGCAAGCCGACTGGTGATCAGACCGATGAAATAGGGGCCCCAGACGGCGGCGGCACTGGTATCAGGCTGCGCCCCGGCCGCGGGGGTGGGCCGGGTCTATAATGACCTTTGTGAACAGCCCCGGCGACGGATAGATCCATGACCGATCAGGAACCCAATAACGGCAGCCAGGACCAACGCCGAAACGGCAAGGACACTCCGCCCCAGCGGCCCGGCCCCAACTTCCCCGGCCGCAGTGCCTTCGTGTACATGGTGCTGATCGCCCTGGCCATCGGTCTACTGCTGCTGATGCAGCAATCGACGCACCAGGTCGCCTACGTCAGTTGGCAGCAGTTCTATCACATGGCTCAGGAGCACGCCTTCGACGGCTCACTGACCGCTGAGGACGAAAGCATCTGGGCGACCGTCAAAAAGGACAACGCTCCCAGCGTCAGCCTGGCTGAAGGCGTCATCCCCGGCGGCCGCGTCGCCACCCGCATCAGCCCCTACACCAAGCAGCTTCGCCTCTATCAGCTCGGCAAGATCGACAACCTCGACGTGTCCGAAGAGCACGGCACCGGCTGGCTGGCGCCGCTGCTGTGGAACTTCGGCCCGCTGCTGCTGCTGGTGCTGCTGATCTACTTCTTCGTTTACCGTTCGTTGCGCAGCGCCGGGGCCGGCCCGGGCATGCTCGGCAACTTCGGCCGCTCCAAGCATCGCCTGATGAACAAGGAGCACTCCAACGTCACGCTCAACGATGTGGCGGGCATCGACGAGGCGAAAGAGGAAGTCGGCGAGATCATCGAGTTCCTCAAAAACCCCAAGCGCTTCCAGCGCCTCGGCGGCCGCGTGCCTCGTGGTGTGCTGCTGATCGGCGCCCCCGGCTGCGGCAAGACGCTGCTGGCCAAGGCTGTGGCCGGTGAAGCGGATGTGCCGTTCTTCTCCATCAGCGGCAGCGACTTCGTGGAGATGTTCGTCGGCGTCGGCGCTTCGCGCGTGCGCGATCTGTTCAAGCAGGCCAAGGACTCCTCGCCCTGCATCATCTTCCTCGATGAAATCGACGCGGTAGGGCGTAAACGTGGTAGTGGTTTTACTTCCGGGGGTCACGATGAACGAGAGCAGACGCTCAACGCCATCCTGGTCGAAATGGATGGTTTCGATTCCTCCGACCAGGTGATCGTCATGGCGGCCACCAACCGCGCCGACGTGCTGGACCCGGCACTGACTCGGCCCGGCCGCTTCGATCGTCAGATCACCGTGCCCCTGCCCGACGTGGCGGGTCGCGTGGAGATCCTCAAGGTTCACAGCCGCAAGATCAAGATGTCCCCGCGCGTGGATCTCGAGAAGCTGGCCCGCGGTACGCCGATGTTCTCCGGTGCTGAGCTGGCTGCGATCATCAACGAGGCCGCCATCGCCGCGACGCTGCTGAACAAGGATTTCGTGGAGCAGGACGACCTCGAGGAAGCCCGCGACAAGGTCAAGTGGGGTCGTGCTCGCAAGAGCCACAAGGTGGAAGAGGACGAAAAGGTCGCCACAGCATGGCACGAGGCGGGCCACGCTGTCGTGCAGCACCTGTTGCCGCACACCGATCCGCTGCACAAGGTGACGATCATTCCGCGCGGCCAGTCGATGGGCGCGACCATCGGCCTGCCCGAAAAGGACCGCCACAACTACACCCGTAAATACATCCACGACACCCTGCGCGTCATGTGTGCCGGTCGCATCGCCGAGCAGCGCAAGACCGACGACGTTTCCTCCGGCGCTGCCATGGATATCCGTATGGCCACCAACATGGCCCGCTACATGATCCTCGAGTGGGGCATGAGCGAGAAGCTCGGCTTCGTCGATTACACCCCGCAGGGCGACCGCGATGCCCTGATCCCCGAAAAGGCCTTCAGTCCCGAGACAGCCCGCATCATCGACCAGGAAATCAAGCGCCTGATCGACGAGGCTTACGCGGACACCGAGAAGATCATCGAAGAAAACTGGGAAAAAGTCAGCGCCATCGGCGAAGCGCTTCTGAAGTACGAAACGCTCTCGCGCGAGGAAGTCGATCGCATCATGCGCGGCGAAATACTGACCAAGGCCACCGTCAGCGATCTGCTGGCTGCCGAGAAGAAGAAGCAGGAGAAGCCCAAGCCCAAGACCGGCGATCGCCCCCAGCCCGCCGGCCCACCTGACGGCGCGCTACCCAGCCCGGCGTAACCAACGCATTTGCCCTGTTTAGCTGCCGAGCTTGCTCGGCAATACCCGGCGATGGGCGAGCAAGCTCGCCCGCTAAACGTCTGCAATGCTGTAGCGCACCATCACCTGCCCGCGCGGATGTTTCCAGTTGCCGATGTACTGCGCATGCCAGCCGTTGCGGCGGCCAAACTCCAGCATCTCTTCCCGCGTGTACTCGCAGCGCTGATGATCGTGCACCCGCTCCGGCACGTTCTTCGTCACCGCTGACTCAAAGAACGTGGCGTAAAAGGCGCCACCCTCGGCCATGTGCGGCCGCAGCTTGGTCAGACAGTCATCAATCAACGACGGCGGCAGATGCGAGAACAGCGACTGTGCCAGCGCGAAGTCCGCTTTCTGCCCGAACTTCTCGAACTCGAAGCAGTCGCTGACCACCAGTTGCGGCTGCTTGGTCTGTTGCAGCGCTTCGGGCAGCTCGTGCTGCAAGCCCGCATCGATCAGCTTCTGTTCTTTCTCCAGTCCCAGGTAGTGGCCCGGCTCGAGATAGGGGATGAAATGCACCCCGGCCCGCAGGCTGCCGCAGGCGATGTCCAGCAGGTAGTGGTGGGGTTTGAGCCCCTGTTGCAGCAGGAACTCGAATTGCAGCTTGCCCATCTGGTCCCACAGGCCGCCGACGGACTTGCGATGTCCGACGTCCTCGACGCCGCGCTGCCCGTGCTCGATCATCGCCTCGCCGACGCGCTGCGGCAGTTGGCCGAACCAGAGGAATCGGGTGCAGTCGGCACACATCAGCAGGGCGGATTGTTTGCCGCGCGTGTTGACCCCGGCCATGCGGATGCCGGCCGGTCCCAACGGCATGATGCCGGGCACGAATACGTCGTTCTCGCAATGCGGACAAGTGATGCGGCGGCCGGCAGCGGAGAATCGCCCCGGGGCCAGACTGATGGTTGCGTTACTTTCGGGGGGCATGGATTTGTTATCGGGCCGCGCAAATCATCATGGCTACATTTCGTACTTCGGAAGCGGTTCCCCGGCGTGGCCGCCTGGGCTAAACGGTTTAGCCGCCGCGGCCACGCGGCGGTACGATGGCGACTGTGAGCAAGGCTTTTCCCATCACCAGCCTGAGCAATCCGCGGATCAAGCGGCTGCTGAAATTGCGCAAAAGCCGGGACCGCCGCCGCGACGGCGTGTTCCTGGCCGAGGGCCTGCGCGAGGTGGAAAGGGCGTTCGCCGCGGGGCTGGTTCTGGAGGAGTTGTACGTCTGTCCATCGCTGCTGGGGAATCAGCAGGTGGCGGCCGAGGCACGGCAGCGGTTCGAGGTGACCGAGGCGATCCTGAAGAAAGCTGCCTACCGCGACGACCCCGAGGGTGTGCTGGCCGTGGTATGTCAGCCGGAGCTTTCGCTGGATGATCTGCCGGAGGGCGAATTCTGGCTGATTGCGGTGGGCACGGAAAAACCGGGTAACCTCGGGGCGATGGTGCGCACGGCGGCAGCGGCAGGTTGTACCGGGGTGCTGGCGACCGGGCCGGTGGACGTGTTCAACCCCAACGCCATCCGAGCCTCGACCGGTGCGGTGTTCAGTCTGCCGGTGGTGGAGGCTGAGGACGAAGCGATCATCGCCTGGTGCCGTCGGCGCAAGCTGCGCTTGATCGCCGCGACGCCGGTGGGGGGATTGCCCTACGATCAAGCGAGCTACCAGCGGGCTGTGATCGTGATCGGGCCGGAGGACAAGGGTCTGGATGAGCGTTGGCTGGCGGCCTCGGATCAACGGGTGACGATCCCGATGGCGGCCGGGGTGGTCGATTCGCTGAACGCAGCCGCGACGGCGGCGGTGCTGCTGTTCAAGGCCCGGGCAGCTATGGCAGGCAGAGCGGATAAACCGTAAAATGCGGTCATCAGCGATGACGAAACAAGCCATGATCTGTGACGAATGCCAACAACTGTACGAGGATGTCGGCGATCGGGTCAGACAGGCACAGGTGTTCGCCAAGGTCCGCCGCACCGATCATGCCTTGCGCTGCACCGCGATGGGCATCGAAAGCGAAGCTTCGTATCGTGTTACGGTGGATCTGCCGGATCACAACGTCGTGTGGATCGGCTTGTACACGCCCGATCGCTGGCTGAGTGAGTCGATCGAAGCGGAGCTGATGCACGTCGGCGACAAGATCGAGGATCTGCTGGAAGAAGAGCTGATCGATCAGGGCTATGAAGGCCGGCTCGCGGTGGAGCATTTCCGCGATGATGACAAAGTGTTCGTCTTCCGCTCGCCGGTGCGTGTACCTGGGGGCAAGCAGGTCAACGACCCGACGGTGATCGATCAGGTGACGAAGGTATTGCTGGCTTACGAAGCATGTTTTCGTGAGCTTGGTGATATGAAGCCGGTTGATGGATCGGACTAGCGTCCCTCCATGGATGAGGGGATCGTCCCATGCGCATCTTCATGTTAGGTTGGGAATTTCCACCGTACATCAGCGGTGGTCTGGGCACTGCCTGCGAGGGTTTGACCCGCGGCCTGACGCAGAAGGGGGCGCAGATTACCTTCGTCCTGCCCCGCTCCGTCAATGGCGGCCCCTCGCCGACCGTCAAAGTGCTTTCTCCGCGGCAGGTTCGCCTGGCACGCCAGCGCGCAGCCGAGGAATCAGCGCGGAAGATCAGCTTTCACGTCGTGCCCACCACGCTGTCCACGCCATATCAGGCTACCGCGGCCGTGGCTGGGGAGTCCGCAGCGCCCTCATCGCCGCAACCGGTTCAGGAGGATGTCGGCGACAGCCAGGACTGTGGGCTGACCGGTGAAACGCCCGCCATCACCCGCTACGGCGGCGACCTGATGTCCGAGGCCCAGCGCTATGCAGAGCTTTGCGTGGACCTGGCAAAGCATGAGCAATTTGACGTCATCCACGCGCACGACTGGCTGACCTTCCCTGCCGCCATGGCCTTGGCTGCGGCCAGCGGCAAACCCTTCGTCGCTCACGTGCACTCCACCGAGTTCGACCGGGCCGGCGAATCGCACCTGCACCGCCGGATTTTCGAAATCGAGCGACAGGGCTTGCAGGCCGCGACGCGCATCATCGCCGTCAGCCACCTGACTCGCCGCATCCTGGAGACACGCTACAGCATTGACCCGGCCAAAATCGACGTGGTTTACAACGCCGTCGAAAACGGCGGCCCCGTGCGCGTGCAGCCGCGCCTGGCGGCCATCCGCTCCAGTGATCGCATCGTGCTCTACCTCGGCCGTATCACCATGCAGAAGGGCCCCGAGTACTTCATCGCCGCGGCCAAGAAGGTGCTGGACGTCATCGACGACGTCAAGTTCATCATGGCTGGGTCCGGCGACATGGTCAAAGAGGTGATGAATCTGGCAGCCCGGCAGGGCATCGGCGGCAAGGTGCTGTTCACCGGCTTCCTGCGCGGGGCGGATGTGCACCGCGTGTTCGAGATGGCGGACGTCTATGTCATGCCCTCGGTCAGTGAGCCGTTCGGCATCGCCGCCCTGGAAGCGATCACGCACGACGTGCCGGTGATCATCAGCCGCCAGTCCGGCGTTTCCGAAGTGGTCAAGCACGCCTTGAAGGTGGATTTCTGGGACACCGACGAGATCGCCAACAAGATCATCGCCGTGCTGCGCCATCCGCCGCTGGCCCGCATGCTGACCGAACAGGCGGACATGGAGATCCGCACGCTGACCTGGTCGGGTGCGGCTGAGCGTTGCCTGGCCTGCTACGACCGTGCCTGCGCCGCGGCTACCGTCTAATCCTGCGGCCGCCGTCGCCGGCTTGCCGATAACACCACCATGCGCCGTGTGCGGTCCTGGATGGCGGTCTGTCTGCTTTTCGCCCTGGCGGGCGCGTCGTTCTACTTCGGCAACCTCATCGACATCTCAGCTACCCCTTTCAATGTCGGCCTGGGCTCTGTGCCTCGAGCCAACTTCGACGATACGCCGTTCTCCATCGGGCGGCCTGATCGTTACCGCGATCCCGGGGTCTACCTCGATTTTGTCAAGTCCCACGGCGTCGCTATTGTCAGTCACACAGGTATGATCGTGGCCCTGTCCGTGCATAATCCCGCCACCGGCAAGGCGGTCCGCTACGAGCAATTGACCGAACAATTCTCCGATCCCGCCACCGGGGCTCGTTACAGCCGTGACGGCATCATCACCAGCCTCAACCGGGCCGAGCGCCGTGTACTTGATGATCCCGATCAGGCACTGGACGCCTTGAACGAAGACGCCAACATCGACCGCTCGCTGGAGCGATGCTATATCCGCCTGAGCGAAAAAGGCAGTAAACAGGAAGGCGAACTGATCGTCAATCCTCGCCACCGCTTCATCTTCGAGCTCAACCAGTGGTCGCGCGAATACTGCTGTTATCTGCTGGACGGCAAGTGACTCGGCTCGAGCAGCGCTAACCACTCCGCATTGCCGCCCTTGCCTCCCGCGATGGGGGATTGGACCCAGTTCAGCACGCGCACACCCAGGTCGGGCATTTGCTCGATCACCTGTTGTGCCACGCGCCGCGCCTCGCCCTCTTCCAGCCGATGCACGCCCGCTTCGTAGTGCGGCTTGATGAGCGTGATGACTTTTCCGCCCCCGGAAGTTGATGTGAGCCAGCGCAAGGCGGCGGGGATCGCCTGCTGCTGCTTCGTCCACCCCAGATCGATCACCACCAATTGACACGCACCTTCCGGGAACGGGGGCGCTACGTGCAGGGCGTTGTTGCGCTCCATGACGGTGACCCGCGGATCGTTGCGCAGCTTCCAGGCGAGTTGGCCGTAGGCGGTGTCCACCGCAAAGACGCGCGATGCGCCGCGTTGCAGCAGGCAATCAGTGAACCCGCCGGTCGAGCAACCCAGGTCCGCGCAGGTCAGGTCGGTCACATCGAGCTGGAAGTGATCGAGGGCCGCCTCCAGTTTCAATCCACCGCGGGAAACGTAGGGTTTTTCACTCACGCTCGACCCCGTCCCGCCGCCAGCGTGCGCCGCACAAATTCCACCAGCGACACCATCGCGGCTGTGAAGAAGAGCGGGCACAGCGCAATCAGCACCCGGCCGGTGGTGTGCTGAAGTTCCAGATCAACGCCGGGCTGCTGCTTGCCCAGCAGATAAGCGACGCCCAGCACCGTGCCCTGGATGCCGACGGTAAGCATCAGCAGGCTTACAGCAATGGGTAACAGTGCCGGCGCGGGCTTGTCCTGCGGGCGCAACATCATCACGTGTAACCCGCCCAGCAGCAGGGCGGCCCCCATGCCGATGAACTGGTGATAGAGGGCGAAGCCGAACCCGCTGAGGATGACCAGCACGTTCAGGACCAGGGCGACACGGCGAATCATGTCGGTAGGGTAGGGGCAAAAGTGAAAAGTGAAAAGCGGAAAGTGAAAAAGCGCGGCCGAATGTTCAGCCGCGCTTCGCAATTCATGTTTTCACTTTTCACTTTCCCCTTTTCACTTTACTTTGCTTTGGCAAAGTTCTCCGCCACCTGCTTCCAGTTGACCACATCCCAGAACGCGGCGATGTAGTCCGGCCGACGGTTCTGATAGTTGAGGTAATAGGCGTGCTCCCAGACGTCCAGGCCCAGGATCGGCTTGCAGTTGCAATCGACCAGGCCCTTCATCAGCGGATTGTCCTGGTTGGGCGTGGAGCAGATGCACAGCTTGCCGTCGGCGCCGACACCCAGCCAAGCCCAGCCGGAGCCGAAGCGAGTAGCAGCGGCGGCCGCGAATTTCTCCTTGCAGGCATCTACTGAGCCGAAGGCGCTTTCGATGGCTTTGAGCAGATCACCTTGCGGAGCGCCACCCTGACCCTTGGGGGCCAGGATCTTCCAAAACAGCGAGTGATTGGCGTGTCCGCCGCCATTGTTGCGGACCGCGGTCTGTTTGTCCTTGGGCAGTTTGGAGAGGTCAGCGATCAATTCGTTGACGTCGGCCGGGACGTTCAGACCTTCGGTTGCCTTATTGAGATTGGTCACGTAGGCGTTGTGGTGCTTGCCATGGTGAATCTGCATGGTGCGTTCATCGATGGCTGGCTCGAGGGCGTTGGGGGCGTACGGCAGGTCGGGCAGCATATAAGCCATATCGAAATCTCCTGAGAGTGGGAATAAAAGGTCGGACGTGGGAGTTTAGGTAGCAGTTTGGAACTGGTCAAGCATCCGGTGGGCAGGGTCTAAGCGGTAAATCATTATTTTTTAATAATTTGCGGACGTTTTGGGCGGATGGACGTTCAGGATGTCTCATTTTCGGCAAAAATTTTGGAAATGTTCTAGTATAATGAACGGCCGATTGTGATAATCGTAATCAATATAGGGTGGCACGGTTGCCGCCCGAGAGGATTCAGGGATCCAGAGGTTGAGTTTCAGATGAAGGGATAGGGCCATGACGCACCTGACCGACATCATCACGGCTGAGGCCACTTCGTCAAGGCGGAGGATCGCCCCCAAGCCATCCACCGAGGCACTCAGTGACGACGAGAGAGAATCTGCTCGTCAGATTCTCGATCAGCCGTACGATTTCACCCCGCACAAGCTGTTCACCAGGCGGGATCGCGAGGCTGAGCGGGCCATCTTTCACGAGGCGCCAGCCATCCCCACACCGGATACCAGTTGGTATAACCCGGTGATGGAAGGCATCGGCGAAGCCCGCTCGATGACCCAGGGCTCGGTGCTGTTGAGTGCCAGCCAAGAGCAGGCGCTGTTTCTGCAGTTCAACTACTGCCGCTACCGCGTCGCTCAATTGCGTCAGCGTCTGCTCAAGCAGGGCCGGATGGCGCCCACCACCACGCGCAAGATGCTCTTCTGGCACCGCCAGGCGGCCGCCCTGCGCGATCAGATCGCCGACACCAACCTGGCGCTGGTCCTGGCCATGGCCAAGCGGGCTCGACTCAACGACATGGACTTCGCCGACCTGGTCAGCGAGGGCAACATGGCCCTGCTGCGGGCGGTGGACAAGTTCGACGCCTCACGCGGGTTCAAATTCTCGACCTACGCCTGCCGCGCCATCCTCAAGGCGTTCAGCCGGGCCGGGATGAAGATGACCCGCCATCGTCAGATGTTCCCCACCGACTTCGATCCGACCATGGAGCGCTCCAACTACATGGAGGTCAAGCGCGATGTGCACGAGGATGATTGTGCCGGCGAAGTCAAGGACATCGTGCTGGACAACCGGGCCGACCTGACCGACATCGAGCAGGAAGTGATCGAACATCGCTTCGCGCTGAGTCGGGCCGCCACGGACAAGCCGCGTCGTCCGCTGACCCTGGAGCAGGTCGGCCGCATCATCGGCGTCACCAAGGAACGGGTGCGCCAGATTCAGAACAAAGCCCTGGCCAAGATTCGCGCTTCGCTGGAGGACGATTTCCTCCGCTAGCGCATCGGGCCGGGGTTAACAGGTATGTTGGCTCTTCTGAGGCCGTGGGTCAATTTCTCCGCCCACGGTCTTTTTATGCGCTGTGCTACGCAGAGCGGCGGGTCATCAGGTCGCGCAGGAGGCGGTCGTTGTCCACGAGACGAGCACGCAGACGGGCCAGGATCGAGCTGTGCATCTGGCTGACGCGCGACTCGGACAGATCCAGCGTGCTGCCGATCTCGCGCATGGACAGGCCTTCGTAGTAGTAGAGGATCACGATCAACTGCTCGGCCCGGGTCAGGTCGCGCAACAGGGTGTTGCGGATATTTCTCCGCTCGGCATCCTCGTCCGGCGACACGGCCCGCGGGTCGGCCAATGTATCGGTCATCGGGCGCGATGGGCCGTCCTGCGATGAATCATCGCCTTCAAACCGGCTCATCGGCACGTTGACCGAAGCCAGGCCTTCGCGCTGGGCGCGACGCACCTGGGCTACGGTCAATCCGCACATCCCGGCCAGTTCTTGTTCGTCGGCACTGCGCCCCGTGCGGTGAAACACCGCCTGGCGGGCCCGTTCGATCAGTCGCATGCGCCGCCGCTGCAGGCGCGTCACAGCATCGATCGAACGCAGGTAGTCGAGCATGGCGCTGTTGATCTTGTAGCGGGCGTAGGTGGGGAATGCGGTGCCACGATCGTCGTCGAAACGATCAATGGCTTCCATCAGCCCGAACACCCCCTGCCCCGACAGATCCCCAACGCCCACGTGACTGGGCAGCCGGCCCGACATCTGCTGGGCGCATTGGCGGACCAGTGGCAGGTAGTGCGTGATCAGATCGTTGCGCGCGGCGATGATGCAGTCCTCCTGCGCCGCGGTGCGGGCATGGCGATACTTGCGCCACAAGGCTGCTTGCGAATCACCCAGATTGCGGATTGTCTGCGCCACGCCGCCTCCATTTCCCTATCCACCCACACTCGTGCGCGGGGCGAACTTACCTTCATCGGCCATCGCTGACAACGGTTTTTCCTGCCTTGAGGAATAAGCGTGCAAACTTCGTGAAAGAACACCATTCATCGGCCGATAACCGGCGTTATCATGGACCCTCGACGCGGTTGCCGGCCCGTTGAAACAGGAGCGGATCATGAAAAGCGAAACCTTCGCGGCTGATCGTTACGATCGCATGACCTATCGCCGTTGCGGGCGCAGCGGGCTGATGCTGCCGGTTGTCGCCCTGGGCGGCTGGCACAACTTCACGCAGCGCGACAGCACCCTGGCTTTGATGAAGGCTGCCTTTGATCTGGGGGTGACGCACTTCGATCTGGCTAACAACTACGGTCCGCCCGCGGGGAGAGCGGAAAAGGTCGCCGGCCGTGTTCTGCGTGATCACTTCCGCGCCCATCGTGACGAGTTGATTATCTCCAGTAAGGCCGGTTATCTGATGTGGCCCGGACCCTACGGACAGTGGGGCAGCCGAAAACACCTGATCGCTTCCTGCGAGCAGTCATTGCGTCGTCTGAGACTGGACTACGTTGACATCTTCTACTCACATCGGCCTGACGATCAGACCCCGATGGAGGAAACGGCCGGGGCTCTGGATCAACTGGTGCGGCAGGGCAAGGCGCTGTACGTCGGCGTGAGCAACTACAGCGGCGCTCAGACACGTCACGCCAACGAACTGCTGCGCAGCATGGGCACGCCATTGCTGATTCATCAGCCGCGCTACCACATGCTCCATCGACAGATTGAGGACGATCTGCTGCCGGTGACCGACGAATTGGGCGTCGGCGTGATCGTCTATAGCCCGCTGGCCCAGGGGCTGCTCACGGATAAATATCTCGACGGCATCCCTGACAACTCGCGGGCGGCAGATCCGGCCAGCCCATTTCTGAAGGCGGAGCAAGTGACCGAGCAGGTGCGTGCGAAGGTGCGGCAGCTTCAGCCGATCGCCGCCGAGCGCAATCAGAGCATCGCCCAGTTGGCGATCAGTTGGATTCTGCGCGATGCACGGATCACCAGCGTGCTGATCGGGGCCCGCACGGTCGAGCAGGTGGCGCAGAACATCGCAGCCCAGAAGGCCGCGCCGCTCAGTGACGAACAGATTCATCGCATCGAGATGATCTTGTCGCAGTAAGCGTCGATGAACGAACGATGGTGAAATGAAAGAAGCCCACGGTTTGAGGCCGTGGGCTTCCTGATGGTGTTGTGTTGCTGGACCGCTTAGCGGTTGGCGTTGTATTCCATCGGGTTGGTGCTGATGCCCGGGAACATCTGCTCTTCCTTTTCACCCTGGATGATGATCGAAGGCCGGATGAGGATCAGCAGCGTCTTCTCGTCCTTGACGCTTGAGGAGTTGGTAAACAGGCGGTTGAGGACGGGGATCTTGGACAGCACGGGAACGCCGGCCTCGATCTCGGCCTCGCCGATCAGGCGCTGGCCACCCAGCAACAGTGTGCCGTTGTCCGGGATGCTGACCGTGGCCCGCACCATGGTGATCTCCAACTCGGGCGCTTCGACGTAGGCAGAAGACTGAATAGCTGCGGCGTTATTGTTCCCACCGACAACGGCGGTACCAGTGACTTCGATTTGACGAATCGGCTGGACGATATCCGCCAAAGACGGCCTTAGTGTCAGCGTAACGTAACGACGGTCGGCGCTGACAGTCCCCTCGACGTCAAGCACCACGCCGGAGGAAATCACTGAAAGGGTGACGTCGAAACCACCTGTATCGGGCACCGGCTCCAGGTCGCTGATAAAGGCGAACTGCTTGGCCACCACCACGTAAGCCCGCTGACCGTTGAAGAACGTCAATCGCGGGGCCGTCAACGTCACGGCACGGTTGTTGACCTGGGTGGCCTTGACCAACAGGTTGACTTCAAAGTCATCCAGATAGGTCACCGACATATCCAGACCACGGTTGGTGCCGGGGGTGCCCACGCCGGGCAGGATCGGGCCGTTGTATCCGCCGATACCTGCCGTGGGGATGCTGCCGGCGGGGGTGAGGGCGGTATTGATGCTGTCAACATTGGTCAGACCCACCGAGTCCTGGGAGACCGTAATCGGCCCCAGGCCGTTGCCCAGGTTGGTCAGGCGGAAGTCCAGGTCGACGCCGATTTCCTCGAGGAAGTGCTCCTCCACCAGCAGGAATCGGCTTTCCACGGAGATCTGCGCGGTCTTGGCTTCACGCAGGCTGGCCAGCAGGGCCACGATTTCGCGGTGGTTCTGCGGGGTGGTCTTGATGATGAACTGGTTGCCCAGGACCTGGAGGCTGGAGACGGTGCCGCCGTAGAAGGCCCACTCTTCGGGCTGGCCGACGGTGTCCTGGATGAGGGTGGTCACCGACTGGATGATCTCGGCGCGAGTGGGCGTGTCGGTTCCTTCGCCCTCCTGACTCTGCTGCTCGCTGCCGAAGATGCCCTGGCCGCTGCCGCCGCCGCCACCACCGCCGCCGCCGCCGCCGCCGGAGCTGGTGTTGCTCAGAGCGTCAGAGAGGCTGAAGGAGGGGGCGTCGGTGAAGTTGGGCACCTGCACCAGCAGGTCGCGGATGTCGTAGGTGCGGATCTCAGTCGTGCGGCTGAGGTCGCGGTTGGTGGAAATGGTCACGATGCCTTCGATGATCGAGTAGCCGACCGGATCGAAGTCGCTGCCGACCTGCTGCAGCACCAGCCGCAGGGCCTGCTCGGCCGAGACATTGGTCAACTGCAGGCTGATAGGGGTGTCGGGTTCGACACCGGCCTGTTCGAGCACGGTCCAGTTGACAAAGAAGTTGACGCCGGTGGTGTTGCGCAGGTACTCGATGACGTTGGCCAGACGGTTGGCCTCGAAGTTGATCGGCACCGGCTCTTTGAGCTTGCGCATCACCTGGCGGTTGATGTCAGAGTCGCCGCCGGCTTCATCGGCGCTGGACAGACGAAGTTCGGTCAGCTCCGGCCAGTCCTCGGGATAGCGGATCAGCTCGTTGTAAGGCACCGAAGCTTCAGCATCATCGGTGCGAAGGCGAGCACGGTAGAGATTGCGATTGCGTCGGATATTACGACCCTGGACCAGGATCTCGGCATCCTCGCACATCTCCTTCATGGCCTGGGCCGCGACGTTGTGCGGATCCAGCCACAGCACCTGGTTGAGCACGTCCAAGGCCTCGGTGTACTTCATGTCTTTCTGAAGTTCGCGGGCACGGACCAGCAGTTCGTTGACCTGCTTCTGGCGGTCACGGACCGCGGTTTTCTCAGCCAGTTGCTGCTGCTTGGCCCGCTGCTCTTCCTGGACCTTCATCTCCTGCTGCTCGTAGGAGCGCTGCTGGTTGAGGATGTCGCTGCTGAGGCTCTCGGCCTCGCCGCGCAGGGTCTTGTACTGTTCGGCGCTGAACAGTTCGCTGTTGCGATCGAGTACACCCTTGGCCTGAGCCACAGATTCCAAAGCCGCGGGGAAGCTGCGGGCCGCGGCGAGACTGCGGGCGTTATTCATGGCCTGATCGAACTCAGCCCGGGTGGCCGCCGCGCGAAGCTCGCGCAGCGAACGGTCGCGGCTAAGCACATCCTTGGGCGCCAGCTCCTGGGCACGGCGGGCCTTGACGGCCGACAGAGCCTGAGCGATCTGCTGATTTTCCGGATCGAGGGCCGCGGCCTGCTGATAGCTTTCCGTGGCCAGAGAGAGGTTGCCCGCCATTTCCGCCTGCTGGCCTTCAGCCAGTTTCTGCTGGGCGTACAGTTTCTTGTAGTGCTCCATCAGGTCCGGGCTGCTGGGGGCGGCTTCGGCCGGCTTCTCGGCGGCAGGGGCCGGCTCGGCAGCCATCGGCTTGGCGGCGGGCTTCTCGGGGGCGGGCTCGGCCATCGGCTCAGCACGGGCAGGCTCGGCCATGGGCTCGGCCTGCGCCATCTTTGCCACGGGCTTTTCCATCACCGGCTCGGCGGCCGGCTTCTCAGCGACCGGTGCGGCGGCGGCCGGAGCAGGCGCTTCAACGGCGGTCGGCTGCTCAACCGCTGCCATCTGCGCGGCCTGCGCCGACTCGATCGAGGCCAGGTATTGATCCATGCGCTGTTGCTCGAACCAGCTCAAGCTCACACCACTGTCGTGGACCGCGTCCAGCTTCGACTTGGCGGCCGCGAGGTTGCCGGCTTCCAGATCGCTCTGGGCTTCATCGATCATCATCTTGGCTGCGGTCAGGTCAGCGTTGGCCTGGCGACGCACTTGTGCCAGCCGCGCAGCGGCCACGGTCTTGATCGAGTCACTGGCATTGGAGTCGGAGAGGATGGCTTCATATTGCCCGATCGCGGCGGTGGGATTGCTTGCGGCAATCTCGTCGGCAGCAGCCAGATTGTCGGCGGGCGTGATCACCGGCGCGGCGGGCGCTGCTTCCGTTGCGGGCGCGGCAGCGGGTGCGGTTTCCGTCGCAGGCGCTGCGGCCGGTGCGGCAGTCACGTTCTCAGGCGTCACAGGCTCGGCAGGCGTGGTGGGCGCTTCGTTTCTCGCTTCAGCTTGCACCTGTGCGGTGTCGGAAGCGTCTGCACCCATGGCTTTGTCAATCTGCTGCAGCATCTTGTACAGCGCGACACGTTCCTCGCGCGGCAACTGCATCGTGTCCACGCGGCGGAAGGTTTCGCGAGCTGCCTGCAGATCGCCGGCCTCATACTGTCCAAGGCCCTGCTGATACAGCTCGGCGGCCGTGGAAGGTTTATCAGCCTGAGCAAGGATCACTTGCGCCAGACCGAGAGACAGGCACAGACTGACCGTGACCACAGCGAGAATGCGTCGTGTCAACAAAGCGGAGCCTCCCAATTTCAGTCGCCTTTCCAGCAGGGATTTCGCACCCAGCAGCGACCGAGCACAAGGTATCCTACAGCTACAAATTCCGGGCCTGCCCCGAAGGGCCGGTTCCCACCGGCAGGCAGTCTAAATCCAAGCCCCCGTCGCTGCAAGTGCCTTGTTTCAAACCGCTTGTCCGATAAACCGTCCGGCGTCAATACTGGCGGCCGCCACGAGCGACCGTCGTTCATTTCCCGTCCAGCCCCGCAAACGCCGTCGCCTGCTGAATGGCGCTCGCCCAGGCCTGTTTCAATTGCCTTTCCAGGGCTGTCTGATCGCTTTCTGAAGCCTGCTCTTTGCCCGCAGCCGGCACCGGGGGCAGACGCCACAGGCGGAAAAAAAGTTCATCGCAACGGGCCAGGGACAGGTATAACCTCCGGCTGGACGTTGCCAGTTCCGGGTCGGCCGCTGTCGTGTCCGGCCAGGCCAGGTGTGGACGGATCAGTCCCATCCGCACCGGAACCAGCGGCGACCAGCCCACCCGTTGCACCCGCTCGCCGCTGACTCCCATGGCCTTGAGCACATGACTGGCGATCACCATGTGCATCAACTCACCAGGCAGGCGATCGCCCAGTGTCAACTGTTTGAGTAGTTCCTTATCCGCCTGGTCGTACACCTGCCGCATCGGGCGCTGAATATCGACGAACAGGGCACGCTCGGTCTGCGCCACGCGCTGAGCCACATCGGTGAACTGCCGCAGCTTCGGGCCGACCTCCGCTCTGGGCAGCGCCGGCGGCGACATCACGATCACGCCACCGGGGATCGAGCTTGCCTGCACCGTTGGATATTGCCGCACCGTGGCGATCAGGTTCGACAGGTCCAACTCGTATCGCTCGACTTCGTGCAGTTGGGCATCGTTGAGTCCGAAGCAGATCACCACCACGCCCGGTTGCGTGCGCTGCATCAGCGGGCGGCACCATTCCACGGCATCGCCGGCCGTCGCGCCATCCTTGCCCCCGTTGAAGAAACGCTGGTCGCCGGTCGGATCCAGCGACATCAGACACGTGGCCGCAGCCTGGCTGAAGAACATCTGTTGCGTCAGGTCATCGCCCAGAAACAGCACGTTCTCGCCGTGCCGCAGCGGACTTTCAGCCTGGACTGTGGTGCAGCAGAGTGCCAGCAGCAGGCAGATCGGCAGTCGCATGTCGGGTAGGGTACCGCGCCGCGGGTTCAAGCGGATTCGTAGCAGCGGATTTCGTACACGCCGACCTGCGGATCGCCGTTGCCGGCCGTGATGGTCAGACGCAGCGAGCTGACATTCTGCGGGTCGAACACATGCCGGCAAAGTCGCTGGATGTTGCCGGTGACGGCGGCGATCTGCGTCGATTTGCCATCGGGGCCGACGGCGGTCAGCGTGTAATCGCGGGGGCACTCCGGCTGCGGGCCGATGATCATCCGCTGCTGGAAGTCGATCGACGCGGTGATCGCCAGCGCCCGGTGCAGGCCGGTGTCGAAGGTGATCTGCACGCAGCCGATTTTCTGCGGCTGCTTCCACGTCAGTTCAATCCATGTGCCGCCATCGTCCAGCTTGCCGATCCAGCGATTGGCAAACTCGCCGGGCAGATCGCGCGTCACGCCGCTGAGAATATTGCCCGGCTGCGTGCCTTCGGCACTGGACGAGGCGCTGACGGATGCGGTGCGGGCCAGGTCGTCGGGATCAGTATTGGCCAGTTCGCGGATGCTCTGGTCGTTGCGCAGCAGGCGCTGTTGCAGGCGGGTCATCTTCGCCTGGTCATCACGGATTTGTTTCGGCTGGATTTTTTGCGCCGCGCACTGGGCTGCGGCTGTGCCCACCGCCTGGCCCATCGCCGCACAGGTGGCCATGACCCGTGTGGAGGTGAATGCCACGTGCGAGCAACTGATGTTGCGACCGGCCATCATCAGATTGGCGATGTTGCGCGAGTACAGCGCCCCGAAGGCGATGTTGTACGGCTCAACGTGCACGATGTGAGAGGGCTTTTTCTCCGGAGCATCGAAACCCATGGCCGGGTGATCGTCCATGGGCCAACCCCCGATGGCCACCGCGTCCTTGAAGTCATGCCAGCCGCCTTGCAGGGCGCTCTGGGTGAGGATGACGTCGCCCATGACGCGGCGGGACTCGCGCTTGCCGGGGATCATGCCCAGTGTCTGCAGGGCCCAGTTTTCGCTGTCCGGAACGTTGCCGCTGTTTTTGATGTAGTCCCACACGCCCAGCACGATCGCCAGCAGCTCGAAGCGCAGGCGCTCGTTATCGCGGATGGTGTCGTACACGCCGCCCAGTTCGATCCACCAGTAGCCGTACTCGAAGTTGTCAACCTTGCGGAGTTTCAAATCGTCGGCCGTGATGTGCCGGGCCCAGGTCGGCGGCTTGAAGGGCATCGGCTTGTCGTGCCTGCAAGCGGTGAACAGGATGCTTGAGCCCTGCGTGGTGCCCGCCTGGTCGAAGTCCGCCAGGTCTTCGCCGAACTCCTGCGGCGACTCGCGACCGACACGCATCTCCGCCCCGGCTTCCAGCGCCAGGCGACAGTCGCCGGTGGCGTCCACGAAGATCGACGCGCTGATGCGATAGAGATGTTCGGTCTTGTCGCAGCGGGCCCAGACGGCCTGGATTTTGCCGTCGGCCACCTCGGCTCGGTACACGGCCGTGTCCAGGATCAGCGTGAGGTTCGGCTCGCTGACGCATTTGTCGTACAGCAGCAGATCCCACAGCTCAAAAGCACTGTGCGGATTCCAGCAGGCGTTCTCCAGGCGCAGCTCCTCGATCAACCCGGTTTCGCGCCAGCCGGGCCGATGGCCTGAGCGATCCGCGCCGATGATGTGCATCTTGATCTCGCTGCTGGCATTACCTCCCAGGCGCGAGCGGTCCTGCACCAGGATGACCCTGGCCCCTTCCCGTGCCGCAGCCAGCGCGGCGCACACACCCGCCATGCCGCCGCCGGCCACCAGCACATCGGTGGTCAGATCGACCTGCCGCATGTTCGGTTCCGGTGTCGCCGGCCCGGACTGCGGCGGGGAAAGCTCATCAATGCGCTGACGAATCTGCTCCGGAGTCGGCGATGTGGTGTCGGCTAACACTTGCGGAGCGCGCACGAGCAGGTTGTAGCCGGTGCCCAGACCCGCGGCGGCTATGAACTGGCGGCGGTTCATCAGGCTCATGGACATGATGATACCTCACCGCACCGTGATGGTTGCCGTCAATACACCAGGTCGCGGAAGTTTTTCACCGTGTGGAAGGTGATCATGTCGCCGTTGTGGGCGCTGGCGGCATTCTCATCGCCGGAGCGGCTGAGCACGTGCAGATCATCGCCGTCGATGACCATGCTGGCGTAGTGGCGCGACTGCTTTGGTGACGGCCCGATGGCCACGATCCCGGCGAAGCACCAGTCAACCAGGTTCTTCGAGAAATGCAGTTGCAGGCGATGCCGCTCATTGTCGGGCAGGCCGTAGCGCTCCGCGGGCATGGTGTCGACGCGGCGCATGCTGTCGGTGGCTTGGGAACTGAGCAGCCAGTAGAGTCTGGTTTTGTCGTCGTAGAGGACGTGGAATTTCATTTGTCCGCCGGGCAGGGGAATGAGGGCGACCTTTTTGCCGGAGGGATTGGTTTCCAGCATGGTCTTCATGGAACCATCGGGCTGTTCGACGACCTTGGCCAGGGCGGCATAGTTGGTGGCGCCGGTATGAGCCCGCATGAGCAGATGAAACGTGTGCCCGCTCGGATCGAACCAGCGATCATCGCCGTCCATCACCTGCACGACATTGGTCTCCAGCCAGCCGGGCGGCTGGAATGTGGTCTTGCCGCTGATGGGCACGGTCTTGCCGGGTTCGGTGCGATAGACGGGCAGGCCGAAGTAATCGGTCTGGTTCAGGGGCACGTTGTCCTGGAAGGTGATCTCGCTGGCGAAGGTCCAGCTCTCACGCTTCATCAGGTCGTCGCCGATTTTGGCACGCATGAGCACCGGGGCGCACACGCTAACCGGCCAGATTTTCAGGTCCGGCTGCGTGACGCGCTCCATGACCAGGTACACGTTGCCATTGGCAAACCACACGTTGCACGGGGCCTGGTGCCACTTCTGGCCGTGGGTCAGCAACGCCTCTTCTGACCAGGTGTTGCCCCAGTCATCGCTGCGCATGATTTTCAGGTCGTTGTCGCATCCGATGAGATAAAGCGAATTGCCCGCCACGAACGGGCGCACGGCCCACATGTGGAATCCACCGCGCGGCTGCCAGGTCTGGCCGTGATCATCACTGGTGAAGATGCGACCTTTGGTGAAAGTCGGATCAGCCTTGACCAAAGCATCGGAGCCCTTGCCGCCCAGGTCGCAGGTGGCGATCAGCCGGCCGTTGGGGCAGATGCCCAACCCCGGGCTGTAGCAATAGACCGTGGCTGGATCGGGCGAGCGAATGACCACCACGTAATCCTGCGCCAGCGGGCGAACGGCTTGGGCGTAGGTCGTCAGCGAGATGCACAGAAGAACAAGGCAAGACAGAACCAAGGCGAGAAATCGTTGCATGTCGGTTTCTATCAGAAGGAAGGAATCAATGAATGTCCAGGGGGTCGATGGCGCGGCCGAGGGGACGGGTGCGGTCACGTTCGATCTCATCGGTCCACACGGTGATGGCATGGTTCATCTGCTCGGTGCGCTGCGGGTGCTGCGCGGCGACATCGTGCTGTTCGCCGGGGTCATCGTGCAGGTTGAACAGCATCGGCGGCAGGTCGGAGTCCTTCTTGACCCAGTTGCGCGTGACAAACGGGCGCACCAGCTTCCAGTCGCCGTCGCGCATGGCTGTATTGTGCGAGTAGTGCGGATCGCCGCGATTCCATTGCCAGAAGCATACCGGTGCGGGCGAGTTTTGGCCGTCACGCAACGCATCGAGCACGTCCCGGCCGTCCAGATGCAAAGCTTCGGGCAACGTGAACCCGCAGGCGTCAGCCAATGTGGGTAACACGTCCACGAACTGGACCTGTGTGTCATTGACGCCGGGTTTGAGTTGTCCGGGCCAGCGAATCATGAAGGGCACGTGGAGGCCGCCCTCATAGATGGTGTACTTGGTGCCGCGCAGGTCGCAGTTGAAGCGGTCGCCGCCCATCTGTTCACCGGGCGCGGGGTCCGGGCCGTTGTCGCTGGTGAAGATGACGATGGTGCGGTCACTGAGCCCGAGCTTGTCCAGCTCATCGAGCACTTGCCCGATGCCGCGATCCATCACTTCAATCATGGCGTAGATGGTGGCGGTGTTTTTGTTGTAGCCCTGCTGCATGTAGCGATCGACAATCTCCTGCGGCGCCTGCAGCGGCCGGTGCGGGGCCTTGTGGCACAGGTGCAGGAAGAAAGGCTGATCGCGATGGCGGCGAACAAAGTCGGTCGCCAGTTCAGTGAAGTGATCGGTCAGATAGCGATCATGGAAGGGAACCAGTTTGCCTTGGATATCGAGCGTGTAATTGAAATAGTCGTCGATGCTGTTATTGCCTTCGACGAAGCCGGCAAACTCCTGGAAGCCGCGCTTGAGCGGGTGATAGTCCGGGCCGTCGCCGGTGTGCCACTTGCCGATCAGCCCGGTGGCATAGCCCTGTGCGGCGAAGATGTCCGCGATGGTGGTTTCATCGAGACGCATGCGGGTCAGGCCGGTCTTGGGATTCAGTGAGATGACGCCGGTGCGGTGGGGATCGCGGCCGGTGAGCAGGGCGGCCCGAGACGGCGCGCAGACGGGCGAACCGCAGTAACCGTGCGTCAGGACGACGCTTTGCTGAGCCAACTCATCGAGCCGAGGTGTGTGGTTGAGTCCGCCGTTGTTCAGCGCCAGGTCGCCCAGGCACATGTCATCAGCCAGGATCAGCAGCACGTTGGGGCGGGATACCGGTTGCGGTTGGGCGTTCAGCGGGGCGGGACTGAGGCAGGCAGCCAGCCCCAGAGTGGTGCAGGTCAGGGCGCGTTGTCGCATGATGTCCATGATGAACTCTGTTTGTGGGTGGTCCAATCACACAGCCAGCAACTGCGAGTATGAAAAAGTCTTGCTTACTGAACTGTAAGCCGATCAGTAAGCAAGACTGGAAGGTATGCAGATCGCGTGCCTCACGACCTCAGCGCCTGCGCCGTAGCAGCAGGACGCCACTCATGCCCAACAGGGCGAGGCCGGCCGGCTCGGGGATAGCCACCTGGGCCAGGGCTTCATCGAACGCCAGGTCAGAACCGACGCCGAAGCCCCAGTTGTCACCGAGGATCTGAAGGTCCGCCAGGTTGACGTTGCCGTCGCCGGTGAAGTCAGCTTCCGACCACGATGCGGTGGTGGACTGCCAGTTGTCGCCGAGGATTTGCAGGTCCGCCAGGTTGACCATGCCATCGCCGTTGGCGTCACCGGGTTGCAGGGCGGTGAATGGCGAATCGGTGTCGATCATCAGGTTGTCGAACCAGTGGGGCACCGCCAGGTTGGAGCCGCTGTTATTGCCGCTGCCGATGCGCAACTGGGTGATATCGCCCCAGTCCACCGCGGAAGTCAGTGCGCCGCCATTAATCAGGACCGCGTCGTTGGCAGCATTGGTTTCGCTGAGACCCAGGTCGGGATTGACCCAGACGGAGACTTGCTCGGGCGTGCCCGCGCCGCCGAAGACGATCTTGGCCACAATGTGCGCCTGTACGGTGGTCAGCACGCCGGACGAGAACGTGCCGGTGTAAGAACCGTCGGTCATGTTGTTGATACCCCACTCGGTCTGCCCGGTGCCGTGACCGATGAGGCAGCGTTCGGTGGCGCCGCTGATGAACGCCAGGCCGAAGTATCGGGTGTTGTTGTTGTAGCTTTGAGCGTCATAGCTGACGTAGTAGGTGTTGCCCACGGTATCAGCCAGCGGTGTGTCGAGCGTGCGGAAAGCCTGGCCGCCGTTGCTGGCGCTGATGGGTACTTCAGCCTGGCCTGCCGCGTTGACCACCAGGTTGTTGGTGCTGGTGCCGGACTGGCTGTTGTTGGAGCTCCAGAAGCTGCCGGTCGCCCAGCCGTAGCCGGTGGGGATAGCTCCGCCGCCCGCTGTCTGATTGACGATCGCGGTGTCGGCGGTGTAATCGCTGCCGCCAACGTTAAATTGCTCATCCAGCAGCACCACGGCGTTGGCCGAGCCTGCCAGCAACGCGCCGGCGGTGATACCCAGCATGGTTTGGGACACGTGATTCATTGCGCTTCCTCCAAATAGAGTGATTGAACTGGTCCAGAAGTTTTCAAAGGTTGGTTAAATGCGGCTCTCCGGGCCTTGTCCCGGCCAGGCGGCTTCGCCCTCGACCACGACCGGCTCGATCGCCACTTCCATGCCCCAGGCTTCGCCCGGATGCTCGATACGCCACAACAACTGATTGACCGCCCGCAGGGCGCGCAGCTCGCTCTTGGTTTCCATGCAGGCCGGCCGCGGCAGCAGACCCATGCAGGACTGGCTCTTACCGAAGGTGATCACATCCACATCACGCCCCACGACCAATCCCTGCCGCGCAGCGCTGCGATAGAACGGATACGCCATGGTTGCGTCCGGCGCGAACACGCCCGTAGGCCGTTGCGGCTGGGCCAGCAACTGCGCCACCAACAGTTCAGCCCGGCGGTCGAGTTCCTCGACGGTCAACTCGTAGAGATCGACCGACGGATCGGCGGGGGACTCGTAACGATTGACTTCCACGCCCTGGCGGCGGGCGGTGATCTCGAAAGCGTCGCCGCGGCTCTGATAAACAGCCCATCCGCCCAGGGGATTGATGTAGGCCAGCCGCTGATGGCCGCGCTGGATCAGGTACGTGGCTGCCAACTGCCCCACGGCATAGTTGCCCGAGATCACCCGATCCCCGGCCGGCTCATGGTCGCCCAACGAATGCGAAGAGAGCCAGACCTGGGGAATCTGGGCGATCCGTTCCAGCAGGCTCGCATCGCGCGGCCGACCCAGCATCAATAATCCCGCCACCTTGCCCACCGCAAGCCAACTCGGGGCCGAGGCCAGGTCTTCTGTCTCGGCATACAGCAGGTTGTAGTCACTCTTGGCGACTTCCCGGCTGACAGCGTTGAGCAGGCCGGAGTAGTCGTCGGGCAGGTTCTTGCACGGCGGGCCGACATAGACAAAGCCCAGGGTGCGGGTGGCGACCTCCGCCTCCGCCCGCGGACTGGGGCCGGCGGGGCGGCGCACCGAGCTGCGCGGCCGGTAGCCCGCCTGCTTCATCTGATGGCGAATCTTGCGGGCCAGAGCCGGCGACACCCCCGGCTGGCCATTGACCACGCGCGAAACCGTCGTGTGGGAAACGCCCATCTCCCGGGCGATGTCCACCATGGATACCGAGTCGCTCACCATTGTCTGGTATCTCCCGGTGACAGGGGGGGAACCTCGTGTCCACCCGAAAAACGAAACGCATATTGAACGTTCAGTGAACGTTTAATATATAAAAATGTGCGTTCTGGTCAAGACCTATTTGCAGCCACACGATAAGGGGCGCAGCAATCGCACTTGCCGATTGGCGTATTGTCTATAAGCTATTTATTAAAAATTATTTACGATAAACTTCCGGGGTCGGGGGTGGTCTCGATCAGGTAGTAGGTGAAGGCATCGGCCAGCGCTTCCCAGGAGGCGTCCACGATGTTCTCGTTGACCCCGATGGTGCTGAAGCGGCGGACCACCGAGCCCTGGCCGTTCTGCTGCCGCACCGCGAAGTCGATGATGACCCGCACCTTGGCGGCCGACTCGGCTGTGGGGTTGACCACCCTCACCTTGTAGTCGGTCAGGTGGATACTGCCCAGTTGCGGGTAGTGCGGCTCGAGCCCTTTGCGCAAAGCCCCGTCCAGGGCGTTGATCGGGCCGTCGCCCTCGGCCACCTGGTGCTCAAGGGCTCCGTTGACGGTCAGCTTGACGATGCCTTCGGTGCCGCAGGGTTCACCGTTGCGCTTCAGGATTACGCAGCGGTAGTGGTCCAGCTCCCAGAAGCTGCGGCGCTTGCCCAGAACATCCAGCAACAACAGCTCGAAGCTGGCTTCAGCCGCCTCGAACTGGTAGCCGCGGTTCTCCAGATCCTGCACCCGTTCGAGCACCTGGCGTTGCAGCTTCTTGTTCTCGCTGATGCCATACTTGCGGCCCAATGTCGCAGCCACGTTGCTGGCGCCGGCCAACTCACTGACCAGCACCCTCCGCGTGTTGCCCACCGATTCCGGCGGCACGTGTTCGTAACTGCGGGCCAGCTTCTGCACTGCGTGCACGTGCATGCCGCCCTTGTGGGCGAACGCGCTGGCGCCGACGTAGGGCTGATTGGGCAGCAGGTTCAGGTTGGCGATCTCATACACAAAGCGCGACAGCTCCGTGAGGCGAACGGTCGCCTCGAACGCGGACTCAAGTCCGCTCCGCCGCGCGGGAACCAGGCACTCATAGCCCATCTTCAGCGACAGATTGGCGACCACCGGGATCAGGTCCACGTTGCCGCAGCGTTCGCCGATGCCGTTGATGGTTCCCTGCACCTGCACGCAACCCGCCTCCACTGCCGCCAGGGCATTGGCGACGGCGACAGCCGAGTCATTGTGCGGATGCACCGCCAGCAGACCATCCGTTTTCACTTGCCACTTTTCACTGTTCACTTTCACTTCATGGACGACCTGGCTGACCCACGCCGGCAGCGATCCGCCGTTGGTGTCGCACAGCACCAGGCGGGTGGCGCCGCCGTCGAGCGCCGCCTGCAGCGTTTGCAGGGCGTAGTCCGGGTTAGCCTTGTAGCCATCGAAAAAGTGCTCGGCGTCATAGAACACCTCTGCGTGTTTAGCGCAGAAGGCCACCGAGTCGCGGATCATGTCCAGGTTTTCCTGTTCGCTGACTTCCAGCACTTCGCGCACGTGCAGATCCCAGGTCTTGCCCACGATGGTGATCACCGGCGTATGGGCGGCCACCAGTGCTTTCATCCCCACATCACTTCCGGGGGTGACACCCTTGCGCCGCGTCATGCCGAAGGCGCACAGTTTGCTGTGTTTGAACGTCAGCTTGCCCGCCTCCTCGAAGAACGCAGCATCCTTGGGATTGCTTAAGGGATAGCCGCCCTCGATGTAGTCGAAGCCCATCTCATCGAGCATCTGCGCGATCTTGAGTTTATCGACCAGCGAAAGGTTGAAGCCTTCCGCCTGCGTGCCATCGCGGAGCGTGGTGTCGTACATTTCAATGCGGCGTGTCATTGGGGAATCCAGTGAGTAGGGAGTAGGCAGTAGGCAGTAGGCAGTAGGGTGAAGGTTTTTTTCCTTTGTGTCTCGGGCAGCAGCCCCTAATGCCTACTGCCAACTCCCTACTGCCTAACAAAAAACCCCGCCTCGCGGCAGGGTGGTCAGCTTCCTTGGTGTCCAGTGGATGGCCGGCCCTGCCGCTTAATGCGTGGGAATCTCGATAATCGCGATAATGGCGATGCCGAGGGTGGCCATAAGTCCTGTAAGTATAGTCGGCCTTCCGACCGGGGCAAGTTTAGCCGGACAGATTGCGGCCGCTCATTTCTCCTGCAAAGCGTCGGCCGACCGGGGCTGGTCCACCAGGGCGCGGATCATCCAGTCGCCGGTCGGTGAACCGCCTATCCGACCCGGCAGGCCGGTGCGGCTGTCGCCATCCATCTGCCCGTCGTAGCTGACGTACACCCCCTTGGTGGCGGTGGCGTTGAAGCCGAAGACCACCATGAACCGCGGCGGCACCTGCGTCGGCTCCAGGCTCAACTTCACCCAGTGCGACTCGCCGCGCGGGAAGCTGGCATAGGGCAGATCGAACTGGCGGATCACCTGCCCCTGCTCATCGCACAGCCAGACCTGGAAATTCTCCTGTGGTGGTTGTCGCGTGCCGTAGCGGCTGCCGAAGAGGGCCACGTCGGTCAGGTACCACGAATCACCCACCACCTCGAAGCCGACCACCTGACCCGAGCCGGCAATCGAGCGCTGCCCGGCCGCCTGCCCGTCGTCGTGTTTCAACTCCATCCCTTTGCCGGATAGATCGCGGCGGCTGATGGTGCGGGCGGCGAACCCGCTTTGCGGCTGCTTCAAGACCAGCACCGGCTCAGCGCTGTTCCACCAATCCTCAACCGCCTGGCCGCTGTGCACCTTCAGCAGCTCCGCTCTCAGCACCGCGCCGGGATCCTGCGGATCGACCTTCGCCTGGCCCCATGCCGCAAACAGTGGGGCGATCTTCTCATCGCTGATGATCTGCATCAGGTCGTGCCACATCTTCGCCCCGCGCATCTCGGGGCTCAGGTCGGGCAGCGACATCTGCCTGCTCAACCGCTGCATGCCCTCGTTGCGATAGTCATAAGGCTGCGGCCAAAGCTCCTGGCCGGCCTGCTCATACACGATGTCCACCAGGCGCGACCCGAGATAGAACGCCCAGCCCTCTGCCGCGGCTGTGGTCTGCCAACTGTGGTCATGGATCAAGCGGTACTGGGCGATGTGGGCTGTCTCGTGACAGATGCCGTAGATGGTGAACACGCCGCTATGCTGCGGCGGGCGCAGTTTGTCAGGCGTGGGCAAATCCAGGAAAAAGCAGCGGTCGCCATCGGTGAACAGGTGCAGCGGTTTTTTCGGATCGACACTGATGCGAATGCTGACGCTGTCGGGCATGTCGAAGCCGAACTGCTCAACTGTCGCCTTCCGGGCCAGGCTCGCCGTGCGAGCGATGGCTGCCGCATAGGCCTCGTCGATGCCGTCGTACTCCACCACCGCCCCGTCTGTGCGATAGACCTGGGTATCTGCCAGCACCGGCCCGGCTGTCAGCAGGACAAGCAACACGCGTAGCCACATGATTCGCCCCTTTCCGTGGATCGTCTGCAATAAAGACGCTCGCCGAACCGTGTTGTGCAACCCATCGTAACATGGGTGCGTGACGACCCGGGAATCCACTTCGCCGCCGCCTGAGACGCTGCTGCCCTCACTCGACCCGCACTTCGACGCGGACGGAGCCATCGATCAGGACTACTACTGCTTCGCCTGCGGCTACAACCTGCGCACACTGCACGCCGAAGCCACCTGCCCCGAGTGCGGCCAAAGCGTTGCCCAGACCGTCGAACAGCGCCGCCGCGTGGGTGGCAATCTACTGCATCTGGGCCAGTTCTCCATCTGGTCGCGCTTGTGCTACGCGGCGCTGGGCATTGTGTTACCGGCGATCTGTTTCGCAACCGCGCTGAATGAATCTCCATTTAGACTGGATATGTATCAGGATGGGCATTGGCAAACCTACGTCCAACTGCTCTACGGCGGCTGGTCCACCGTGGCATTCTGGCCGCTACTGCTGTATGCCATGATCTGTCTGGGTGCGATGCTGATTCGGCCGCTGTCTGCGGGACGGTACATCGCGGTGCGCTTCGGCATCTACAACGGTGTCGTGCTGGCGTTTCAGTATCTGGTGATCTTATGCATGGCCATGGGCGGCGGTGGCGGCGCGGTGATGGCCTTGGTCATGTTGGGCGGCATCGTGCTGTTTGCGGGTATCTTGCATGGTCTGCGCGTGTGGTGGTGTCGTATGCGCGGGCGACACCCCGATGTCAGTTGGGTGCTGATGGGGAGCATCGCATTCGTGATAGCCATGGGACTGGGTGTTCTCGTCTGGCCCGCAGTGGTGATCATTACCCTGTTGCTTGCCCCGGCGTGGACGCTGTTGGTTTACGGGCTGATGGCGATGCGCATTCTAGCAACGGATTTTGAACAGACGGACAATTCCTTTGCCTGGCCGCTGCTGGGAATCGGGTGGGTTGCAGCCTGGGGCGTCTCGTGGGTGGCAGCGATTTACTTCGCCATCGAAGCCTATGCCAAGCTGCCGACCGCTCCCCCAAACTGTTACATCGCCACCGCCGCGGCGCGGGGACATCGCAAACTTGTGGGTTCGCATCCGCTGCCATGCGGCAACGGAAACGTCATGCTGGTCAACCGCCAGTTGCGTCTGTGCAAGGTGTCGGAGTTGGCGTTGCTTGCGCTATGTCCACCGCTGCATCGCCTGTTGCGGGCGATCTACGACACCCTCGGGCCGCCCCTGGCCCGCCGCCTCACGCACCCTCTGGCGGCCGATGCGGCATACCTGTTGATCGCCCCCATTGCAGCCGTCGCTTACCTGCTGCTGCGCCTGATTGGCTGCGACGTTGAACGGGCCATGGGCCGGGTGTATCCGACAAGAGATTGAACCGCAGAGACGCAGAGGACACAGAGGAAGAAGGCTGTTGGTCTTTGGCCGTTGGTTCTTGGTTAAGGTGGCCTGACAGAGCAACCAACAACCACAAACCAACAACCAACAACCCTTTCCCTTCCTGCTTTTCTCCGCGTTCTCCGCGTCTCTGCGGTTCAATTCCTGTACGTGTTTTAGGAATTTGGCTGGGATGCTCTACAATGGATCCGTGACGTTCGATCCGCTGCACATTCTCTCGCCGCAAGGTCCGATCGCCCGGCGGCTGGGTGAGCGCTACGAGCATCGGCCGCAGCAGGACGCGATGGTCGAGGCGGTGCTGTCGGCGTTCAACTCGGGCGAAACACTGCTGGTCGAGGCGGGCACCGGCGTGGGTAAATCATTCGCTTACCTGTTGCCGGCCATCGACATGGTGGTGCGCCAGCGCGACGATCTGGATCAGCGCAAGCGCGTGGTCATCGCCACGCACACCATCGCCCTGCAGGAGCAGCTCATCCAGAAGGACATTCCGCTGCTGAATGCGGTGGCCGGCGAGGAGTTCACCGCCGTGCTGGTCAAGGGCCGGGGCAACTATCTTTCCAAGCGCCGTGCCCAGCGGGCCTGGGATCGTCAGGCCAGTCTCTACAACGACTCGACTGCCATGCAGTCGCTGGAGCGCGTGCTGGAGTGGGCGCGGACCACCACCGACGGCTCCCTGGCAACGCTCCCGCAGTTGTCGCATCCGCAGGTTTGGTCTGATGTGCAATCCGATTCTGAGGACTGCATGGGCCGCAAGTGTCCGCACTACAAGACCTGCTTTTACCAGAGCGCCCGGCGGCGCATGGAGCACGCCGACATTCTGGTGGTCAATCATGCGTTGTTCTTCGCTGATCTGGCCATGCGCAAGGATGGTTACGCTGTGCTGCCGCCGTATCACGCGGTGGTGCTGGACGAAGCGCAGCACATCGAGGACGTGGCCAGTGAGTATTTCGGGCTCAGCGTGTCGCGCTACCAGGTGTTCCATCTGCTGTCGCGCCTGATCAATCGCCGTGGCCAGGGCGTTCTACCGGCTGCGGTGGGCAAGAATCAGGTCGATGCGGGCCTGGTCAATCGCGCCGCCCAGGCGGTGCACGATGCCCAGGCGGCTGGAGAGGTGTTCTTCGATCATCTGCTCGATTGGAGTGAGCGCCTTGGCCGCGACAACGGCCGCGTCGAGGATGCCAACATCATCGACAACGAACTGTCGCCGCTGCTGCGCGAGCTGTCGCTGCTGCTGAAGCGCGTGGCGGAGAAGCTGGAGAGCGAGGACGACCGCATGGAGCTGCGCGGCTACGGCGAGCGGGCGCTGGCCACTGCGGTGACGATCGAGGCGCTGCTCAAACAGAGCCAGCCCGACAGCGTGTACTGGCTGGAGGTCACACCCGCCCGTGGCGGTCGGCCGCCGCGCATCACCTGGCAGTGCTCGCCCATCGAGGTGGCTGCGGCGCTGCGCGAGCGGTTGTTCGCCGCCCGCACGGTCAACGATGAGCCGATGCCCGTGGTGCTCACTTCCGCCACGCTGGCCACCGGCGACGGCGAGAAGGCGTTTTCGCACCTGATCAGCCGGCTCGGTTGCGATCAGGCCCACACGTTGCGCCTCGGTTCGCCCTTCGATTACACTCGGCAGGTCACGTTGCACGTCGATGCGACCATGCCCGATCCCAAGGACGACAAACACTTCCAGCGCCTGGCCCCGCGCGTGCTGGAGCAGATCGACGCCACCGACGGCGGCGCGTTCGTGCTGTTCACCAGCTACGGCCTGTTGCGCCGCATGGCTGAGTGGTTAGGGCCCAAACTCCAGCAGCGCGGCATGCCCATGCTCGTGCAGGGTGACGGGGCCCAGCGCTCGCAACTGCTTGAACTTTTCCGGGGCGATCCGCATCAGCGCAGCGTGCTGCTGGGCACCGATAGCTTCTGGCAGGGCGTGGACGTGCAGGGCAAGGCGCTGCGCAACGTCATCATCACGCGGCTGCCCTTTGCCGTGCCCGATCGGCCGCTGATCGAAGCCCGCATGCAGCGCATCGAAGCGCGCGGCGAAAGTTCGTTCATGCAGTATTCGCTGCCGGAGGCGATTTTGAAGTTCAAGCAGGGCTTTGGCCGGTTGATCCGCTCCAGGCAGGACACCGGCCGCGTGGTGGTGCTCGATCCGCGCATCGTGACCAAACCCTACGGCCGCCGCTTCATCGCGGCCCTGCCGCCGATCCCGCTGGTGAACCTGTCGGATCCCGTGGCCTGTCCGCGCTGAGTTGATCCGTGCATCGATCATCCTATCAGGAGCCCGATGATGAAACTGAGACTGTTGCTTGCGTACGTGGTGGTGTTTGCAATTGGCATCGCGGTTCAGGCTGCGACATTCGAATCGCAGACCACGCAGTTCAACGGCGTCACCGTGCCCGGGCAGGTCGTAGCCCACAGCCCGGCCGCCAGCGGCATCTTCTTCGGCTCACCGGCCATCGCCGTCCTGCCCGACGGGCGCTACGTCATCTCGCACAACCTGGCCGGCCCCAATCGCCCCAAGCCCAGCCAAACCTGGGTCTATCGCTCAGCCGATCGCGGCCGGACCTGGAACAAGATCGCCGTCATCCCCATGTACTGGACCACGCTGTTTGTTCACCGTGACAATCTTTATGCCATCGGCACCAGCGATTCCTACGGCAACTGGGTCATCTGCAAATCCACCGACGGCGGCGAAACCTGGACCACGCCGACCGATGAACATCACGGCCTGCTCCTCCGCGGCGATCCCGACACGCTGGGCTATCACACCGGCTCGGTCCCGGTCGTCGTCCATGATGGGCGCATCTGGCGGGCCCTGGAAGACAACGGCAGCGGCGGCCCCTGGCCCAACCACTTTCGGGCCGGCGTCTGCAGCGCACCGGAGGATGCTGACCTGCTGCAAGCGAGCAACTGGACCTTCAGCAACATGATCGAAAAGGATGTCAACTGGCTGCCCAATGCCGGGTTCATCGGCTGGCTGGAGGGCAACGTGGTGGTCGATCCCGACGGCCACGTGGTCAACGTGCTGCGCATCGACACCGACAACGGCCAACCCGAGAAAGCCGCCATCATGCGCGTGCAGGATCCCAGCACTGTCACCTTCGATCCCGAGCAAGACATCATTGACATGCCCGGCGGCGGCAAGCTGTTCACCATCCGCTTCAATGAAAGCACTCAAAGCTACTGGACGCTGGCCAACATCATCACCGACGAAAACTACGACCCCAACGTCAAAGCCAACCGCATCCGCGACATCCTCGCCCTGCTGGAATCCAAAGACCTGCGCCACTGGGAGATTCGCCGCGAGTTGCTCAAGGACACTTCCGACGTCAAGAACATCGGCTTCCACTACTTCAACTGGCAGTTCGACGGCCGCGACATCATCGGCGTCGCCCGCACCGCCTATCCTGATGGCATGGGCGGAGCCGCCCGCTATCACGACGCCAACTTCTTCAACTTCTATCGCTTTGCGAATGTGCTGCCGGCAGCGCAAACGGGTCGCTGAGCGATTCGGCCTCGATGGCGCGTACTCGAGGCTCGATTGTCGATGCATCAAGTGGCCCTGCCGCGCCGTCGGCAACGAACGTCGGCGTTTTTCGATGAACCCATCGCAGCAAGGGGCGCTCGATCAGATAAAACGAAACCGTGGCGACGGCGAACGCGGCTGGTATGACCAGCCACAGAGACACCGTGCCGAGTATTCCGTTGTAAATCGGAAAGTGATACAGGTAGAGGCCGTAGCTGATCTTCCCCATCCACCGCAATGGCGGCCACGAAAACAGTCGCGGCAGAACCAGCACGCTGATGAGGAACATACCCGTAGCCGCCACCATGCGGCCGATCAGCACGTTGAACTCCTGCAATGGGAAGTTTGCCACTGTGGCGGGCCCCAGGAAATACACAACTGCCCCGACGGCGAACAACCCCATCCCGCCAAGGCCCCAATGCCTGCTCTTGCGCCACTGAGGCTCGTAGTAAGCAAGCAGACAGCCACTGAGCAGGGAGCAGGCACGAAAAAACGTGTTCGCGTGCATTTGGTAAGCCGCATAATTTCCCCATCCCCAGGCCGCACAGAACTGCCGGTATACCAGCGAAACCACGATGATGACGATCAGCATGCGGCCTGCAATGCGGCGCGACGTGTTGAAGCTCATGAAAGTCACCACGAGCGGCCAGATGAGATAAAAGTGTTCCTCGACACACAATGACCACGTATGGATCAGTGCAGGAGTTGTCGTGGTGGGCGGCATGAAGTTGTAGGTGTAGGTCAAGGTATACAGATAGCCCTTGAAGCCGAACGAGAGCCCGACCGCCAGCAGAGTCAGATAGTAGATTGGAAAAATACGCACCGCGCGGCGAGCCAGAAACGTACGCAGCGGGATCGCATGCTGTTTGTTGTAAAGAAGGATGCG
Organism: uncultured Phycisphaeraceae bacterium; assembly: GCA_964471555.1. Lineage (GTDB taxonomy): Bacteria > Planctomycetota > Phycisphaerae > Phycisphaerales > Phycisphaeraceae > JADLFV01. The sequence goes on from CAYYGM010000001.1 coordinate 79,512, forward strand.
GGTGATGAGAAAACCCGACAGGACGAAGAACAAATCAACCCCGAAATCACCCGCTCCGCTTCGTATGGTGGAAGGCAGATGCCCAAAAAGAACCAGCAGGATTGCCAAGCCTCTCAGGCCGTCAAGCGATGGAATGACCTCGCGTTGCGTCTGCATACAGTCCCCGATGATGGGAACATCGTACATCAGAACACCCGCCTGATGTCAGCGGTGGAACTGCCCCTTTGGAACAGAATGGGGAAGCTGCATTACCATACATCCATGAGCGCAAACGGTTCGAGTCAACATGTCGCGAAATTGAGACAACCCTTGTTGGCGCTGCTGCTGCTGGTGCCCGCGCCGACGCTGGGCGTGCTCGGGGCCATGCTCTGGTTTACCGATTCGATCATCGGGCAGGCGATGTGGGCGGTGAGCAAGGTCTGGATCATGGCTCTGCCGCTGGCGTGGCTGTTGTGGGTCGATCGCTCCTGGATCAGCGTGTCGCCTATCCCGCGCAAGCAGATGCGCAGCGCGCTGATCGCAGCCAACGTCACCGGCGTGTTGATCTTCGCGTTGATTCTGGGCGGTTACTATCTGTTCGGCCGCAACTGGATGGACCTCGATGCGGTAAGGGCACACCTGACCAGCGTCGGGCTCGACAGTGTGCCGCTGTACCTGGCGATGTGCGTGTTCTGGATCGCAGTCAACAGTGCGGTGGAAGAGTATGTCTGGCGCTGGTTCGTTTACACGAGGCTGGCGGCGCTGCTGCCGGCCGGGGCGGCGGTGATCGCGGCGGGCCTGGCGTTCACGCTGCACCACGTGTTCGCATTGGGCCTCAACTTCCAGTGGGACTGGCGGATCGTAGCGCTGGCCAGCACGGGCGTGTTCGTCGGCGGTGTCACCTGGTCGATCCTCTATGCCGTCTATCGCAGCGTCTGGCCCGGGTGGATCAGCCACGCCTGGGCGGACCTGGCGATCTTCATCATCGGCTACCAGTTGCTCTTCAGCGCCCCCGGAATGTGATGTTGACGTCATCCATCGGTGCTGTTTAGCGGGCGAGCTTGCTCGCCCATTCTTCGCCACTCAACGCCCAGTAAAACAACCAAGGCCCGCTCCCCTCCGAACGGGCCTTGGTGATCTTGTTGAAGGTGGACGAATCCAGCTTCAGAAGGTCTCTTCAATTTCCTGGCGACCGCGACGCAGTGTCCGCATGGCAGCCAGACCGCCCAGCAGGCTCATGCCCGCCCAGGCCGCCACGGGTGACGGCACCGCATGGCACTCGGGTTTGTCACCGCCGCACTTAGGCCAGTCGTGACCGCCGCACTTGGGCCAGTCGTTCCGGTCGTGATCGCGGTTCCAATCCCAGCAATTGTTGTTCGACCAGTCGCTGCACTTGGGCGTATAGTCGCCGCAGTCGTACTTCGGCCAATCGCAATCGAAGGTCGAGCCGCCGCGGTACTGGTTGCTGCCGTAGCAGTTGTTGTTGAAGCTGTAGTTGTTGAAGCAGTTGTTGAACGACTCGTGCTGGTAGTCGTACGGGTTGCCCTGGTACCCGCCGCTGTAGTGGTTGTAGTTGTTGAAGCTGTAGTTGTGGCTGGAGCGGGCGTGAGCTGAGGACGCGCCCAGGGCCAGAACAGCCGCGGCAAACAGGGCGATGCTGAACGTGCGAAGTGCGGACATGATGCTCTCCTTGCGGTTCATGGTTGAACGAGTGAGCAAGCAAGCCCGATGGGTCGGCATTTTCAAGCTGACAGTCCAACATTCGCCGCGGAACGCCTCCAGTTGTGGCGCAACTGCTGGCAAGGCAAGATGGGAAAGTCCGAAAATTGATATGATGTCCCACCTATGGACCACAATCCCCGCAACGTCATCTGCAACCGCATCACCGACTCCGGCCTGGTGGCCATCATCCGTGCCGACAGCCACGAAGGTTTGATCGACACTTGCCGTGCCCTGCAGCAGGGCGGCATCACCGTGGCTGAGATCACCATGACCACGCCCGGTGCTTTGGAAGCCATCGCCGCCGCCCGCAAAGCCTTCGGCAATGACTACCTCATCGGCGTCGGCAGCGTCCTCGACGGCGACACCGCCCGCCGGGCCATCGATGCCGGCGCCGAGTTCGTCGTCAGCCCCGTCACCCGGCAGGATGTGATCGAAGCCTCGCACGAGCTCGGCAAGCCTGTGATGCCCGGCTGCTTCACCCCCAGCGAGATCTACAACGCCACCGCGCTGGGTGCTGACCTGATCAAAGTCTTCCCCGCCAATCACCTGGGACCCAAGTATTTCAAGGATATTTTGGCCCCCATGCCGCAGTTGAAGCTCACGCCCACCGGCGGCGTCGACCTGACGACGATCCTCGATTGGTTCGCCGCCGGCGCCAAAGCCCTCGGCTGCGGATCGGCCCTGGTCAAGAAGGACATGATCAAGAGCAGGAACTGGCAGGGCCTGACCGACCTGGCCGCGCAGTTCGTCGCCAAGGTCAAAGAAGCGCGGCAGAAGTAAGCCACCGATCGTTGCCCGCTCCCTGATCAGCACCGCCGCGCGCCACGACCTGCAACAACCACACCAACTCATCGAGCCCAGCCACCCCGGCTGGGTTTGTTTCTTGATTGAAGACCACCAGCGCGCACAAACCTTGCGCCGGCGCCCGGCAGCGAAAATGTCGCGCTCGAAAAATCAGCACTTACGAACGTTTTGCCTCCGCGCCAAAATCAGCACCTCGATTTTTGAAACGTGAGAGGCGGTCGCGCACAAACGTTGCGCTGAAACTGGACGGTTTGAGCCATGTTTGTGCGCGCCGCCGGACAAAAAATCCGCCCTGGCGCGATGGGATGCGGGGTGCCAATGGCCATTTCATGATATGGCGATGTCTCGCGCGCACACAGGTGACGCAAGCCCGTCCGCAAGTGCCCGCAGGCCTTCAGCAGGCGCCAACCCCGCGCACAATGCGGGCGGCCCGGGGAATGCACGAAGCGTTTGTGGGAGCAGGCTTTAACCTGCCCCGCGCGCACAAACCTTGCGCTGGCATTTGGGGATGGGATAAGGATGGAGACTTGTTTGGATCCCCCGGAAGGGCTCGACAAGGACTTCATCCTTGCCGGGCTTCGGTCTATTGGTCTGCCTCCGCGTGATTCCAAGGCACTGGTTCAACCTCACCTATCCGGCTTGGTTTGGAGCGAAGACGATTGGAGTATTGGCCGCTATAACCTGCGATATGCAATATTGCTAATTCGATATACCAGAGAGACAACATGCAGACCTCATAAAACGAGTCTGGCGGAAGTCTGCTTGGGTTTCCGGGGTGAACAAGTTGATTGCGAATACTGGTAATTGCGTCGGGGCCATCTTCCCAAGGCCGTCCGCGCTTGCTGTGTAAGGCGCTCATGTGATTTGGTATGTCTTTGGGGATGCCACACGACGAGAGCAATAGCCGCAGTCGGTCTGCGGCCGACAGCCCCTTCCGTGTAAATGCGTTAGACGACACCATGCGTTTTGATTGCACGCAGTGCGTCCAAGCAAGTATTTCCAATGCGGTTTGTGCGAGGATAAGTCTGGCATCAACACCAAGGCCTTCTTGAGAGACGTTTGCTGCGATGTATGAGTAAATCGCGTGGGATAATGGTTCATTCCACAAAGGGGTATTCCATAGTCTGACGAAGCCAGGAAATACATCCTGAAGCATCGTTCCATGGTGGGGATCAAACCAGGAGAAAGAACTGGTCCAGATATCCCGGTGTGCCCAACGCATGCCCCAATCCTCCCATGATACCTGTGCGTTTGCATCGTAGGCACGAGTGAATGCCAAGCCGGCCCATCTTCCTATGGCAAACGATAGGAAGTGACACAGAAGTCTAAGCTGTTGTTGTAGATCCTTTGAAGAAAACAATTCCGAGTCGGTTCGGACAACTTTGATCATGTGTGTGAGGAAGAAACCTCCAGCCTGTCTCAACTTCTTGTATCGTTCTGCGGTGTCGTGTAATGCAGCCAGTGTGAATTGCCATCCAGCATGTTCCAGATGAGCACGGCCGCAACGAGTGGAACTCTGGAGAGTGGACGATGTGGTAGTAGCTGACTCGCTAATGTAGTCCGATGTTCCAAAAAAATCTGGAAAGTTGAATAGATGGCATACTGCTTCGTGTAAGTGATCAGTATCTGGCGACAGGATTACGGGAGACCGTTTTGGTGTCATTTCAATGAGGCTGTTAACCCTTGGGGTAAAATTTCTTTGCGTCGTGATGACGGGTATTGTCACGCCACGATCCTTGAACTCAACACAATCTTTATCAGCGGTATTGTTCTGCGTGGCCCAAGACTGAAAGGCTGTCTCTGTGTCCGCTTCTATATTGTGGGTGACAAAACGAATTGAATCTCTTGGTGTAAATCGCATTTCAGCTTCAATTAAACATTCTTTATCGAGGCTGCCACTGATGATTCGTGCCCGATGGGAGCCCAGCGGAATCGGCGCATTGGGGGCGTCTTGTTGATAAATGGGGTCAATCAAATTTCCAGATACTGTCTCCATACCTTGTTTTCCGGAATGATCGTGAGAATGGGTAACGAATATGATAGATCATACATCCATCGCGGTCGGATGAGGCGATTGGCAACATCATCAGGCCCGGCAAGGACGAAGTCCGGGCCGAGCCCTTCCGGGGGGCTGCGACGTTCTCGTCGCAGAATGAGATGAACCATCATGTTGCAGAATTGGGGGTGCTACCTGTGCATGCGACGTCTGACAGCAACCATAGAACATGCTGTGAATCACATGCTGGCTGTTATTAGATTTCTAGAAAACTAATAACAGCCAGAGGCGGACTTGTGGGGTTGGGAGGGGTGGTGAGTGGTCGTTGTGGGGTTAATGCGGCGCGGGTGCGTCGGGGGTGTCGAGGGTGGGCGCATCGGCCGCCGGGTGCATGTGGTAGGGGTGGTTGTCTTTGAGGTATTGGCCGGTGCGGACCAGGTCGAGCCATTTGTGGGCGGCGGTGGTGAGCCAGGTGGCGCCGTCGGTGATGGGTTCGGCGAAGCTGGGGTGATGGTCAGTGAGGCCGAGCAGATCCTGGAGGATGAGCACGTGGCCGTGGCAGGCGGGGCCGGCGCCGCAGCCGATCAGGGGGATGCGCACGCGCTCGACGATGCGCTGGGCGGTTTCAGCGGTGGACTGTTCCAGCAGCAGCATGGCGCAGCCGGCGTCTTCCAACTGAAGCGCCAGTTCAACCAGTTGATCAATACTTCCGGGGGTGCGGCCGGCGACGACGGGTACGCCGACCTGTTGGGTGCGTTGCGGACGCCAGCCGATGTGAGCGCAGGTGGGGATGCCGGCCCGGGTGAGTTTGCGCATCAGGTCGATGAAGGGTGGGCCGACTTCGAGTTTGACGATGTCGGCGTTGGCATCGGAGAGGAAGCGGCCGGCGTTGTGAATCGCTTCGGCGTCGTCGGCCTGATAGCTCATGAAGGGCATGTCGCCCATGAGAAAACAATCGGGCGCGCCGCGACGGACGGCGGCGGTGAGCATGAGCATTTGCGTGAGACTGACCTGCGTGGTGTTCTCGTAGCCGAAGATCATCTGGGCAGCGGAGTCGCCCACGAGCAGCGCGGGGATGCCGGCCCGGGCCAGCCAGCGTGCGGTGGTGGCGTCGTAACAGGTGAGCATGGCGATCTTGTCACCGTTGCGGGCCATGCGTCGAATGGTGGAAAGCGTGACGCGGGCGCTTACCTGGTTTTTCCGGCTTTCCTCTTTTGACATCGAAAAGTATCCATGAGCACAAATTGTCCCGCCAAACCATCGAATCGCGCAGGGTGAACAATTATACTCCTGATACTGCGGCGACGCGGTGAAATGCCCGAGGGAGAGGCGGCAGGCATTTCATGTTGGGTTGTGGGAGACTGCGGATTGCATCGGTTTGCGGAATGGTCGCGCTCACGCTGCGCCGGCAACGAAGGTGAGTTGAGGACTGACCACGGTGGAACTGCGACGGCGGGGGTGAAGACGGCACAGGCGGACGTGAAGGGTGCGGAGGATGTCATATCAATACCACAACAAACCCATGCTTCAGGGCATGCCGAGTTCAGTCGGTATACCGGCCGGTACGCATGCCAGCTCAAGCTGGCACGCCCAGGGTTTTTTCGCAAACCGTATGAGTTGCGGAACGGCGCGGCAGTCTTGCGGCGTTGGGTTGCGGGGGCGGAATCTGCACATTGTTTCTCACTGGTGTGAGAAGATGTGTGAGGAGATCATTGACCTTGCAACAGTGGGTGCCACGGCCGCGTGCGGCCGTGCTGTGCCGCAACATACGAACGATCGCCACGGCCGGCGCGCGGCCGTGGCACCCTGCTGACACATATTCTTAACTGGCGGCCGGCGGCGGTGACGCTATCGTGTCGCACATGAGTGAAAACGAACGAGCATCGGGCGGGCGCAACGTGTGCGTGTTCTGCGCCTCGTCGAATCACGTGGGGCCGCAGTTTTTCGAGGCGGCGCGGCGGCTGGGCACGATCATCGGGCAGCGCGGCGACACGTTGATCTGGGGCGGCGGGCGGGTGGGGCTGATGGGCGAAGTGGCGCGGGCGGTGCGGGCGGCAGGCGGACGCATCGTGGGCGTGATCCCTGAAAGCATGACCAGCGTTGAGATTGCGTTCCACGAAGCGGATGAGTTGATCGTGACCGAAACGATGCGGCAGCGCAAGGGGTTGATGGATGAGAAGGCGGATGCGTTTGTGGTGCTGCCGGGCGGGTTCGGGACTTTGGAGGAGTTATCGGAGATCATGGTGCTGCGGATTCTGGGCTATCACCATCGGCCGGTGGTGCTGGTGAACGCGCAGGGTTTTTACGATCCGCTGCTGAAACTGTTCGATCACTTTGTGGCAGCTAACTTTGCGCGTCCGAGCCATTTGGAGCACCTGCATGTGGTCCGCGAGCCGGAGCAGGCCTATGATTACATAGATGGCTGAACGTGATTCGTAGCATAGGTTCGGCAAACCCGGGACATGTGAATAGAGACTGTCAAGGATGGGGCCGCAAGACGGGGGCGCGGCGAGAGCGCGTTGATTTTCTGTTGCCAAAACGTGCATTCGGCCGACATTTGGACAGTTGACCAGGAGGGGTCATAGCGGTTTCGCCGCGGAGGCGCGCATGACCTGGCTACTTTATGTATTCGGTGTGTATCTGGCGGCCTGCTACCTGTGGGCCATGTACCTGGCGGTAAGGCTGTACACAGGAAAGCGGTTGCGCGTGCTGCTGTTCGGGGGGCGCGGGCAACAGGGCACGGGTGTGGAAGTACAGACGCCGCAACAGACGACGGCAGCAGTGCAATCGCAGCAACGGCGGGCGGCGTGAGACGGAGCAAAAAGGTGCGACGGGAGACGAACGCGAGGGCGACTCGCGTTTTTTTTTGAGCGTCCCACGATTTGAATGCGACCCGTTTAGCCGCCGAGCTTGCTCGGCGCTGTGCGAGCAAGCTTGCACGCTAAACGGTGTGACGTTGTGATCATTTCGTGGATTGCGATATTTTGATTGTGAGCGCGAAAGGTCGCGGCGCTTCGCAGGCAAGCGGCGCGCTCTGCGCGATCAAAGGCGGCGGACGCCGGTTTCCAGGACGGCCAGGATGGCGAGGATGACCAGGGCCTGGATGCCGATGATCAGGGCCAGGTCGCCCTCGAGCCATCCGATGACCAGGCCGCTCATGCCGGTGGCCAGCACGCACAACCAGATGAGGCCGACCGCCCGTTGTTTGCTCAGGCCCAGGCGGACCAGGCGATGGGAGAAGTGATTCTGGTCGCCGCGGAAGGGACTGCGCCCGGCCAGCAGGCGCACGAGGGTGACGCTGAGCAGGTCGTAGAGCGGCACGGACATCATGACGATGGGCATGATGATGGCATGGGCGTGCAGTTCGGGTGAGAGCGGGTTGTAGTAGGTGGTGCGGACGGAGATGACGGCCATCAGTGTGCCGACGACCAGCGATCCGCCGTCACCCATGAAGAGGCGGGCGGGCGGCAGGTTGAACGCGAGGAATCCCAGCAGTGCTCCCGCCAGCAGAGCGCACAGGCCGGCCACGAACCATTGTCCGCCGGCCAGGGTGATGATCAGGTAAAGCCCCGCCAGGATCATGGCCACGCCGGCGCTGAGGCCGTCCATGTTGTCCAGGAAGTTGAAGGCGTTGATGATGAGGGTGATCCAGAGCACGCTCAGGGCGACGCTCAGCAGGTAGCCGCCGGCGCCGAGGTGGTCGAACTGATGGAGGATGCGCATGTCGGCCGCGATGGTGAGCAGGGCGGCGATCAGCATCATGACCAGCATCTTGGGCAGCGGCCCCAGGCGGACGCGGTCGTCGATCAATCCAAGCAGGTGAATGATCAACAGGGCGCCCAGGAGGATGGCGGCGTTGAAGGTTTCGCTTTGCAGGCCGGGCAGGTAACGGGCGACGTCGTGCGGCCAGACTTGCTTCGGCAGCAGCCAGGCAGCGACGATCAGTGCCGCCAGAGGCCAGGTGACCGCCCAGAAGATGGCGACGCCGCCGGTGTTGGCCACGGCTCGTTCGTGTTGTTTGTGAGCTTCGCTGCCGCTGCGGTCGAGCCAGCCGGCCCGCGTGCTCAGCAGCAGGACAATGGCGCACAGCGACACACATAACAGCAATCCTACGCCGATCAGCGACAGCACCACCAGCAGCATGAGCAGCATGGCGGTAGTTTAATGCAAACGCGGGGAGCCGGCCCTTCGCGGGGCTCAGGGCTCGGCGTTGTTTGGTGATGTCCTGTCAGTCGCCCAGCACGTAGGCGAAGATCAGGGGGGCGACGATGCTGGCGTCGGACTGGATCATGAACTTGGGCGTATCGACATCCAGTTTGCCCCAGGTGATCTTTTCGTTGGGCACCGCGCCGCTGTAGCCGCCGTAGCTGGTGACGGCGTCGGAGATCTGGCAGAAATAGCCCCAGAAGGGCGTGTCTTCCCATTCCAGATCCTGGATCAACATGGGCACGACACAGATGGGGAAGTCGCCCGCGATGCCGCCGCCGATCTGAAAGAAGCCGATGGAGGGTTTGCCCGTGTCCTTGTTGCAGTTTTTCTGATACCAGTCGGCCAGCATGACCATGGCCTCGGTGCCCAGGCGCATACAGCGGTGCTCTTCGATTTTGCGTTTCATGGTCCAGGCGGCGAACATGTTGCCCATGGTTGAATCTTCCCAGCCGGGCGTGATGATGGGAATGTTTTTGGCCTTGGCGGCCAGCATCCAGGAATCTTCTTTGGGAAGCTGGAAGTGCTGCTCGATATCGCTTTGGCCGAGGATTTCCCAGAAGTACTGATAGGGGAAGCGGCGGGTGTTGTTTTTGACCGCTTCGTCCCACAGGTCAAACATGCGGTTCTCGACGTGGCGCATGACGTTTTCGGGGATGCAGGTGTCGGTCACGCGGTTCATGCCGCGGTCGTAGAGAGCCTTTTCGTCGGCGGCGCTGAGCGCCCGCCAGTTGGGGCAGTGTTCGTACTCGTTGCCGGCCAGCAGGGTGAACACGTCCTCTTCCAGGTTGGCCCCGGTGCAGGTGATGGCATGCACCTTGTCCTGCATGATCATGCGCGACAGGATGCGGCCGATGCGGGCGGTGGACATGGCCCCGGCCAGGGTGATCATCATTTTGCCCCCGGCCGCCAGGTGCGCTTCGTAAGCCTTGGCGGCAGCGACGGTTTCGCGGGCGTTGAAGTGCAGATAGTGACGATCGAGAAATTCACGGACCGGCGAAGGCATTGGAATCATCTCCCTATGTCGCGGTGGATAGCGCTCGCACCGTTTAGCGGCGGAGCTTGCTCCGCCATGGTTGATCATTCATACAGGGCATGGGCGAGCAAGCTCGCCCGCTAAACACATCCACGTTTTCACAATCCCAGCACCTGACGCATCGCGTGGCGGCCCGGCGCTTTGTCCGCGATCCAGCGGGCGGCCTGCAACGCGCCTTTGACATAACTGTCGCGGCTGGTCGATACGTGCGTCAACTCCAACCGCTCGCCCTCGGCCGCGAAATAGATCGTGTGCTGGCCGGCCAGGTCGCCGAGGCGCAGGGCCTGGATGGTGATCTCGTTCTTCTTCCGGGGGCATTGTGGGCCGTGACGTTGCAGCACCACGTCCTTGTCGAAGTCGCGCCCGGTGGCGGTGCAGAGTGTGCGGGCCAGGCTCAGGGCGGTGCCGGATGGCGCATCGTGCTTGCCGCGATGGTGGGCCTCGAGGATTTCGATGTCGTAGTCGCTGCCCAGCAGCGGGGCTGCCTGCCGCAGCAGGCCGTGCAGCACGTTGACCACCAGGCTGAAGTTGCTCTCCCAGATGACGGGGATGCTCTTGGCCGCCTCGTCGAGCTTCTGCTGATCGGCGGCGGTCAGTCCGGTAATCCCGCAGACCAGGGCCAGCTTGTGCTTGCGGCACAATTCGATGGTGGCTGACAGGGCGGAAGCGGCGCTGAAATCAATCAGCACGCGGGCTTCGGCATCGGGCGGGATCTGGCTGCTGATAGCCACCCCGTTGGCAGCCACACCCGCCAGGGTTCCCGCGTCCTGGCCCATCTGCGGGCAGTCGGCACGCTCCAGGGCGGCAACCACCTTCAGGTCCACCGTCGCGGCCGCCAGGGCGATCAATCGCCGGCCCATGCGTCCGGCTGCACCGTTTATGACGATTCCGATCATGGCTGCGACCTTATTCTCAGTCCGTCCGGGAAGCAAGCCAGCGGCGGGTCGGCTAGAATTGGAACCATGGGCTTTTTGGACAAATTCAAAGGTAAGGGCAAATCGAGCACCCCGGAAACCGCCGCGGGCGGCGCTGGCGAAGCTGGTGGCGGCGGTAATGGTTCGGCCGACGCTTCCGGAGGTTTCAAGCCGGACCCACGCAAGGCCCGCAAGTTCTTCGAGTACGGTCAAACCACCGCCGACTCGGGCAACTTCGACTACTCCATTGAGTGCTACATCAACGGCTTGCGTCACGAGCCGGAGTCCATGCCCCAGCACGAAGCGCTTTACGAGGTCGCCAAACGCCGCAAGGTCAAAGGCGGCAAGCCGGCCGGTTTCGGTGAGAAGCACAAGTCGCTGGGCCCGCGCCCGGTGGACAAGATGCTCCAGATGGAAAAGATCTGGGCCAAGGACATCCTCAACGCCTCGGCCATGCTCGACTTCTTCGCCGAAGCCGTTGAAGCCGTTGACAAGCACCCCGACCTGAAGAACCTCGCCGAAGTCGCCTACTGGATCGGCGGCATCCTGCTGGACAACCTGGCCACGGTCAAGCGTCCCAAGCCCATGCTGATCAAAGCCCGCGACCTGTTCGTGCGCATCGAGGCTTTCGACAAGGCGGTGGACGCCTGCCGTCGAGCTTTGGCCCATGATCCGAACAACAACGACCTGATGCAGGAACTGAAGCAGTTGGAAGCCTCCAACGCCATGCAGGCCGGCGGCTACAACAAGACCAGCGCCGAAGAGGGCGGCTTCCGCCAGTTCGTGCGCGACGCCAGCAAGCAGCAGGCCCTGGAGCAGGACGACACGATTTCCAAGACCGCCTCCATGGTCGACCAGATCATCGAGCGCCGCCGGGCTGAGTACGAAGAGGATCCCGAAGACCTCGACCGCATGCTCAAGCTGGTCAATGCCCTGGTGCAGAAAGAAACGGACGCGGAGGAAAACGAAGCGATCCGGATGCTGGATGCCGCCTTCGAGGAGACCAGCAGCTACCGCTTCAAGGTCCGGGCCGGCGACATCCGCATGAAGCAGATGAACCGCGGCCTGCGCGCCCTTCGCCATCAGCTCAAGGAAAATCCCGACGACGAGCAGCTCAGGCAGCAGTTCGAGCAGCGCCGCCGCGAACAGTTGGCCTTCGAGTTGGCGGAGTACACCGAGCGGGTCAAGAACTATCCCACCGACCTGGCCATCCGCTTCGAGCTGGGCCTGCGTCTGTATCTGAGCGGCCAGATCGACGAAGCCATCGGCGCCTTCCAGCAGGCCAAGGCGGAACCCAAGCACCGCTCGATTTCGCACGCCTACCTCGGGCAATGCTATCTGCAGAAGGACTGGCTGGACGAGGCCATCGGCACCCTCGAGGACGGCCTGGCCCAACATCCGGTCAAGAGCGACCGCCAGGGCCTCGAACTGCAATACATGCTGATGAACGCTTACGAAAAATCAGCCGAACGCAGCAACAACCTCGAACACGCCCAGAAAGCCCGCGAGATCGGCTCTTCCATCCTGCAGACCAACATCAACTACCGCGATATCCGCGACCGCGTGGAAAAAGTCCGGGCCCTGGTCGATCGCCTGAACGGATGAGCGGGGATTCGATTTTCAATTTTTGATTGAGGATTTTTGATTGCCGAACCATTCCGGCAAGGGACGATTTCACAGATGACCGCTGACAGCAATCAATCAAAAATCCTCAATCCAAAATCACAAATGGCTTTAGCCATTATTCCCGCCCGCTTCGCCTCCGTGCGCTTTCCCGGCAAGCCGCTGGCGGACGACACCGGCAAAACGCTCATCCAGCACGTGGTCGAGAACACCCAACGCGCCCCGCTGATCGAGCGCGTGGTGGTGGCTACCGATGACCAGCGCATCTTCGATGCCGTCAAGTCCTTCGGCGGCGAAGTGGTGATGACCGGCGAACATCCCAACGGCACCAGCCGCATCGCCGAGGCCGTGCAGATCCTGCACACCGCCCACGAGTTGATCCTCAACGTGCAGGGCGATGAGCCGGAGATCGAGCCCGACGTGATCGACTCGCTGATCGACGGCCTGGCCCGCGATCCGTCATCCGACATGGCCACGCTCTACTCGCGCTTCGCCGAGGGCGAGGATCCCGCGAATCCCAACATCGTCAAAGTGGTCATGGACCAGCACAACCACGCCATCTATTTCTCACGCAGTCTCATTCCCTTCACCCGAGACCCGAGTCCCGAAACCCGATACCCGATCTTCAAGCACCCCGGCCTGTACGCCTATCGCCGCAGTTTTCTGCTGCACTATCCGCAGCTTTCACCCACGCCGCTGGAGCAGGCGGAGAAGCTCGAGCAGTTGCGCGTGATCGAGCACGGCTTCAAGATCGCCCTGATCCCCGCCATCGCCCCCCACCCCGGCATCGATACCCCCGAGCAGTACCAGGCGTTCGTGAAGCGCTACCAATCGCGCCGCGCGTGATGAACCCTCGCCTTAGCCCCAAGGCCGCTCCGCTTCAGCGGAGCGTGGTCAACGCCCCGAATGACACTCACTTACGCACTCGCGCATCGCCCGCACGCCCCGGTGAACCGGGGCGGCCTCGCCCCTGCACCCATTGAATGCTTGTTCCGCTTCCCCCCGTTACTCGCTTCACCAGGTTTTGATTTCAACCCGCTCCAGCACTTCCCCGTGCAGTTCGTTCATGCGCTGGACCAGATCCTTGAGCGTGGCAGAGCGACCTTCATTGCGTTCGCGCTCGCTGAGATACTGGGCCAAAGCGCCCATGTACTGTGTGGCATTGAGCTGCGACAATAACAGGGTGCGTTCGAACTCATCGCCGAACAATAGTTTTTTGCTGGTATCGGTGGCGATGATGCTGCGGGCGTCAGCCTCCGCGGCCGGCAGGTCCGTTACGTCCAGTCGCAACTGCGGATCGGCTGCTGCCATGTCCTCGAGGTCTTTTTTCGCCTGTCGGGACGCCTCCGCAATCGCCACCACCACGGCCCGAGTCGATTCGCTGGACTTGCGCAATATGAACAGTCCATCGACGTTGGCCTCGTCCTTGACCACGCTGTAAAGCAGGCTGTAGCCGACAATCATGTCGCGGTCCGGCGTGTTGTCGGGCAGAGGTTTGTTGGCTGCGCATCCAGCGAGCATCAGTGCCGCCACAGCCATGATGGCCAACGGATATCTCATGCCCGGATTGTAGTGCCACAACCTCTCCCCGGCACGCCCAGCCGCCCACCCTTCGGTACCACCCCATGATGTCAGTCGCCGCCCTGGAAGTTGGGCGCCCAGGAGCGTTCCCGGGTGGAGGTTATTCGCCGGGCTTGTTGTCGGGCTTGCGCGTGTTGGGCGCGGGGCGCTGTGACTGGGCGGTGTGAGGTTTGTCCACGGAGCCCAGGACGGAGGGCAGGTCGATGCCAGCCTGCTGGGCGAGTTCGTGCATCGGGGGCAAAGCGCCGATCAGGCCGCGGAGGAAGTTGCCGGTGGAGCCGGTGGGGACGGTATCGCCGTTGGCATTTCCGGGGGCGGGGGAGCCGGAGTCCCAGACGGTGATCTTGTCGATCTTGAGGTTCTGGATGGCCTTGACCTGTTCGGCCACGAGGTCGGGCAGTTTTTCGATGATCAGCAAACTCGCGGCAAGCTGTTTCTGGTCGCCGCAGGAAGCGATCAGGCGTTCGTAGCCGGCCGCCTTCGATTCGAGCACCTTCTGCACACCTTCGGCTTCGGCCAGGTACTTGGCGAGCACAGCGTCGGCTTCACCCTTGGCGATGCGGCGGCGCTTCTCAGCTTCAGCTTCGGCGTCGATTTCTATCTGCTTGCGCTGGATCATCTGCTTGGCGATGATCTCCTTCTCCATGCGGGCCAGCTCTTCTTCCTTCTCAGCGATCAACACGTCACGGCTGGCGTTGGCGAGGGCGACATCACCCTTGCGGCGGGCGTCGGCCTGGCGCTGGGCGAGCTTGGCCATGGAGTCGGCGATCTCAGCTTTGGATGTGTTTTCGCCGTCAACAGCCTGGGCTTCGAGGGAGGCGACCTTGATGCGCTGCTCAGCCTCGGCGTTTTTCTTGCCCTGCACAGCCTGGGCGGATTGCTCGGCGATGGCGATGTCCTGGGCGCGTTTGGCGGATGCTTCGCCGGAGATGCCTTCAGCTTCCAGTTCGCTGGTGCGGATGCGCTGATCACGTTCGGCAGCCTTGGAGCCGATGGCGGACTGGGCGGCCTGCTCGGCGACGCGCACTTCGCGTTCGCGGTTGGCGGTGGCCTGGCCGATGGCGCCGGAGCGTTCAGCCTCGGCGACTTCGATCTTGGCCTGGTTGATGGCTTCGGCGGCAGCCTTGCGGCCGAGAGCTTCGATGTAGCCGGATTCGTCCGTGATGTCGCGGACGTTGACGTTGATCATGTACAGGCCGACCTTGTTCAACTCGTAGTTGACGTTCTTGTTGACCAGGTCGAGGAAGCGTTCGCGGTCGGTGTTGATCTCTTCGATGGTCAAAGTCGCAATGACCAGACGCATCTGGCCGAGGATGATGTCGCGGGCGGTGGAAGCGATGTCACGTTCGGCTAACCCCAGAAGGCGCTCGGCGGCATTGTTCATGATGTCCGGCTGCGTGGAGATGCCGATGGTGAAGGTGGAGGGCACCGCCACGCGGATGTTCTTTTTCGACAGGGCGCTGGTCAGCTCGATGTCGATGGTCATCGGTTCGAGCGAGAGGTAGGCGTAGTCCTGGATGATGGGCCAGACAAAAGCGCCACCACCGTGCAGGGCCTTGGCTGCGCGCTGTCCGCCGACCTTGCCGTAGATGACCAGGATGCGGTTGGAGGGGCAGCGGCGATAGCGCTGCACGATGAGCACCACGGCTGAGAGCAGGATCAGTGCAGCCAGGACGATCAGGGCGAGAATGGCCCCGCTGGGCAGAGTGGCGGCGAGAAGTTCGAACATGTGTGTCCCCTTTCAACCGCGGTCGGGCCGCGCTGGATGTTGCGTTCAGTATGCCCGCACGTGATGTCGAAGTGTTGACAATGAACAGCCTCGAAGTCCCATTACTGGGAAGGCGCATCAGTCGCGGGTTTGGTGGCATTGGGTGTTGCAAATTTCGGTTCGACGACCAACGTTTCGTCGTCTTGTGCGTTTTTGACGATCACTTCGGTGAAGGGAGCGATGGCGTCGCCGGTGCTGATGGCGTTCATGGTCATGCGTCGGCCGGAGACGGTGACGGTGACCTGGCCTGAGCCCTGGCCGCGCTGGGGGATTGAGAGGTAAACGGTGGCGGTTTTGCCCACGGCATCGGCGGGATTGTAGGTGATGGTACGGTTGAGTTTGCGCACGAAGAACATCAGGCCGGCCGCGAAGAACATGAAGCCGAAGCCCACCACGGCGGCGATCAGGGCCGAGGGCACGTGACTCATACCCAGGTCCACGCGGCAGAGCACGCCGGTCCAGCCCAGGCCGGTGAAGAATGCGAGGATCGAGAGCACGGAGAGGATGGAGAAGCCGCCATCGTGGGCCGCCATCGTCGCATCGCCATCGACATCGACATGGGCGTCGACGTTGAAGTCGCTGTCAACGTCGCCGAAGAGGATGGAGATGCCCAGGCGCAGGATGAACAGCACCAGGCCGACGACGCCCAGGAAGAAGTAGATGGTTACGTCGATGCCATAGCTGAGCGTGTGTTGGATGTCGAACATGGACGAGAGCATGTCGAGCATGGCTCAAAACCCCCTGACAGGATTGAGCCCATGATAACGGCAGAAGCGATCGCACGCATGGGAAAATGTGTGCTGCATTCAGCGGGACTGCGACGGACTGCGGCGATCAATTCTGCTCCAGCACCTCGATCTTGAGCCCGCCCAGCAGCGGCAGCAGGTCGATCATGTCGTTGACCAGCGAGCCTTCCTGCATGGCGGAGACGGCCAGGGCGATGTGGGCGGCGTCGAAGGGATTGTCGAGCGTGGCGTCGAGGTCAACCCAGCGATCGCCCGCTTCGTGGGTGGGGGTCAACCAGGCTTCGGTCCACATGTGATAGCCGAAGGCGTTTTGCGTGCCGAGGAATTCATCGACGTAGATCAGGCCGGTGACCGTGCGGCTGGGGATGCCGGCCGCGCGCAGCAAGGCGGCCAACAACACGGCATGTTCGGTGCAGTCGCCCTCCGCGGTGCGGGCCACTTCACTGGCACAGGCGAAGCCCACCGAGAGGTTCTTGCTGGTGACGTATTGATGCACGAAAGCGCGTAGGCGCTCGGCTTTCTCCGCGATGGAGAGTCGGTCGGCCTCGTTGCCCAATGCCTGGGCCAGCAGCGCCTGCACGGCTTGGTTCTGGTAATCGAGCACCGTGGAAGCGGCAAGATTGTCGGGCGTGGGAGCGTCGTCGGTGGGGGCCACGGGCTGATCGAGGTCGAGCGCCACCAGCACGGTGTGATCGTCCGCCCAGGTGACGCGCTGATAACCCGCCCGGGGCAGATCGCCCTCAAAATCATCCGGCAGCAGCAGCTTGAACAACGACCGGCGAAGCTGGCGCGGCTGGGTGATCGGATGATCGGGATGCACCAGCAGACTGGCGACGACCTCCGGCGGATTGGCGGCTGAGGTGGCGACCGCTTCGTCGGCGGCGAGAATGTCGAGCGTCATGCCCATGATGGCAATGGTGCTGCGCAGCATCTGGCCCTGGTCGTCAACGTACTGGCGAATGGTCAGGCCGCCGGTGGTCGTGCTGGTGACGTCCCAGACCTGGGCGGGCACGGTTTTGCCCAGCACTTCGATGTTCTCCTGCCCGATGCGTTTCATGACCACGGCCACCACGGCCGGCTGCCCGCTGGAAACATCGAGCACGGCCAGTTGAATGCTGTCAGCACCCTGCTTGTCGAGCTGCTCGATGCGCTTCTGGGCGGCAGCGGGGGTGAGATATTCACCGGCCAGCGGGGGCACGTGCTCGGTGAGCTTGCGCCCGGCCATCTCGCGCTCGATGTCGATGCCGTCGTCGCTGAACATGAAGCGGCTGGTCATCGGCTGCTGCGCGGTTTTCAGCATCGTCTCGGCGCTGACGGGTTTGCCGTCGAGCGTTTCGGTGAAGCTCATGGTCTGCTCGACCGACACCACCGAAGGCCCGCGGCGGAGCGTGATGGCCATCTGTTCCGTGGTGGTCACGTTGGGGCCGACGGTGTGGGTGCTGCTGTGCATGTGCCCGACGCGCTGGCCCTGGAGCATGACCACGTACCAGCGCTCGAAGTCGGTTGATTCAGCGTGCAACAGGGCGGGAAAAAGAAACAAAACGATCAGGGCGGGCAGGATTCGTTTCATGGGAACTCACTGTGAGTACGTGGTTTTCAGCGAGGTCGCCCCGGTTCACCGGGGCGTGCGAGGGAAACGCTCCACTGAAGTGGAGCGGCCATTCATGCGTTCATTGTATCGGCCACCGCCTGCCGCAGAGCCTGCAACTGTTCGAGCGGATAGAACCCGATGCACCAGTCGCGGCGGGCGGCGATGCGGGCGTTGGCGCGGCCGAGGTGGGCCAGTTCCACTTGCCGGTCCGCTTCGCGCAACAGTTGTGGGTTCAGTGCGTGCAGTTGCGAGTTAAGTTCGTGCATCTGCTTGAACAGATCCGTTCGCCGGGGGCGTTCGGTGGCGACGGCCATCTGCTCCAGCAGCGGTTGCTTGCGATCCGGGTCGGGGTTGTGCTGCAGGTGATGGCGATGCCAGACGGCATGGGCCAGGTCATCGGCGTCGGCCAGGGGCACATCGAAATTCAGGCGCAGGTCGGCGGTGACCACAGCCATCGGATGCAGCGCTTCGCCGCGCCATTTTCGCCACCAGCGCTCGGTGGCCTGGTCGTAGATCTCGCCGCCCAGGCCGTGCACAAACAGGTCGCTGAGCAGCCCGCGCATCACGGCACTGAGCAGCAGCGCCTTGGGCAATAGCGCCGCCTGGCGGTCGATCGGCCGATCGTGCTCATCGAACAGCGAACCGCGCGAAGCGAACACGCGCCGGCGCGGCTGCTTCCAGGCGCAGGCCCACAGCGGCAGTTCGACTTTTTCATCATCGAGGCGCAGGCGCGAGACGTCGTGCAGGCCGGTCTGAGCGATCGCGGCGTTGTACGCATCGGCGCAGGCCCGGGCCTCGGCGATCATCAGGTCCACAAGCTGGCGGTAGCGCTCATCGCGCGGCAGATCACTGACGTACATCACATTGATGCGTCCCAGCACCGGCTCGAGCAGCGTCATCAATGCCGCGGTTAGTTGCCTGGCCAACGAGTCACCTGATGCTGCCGCCAGGGCATCGTGCAGGCGCTGATCGCGCACGGATTTCAGTTGCAGGCGCATGGCGGGCTGAAACCCGGTGGGCGCGTCGGGCAGTTGCTCGCCCAGGCGCAGCGTGTCGGCCAGCAGTCTTTCGCCTTCGACCCGCGGCTGATCGAGCGTCAGCGCTTCGTGCACATCATGATCGACCACAATGTGCAGCGGCGTCGCACCATAGCGCTCGGCGGCCACCTTGACGGCCAGCAGTTTGGCGAGGATGCCGGGATGCCACAGCAGGGCCTGGTGGCCGGTGGCGACCACAGCCTGGGGTTTGCTCAGGGCGTCGGCCCAGCGGGAAATCGGCGGGTCAACGC
This sequence comes from uncultured Phycisphaeraceae bacterium, assembly GCA_964471555.1. GTDB lineage: Bacteria > Planctomycetota > Phycisphaerae > Phycisphaerales > Phycisphaeraceae > JADLFV01. The sequence goes on from CAYYGM010000001.1 coordinate 98,766, forward strand.
GTACCTTCATGGCAGCAGGTGCAGGCGGCGGAAGTGTGGGCAGGGAAGCGATCGGGGAAGCGGGCCAGCTCGGCTTCGAACACTTGCAGGTAGTGGCCCAGGCGGCAATCGGGATTGTCCAGCGGTCCGCCGAAGCTGCGCTTGGGATCGTTGTAGATCAGGCGAATGGGCAGTTCCGCGATGCGCAGGTCTTTGGCGGCCGCCTGGACCCAGAATTGCAGCGGCATGGCGTAACCATCCTCGCGCAGGTCCAGCTTCTTGAGGGCTGCGACGCGGTAAGCCTTGTAGCCGCAGAAAGAGTCGGTCAGGTTCAGGCCCAGCACCTGGTTGATGCGCTCGGTGATCTGCTGATTGATGGCCCGGCGGTCGGCGGGGGGGCGGTCGTCGTTGTGGTCGATGGTCAGATAGCGCGAGCCGCTGATCACATCCGCATCATTGCGCTCGATGGCTTTGTAAAACTCGGGCAAAGCCTCGGGCTCATGCTGCTCATCGCAGTCCATGGTGATCAGCCAGTCGTAGCTGTAGCACTGCGACCAGCGGAAGGCATCGCGGATGCTTCTGCCATAGCCGCGGTTGCGGGCGTGGCGGATGACGTCCACCGGCAATTTGGCCAGCAGGCTGGGCGTGTCATCGGTGGAGCCGTCGTCGATGACCAGGATGTCGCAGGCGAAGCGACGGATCTTCTCCAGGACCGCGGCGACGTAGCGTTGCTCGTTGTAAACGGGGATGGCGACCAGTGTTCGCATGGGATAACTGTAGCCGTGATATGGGTGGCTGGCCAGTGGGGTAGAAGTGTTGAACCGCCAAGACGCCAAGATCGCCAAGAAAGGCGGAAACCGCATATTTCGCAGATTGCGCAGATTAAAAAAGCAGATAACGCGGATGAACGCAGATGTTACGCGGATGAACGCGGATAAAAGTCAATGTTCCTGATTCTTATCCGCGTCCATCTGCGTTCATCCGCGGTTGCTTCTTTGCTTTTTTGTTTCTTGGCGCTCTTGGCGTCTTGGCGGTTAATCCCCTGCCAGGGCGCACAATTGAGTGACGGTCAGTTGTTCGGGGCGGCTGCTCGGGTCGATGCCGGCCGGCCAGGCGCGGTCGCGGCCGAGGATGGCGCCCAGTTGCTTGCGCCGCTTGGAAAAAAGCGTGTGCAGCAGTTGCGACAGGGCGGACAGGTCGCGGCTGTGCGGTTGATTGAGCCGATCCAGGCGGATCACCGCCGACTCGATCTTGGGCGCAGGCCAGAAGCAGTGCGGACTGAGCACGCCCACGCGGCGCACACTGCACGTGGCCTGCACCATCACCGACAGCGGCCCGTAGTCCTTACATCCGGGCCCGGCCATGATGCGCTGGGCCACTTCGCGCTGAACCATCACCACGGCCGCAGTCATCGCGGTCTGTGTGATCAGATTCACCAGCAGCGGCGAAGCAACCTGGTAAGGAAGATTGGCAATCAGCTTGAACGGCTGATCGCGCACCGCATCCAGCAGCTTGGGCGACAGGGCATGCTTGCCCGCCAGCACGTCATCGAAGATCAACCCCCGGAAGTTTTCACCCAACCGCTGACGCAGGATCGGCTCCAGATCGCGGTCCACTTCGACGGCCACGAGATTCGCGCCGACTTCCAGCAGCAGTTCGCTGAGCGTGCCGGTGCCGGGGCCGACCTCGACCACCAGGTCGCCCGGCGAAACTTCAGCCGCTTCCAGGATGCGGGCCAGGTGATGGTGATCGTGCAGGAAGTTCTGCCCGAAGCGTTTCTTGGGGTGCAGGTTGTGCTCAGCGAGCAGGTTCTGAATGTCTCGCAGCGTCTGCGGCATGACCACACGATACCACCGAAGATATACTGGCGGCATGCAGGTCTATCCCTTCTGGGCCCGGGCTCGCGTCAACCTGGACGGCACGGAAACAGACGATCCATGCGCAGTCACCGGGCTGGGCTGGTCGAATGTCAGCGAGCGGGATGCGCGCACGGTGGCCCTGGCACGGGCCCGCAAGGCGGCAGCACGAATCCGCGAACAGGGCGAGATGCGGGAGTATCCCTATCCCGATCGCCCGATTCGCGAGCAGATCGTGGACCGGATGCAGGTGGGGGATCAGACCGTCGCCGCGGTGACGCGCAACGGTTATGGCGCGTTCGTGCTCAATGCCGCCTCGGCCATGTTCATCGACATTGATCAGCCGCTCCCGGAAAGCGGCGGCCTGTTACGTGCGTTGTTTTCGCGCAAGGACAAGAACCAACCTACGCACGAGCAGGTCGTGTCGCAGCGCATCGAGCAACTGGTGCGGGATCAACCGGGTGCGGGTGTGCGCTTGTATCGCACGGCCGCGGGTTTGCGGGCCGCGGTGATCCATCGGCCGTTTGATCCCGCGGCGGCGGAGACGTTGAACCTGATGCAGCAGTTCGGCGGCGATCCGCAGTACGTGCAGTTGTGCCGCACACAAAAATGTTTTCGCGCCCGCTTGACACCCAAGCCGTGGCGCTGCGGGGTGAAGCATCCGCCCAAAGGATTCCCTTTCGAAAACGATCGCGTGCGGCAGGCCTACGCCCAATGGTCGCAGCGATACGAGCAGGTGGCGGCCGGCTATGCCGCGTGCGAACTGGTCGGGACGTTCGGCTCGAAAGAAGCGCATCCGCAGATCGACGCGGTGCTGCGCTGGCATGATGAACTGGCCTGCCGCGAGGGTGCGAAGCTGGCGTGACATCGTTTAGCCGCGGAGCTTGCTCCGTGATGGGCGAGCAAGCTCGCCCGCTAAACAAACCAGCCACCTGCTACGATAGAGTCATGCCCATCCACAAGCTGTCACAACTGCTGATCAACCAGATTGCGGCCGGCGAGGTGATCGAGCGGCCGGCCAGCGTGGTCAAGGAACTGCTGGAAAACAGCCTGGATGCCGGGGCCACGCGCATCGATATCGCCATCGAGGAGGGTGGAACGCAACTGATCCGCGTGGCGGACGACGGCTGCGGTATTCCGCCGGATGAATTGGAACTGGCGGTCGCCCCGCATGCCACCAGTAAGCTGCAGGATTCGCACGACTTGGAGGCGATCGAGACTTTCGGGTTCCGCGGTGAGGCGCTGGCGTCGATCGCGTCGGTGAGCCGGTTGAAACTGATGTCAGTCCATGCGGCAACTTCAGGGGGCGGAGAGATTGAAGTAGCAGGTGATCAGGTCAGTAAGGTCAAGCCTTATGCGGGAGCGCCGGGGAGCGTGGTGGTGGTGCGCGATCTGTTTTTCAATACGCCGGCCCGTCGCCGCTTCATGCGCAGTGCAGCCACCGAGTTCGGGCACATCCACGAAACCGTGCTGCGGGCGGCGATGGTCAATCCGCGGGTGGGCTTTCGACTGACGCACAACGGGCGCACGGTGCGCGATCTGCCGCCGGACCAGGACCGAACGTCGCGCTGCATCGAACTGCTGGGCAAGGAACTGGCGGACGGTTTGCTGGAGTTTGAGCACGAGGAACCACCGTCCGCGGCGACACGCACTTCCGGGGGCGGCTCGCGGGATACGCCCAACGCTCCACGCTCCACGCCCTACGCCGTGTGGGGTCTGGCGGGGCAGCCGTCGCTGGCCAAGGCGGCGGGCAAGAGTCAATACGTGTGCGTCAACGGCCGGCCGATTCGTGATCGCAATCTGCAACATGCGCTCAAGGAAGCTTACCGTGGGCTGATGCCGCCGGACCGTTTCCCGGTGGCGGTGGTGTTTCTGGCGGTCGATCCAGCCCAGGTGGATGTGAATGTGCATCCGACCAAGGCGGAGGTGCGTTTCCGTGAGCCGTCACGGGTGCACGGGCTGGTGCAGTCAGCGATACGCCAGCGCTTGCTGGGTGCGGATCTGACGCCCAAGGGGATGGCGGATGGCAGATGGCAGATGGCAGATTGGAAAGGCGGCGATGCGGGGTCATCCTCTGCCGAGGGGTTCGTGGATTACTTCCGCCGCATGGCTCCGGAACAGAAGTCGCTGGTCTTCCAAGACCTGAAGCGCGAGCTGGCGGACGTTGAGCCGAAGCTGATCGAACCCGATACCCGAAGCCCGACACCCGAGACCCGATCCACGCCGATTCTGCAGATCGCCGACAGCTACATCGTCACCGAGGACGAGCACGGCGGCCTGCTCATCATCGATCAACATGCCCTGCACGAGCGGGTGATGTTCGAGCAGTTGCGCCAGCGGGTGCTGGAGGACAACCAGAAGCTGGAGAGCCAGCGGCTGCTGATGCCGGTGGTTGTCGAAGCGCCGGGGAAGCAGGACGCACTGGAGACGTTGCAGCCGCTGCTGGACAAGATCGGCATGGAAGTGGAGCCGATCGGGCCGGACGCGTTGGCGATCCAGGCGTTTCCCAGTTTTCTGTTCGATCGCAAGGTTGATCCGGCGGCGTTTCTCAATGAACTGCTGGACCGGGCGGAGGAGGGCGATCTCAAGCCTGACGGTTCCAGCCTTCCCCTGGAGGCTGCCCTGCACGAGGTGCTGGACATGATGGCCTGCAAGGCGGCAGTCAAAGCGGGCGACCACATGGGCGAGCACGAGTTGGCCGAACTGCTGAAGCTGCGGCTGGAAGTGGAGCGATCGAGCAACTGCCCGCACGGCCGGCCGACCTCACTGCGGCTGACGATCAAGGATCTGGAGAAACAATTTGGGCGGACGTGACCCCCGCAAGTAACAGAACGAAAATCGAAGCCCGGAAACGGCTGCCCCAAGGCGGTCGAATCCCCTGGCGAATCGCCCCGGGCATCCAGGGATGGGTCCGATAACCCTGTTCTGACACAAAATTTGCCTTGACCGTGGCCGATATTGAGCTATGCTTTGGGGCTTTCCGTAGGTCGGGGGCCAGGTGCATGACCCACCGGCCGACCTATTGAGACAGGAAGACGTGACCCCGGGCGGCTGCTGTCGCTGACGCCACCGCCTTTAGACCAAGCCCCAGGATCGTTACCATGACCACGGCCACCCTGACCGTCGGCGACCGCAAGATGATCGACCTGCAACGAACACGCAACTTCGGCATCTGCGCCCACATCGACGCTGGCAAGACCACCGTCACCGAGCGCGTGCTCTATTACACCGGCAAGACCTACAAGATGGGCGAGGTCCACGACGGCACCGCCACCATGGACTTCCTCCAGGACGAGCAGGAGCGCGGCATCACCATTCAGTCGGCTGCCACCACCTGCCCCTGGGTCCGCAACGGCATCGAGTACAAGTGCAACCTCATCGACACCCCCGGCCACGTGGACTTCACCATCGAGGTCGAACGCTCCATGCGCGTGCTCGACGGCGCGGTGGTCGTCTTCGACGGCAAGGAGGGCGTCGAGGCCCAGAGCGAGACGGTCTGGCGGCAGGCGGACCGCTACCACGTGCCGCGCTGTGCGTTCATCAACAAGATGGACAAGATGGGTGCTGACTTCTTCTTCAGCTTCGACAGCATCAAACAGCGGCTGGGCGCCAACCCTGTGGCTGTGCAGCTTCCCATCGGGGCGGCGGACACCTTCGAGGGCATCATCGACCTGCTGACCATGAAGGCCTACTACTTCGCAGCCGAGGAACTCGGCTCGCGCGTCGAGGAACGCGAGATTCCCGATTCGCTCAAGGATGAGGCCCTGATGTGGCATCACGAGCTGGTCGAGAAGGCGGCCGAGCTCGATGACCACCTGACCGAGAAGTACCTGACCGACGAATCGACCATCACGGCCGACGAGATCCGGGCCGCCCTGCGCAGTGGCACGCTCAACCACAAGGTGGTGCCCGTATTCACCGGCTCGGCCCTGAAGTACATCGGCGTGCAGCGCCTGCTCGACGGCGTGATCGATTACCTGCCCTGTCCCACCGAAGTGCCACCCGTCGAAGGCACCGATCCTGCTGACAAGCACACCAGGCTCTCGCGTCCCCACGACAGCGAAGCGCCGCTCTCAGCCCTGGTTTTCAAGATCGTTTCCGATGCTCACGGCGACCTGACCTACGTGCGCGTGTATTCCGGCAAGCTGCAGAAGGGATCACGCGTGCTCAATCCCGGCAACGGCCGCAAGGAGATCATCAGCCGCCTGTTCGAGATGCACGCCAAGGAACGCATCGCCCGCGAGACGGCTTACGCCGGCGAAATTGTGGCGGTGGTGGGCCTGAAGAATTCGGTCACCGGCGACACGCTCTGCGACGCCGACGAGCCGATCATCCTCGAGCGCATGGACTTCCCCGACCCCGTGATCTCCATGAGCATCGAGCCGGCCACGCAGGCGGACAAGGAAAAGCTGGCCAACGCCCTGGCCACCATCCGCCGCGAGGACCATCATCGCCGGCATGGGCGAGCTGCACCTGGACATCATCAAGACCAAGCTGACCCGCGACATGAAGATCGGCGTGCACGTCGGCAAACCGCGCGTGGCCTACCGTGAGTCGATCACCGGCACAGCCGAAGCTCGCGGCCTGCACAAGAAGCAGACCGGCGGTCGCGGCCAGTTCGGCGACGCCATCATCACCGTCGAGCCTTACACCGAAGAGCAGGCTGCGGCCGACGAACTGGACTTCACCGACGGCATCGCCTTCCAGAACAAGATCATCGGCGGCGCGATTCCCAAGGAATACATCCCCAGCGTCGAATACGGCGCCCGCCAGATGGCCAAGAGCGGCGTGCTGGCCGGCTACCCGTTGCAGGGCGTCAAGATTACGCTGATCGACGGCTCGTACCACGAGGTGGACAGTTCGCAGATCGCCTTCGAGATGGCCGGTTCGATCGCCTTCAAGGAAGCCTGCCGCAAGGCGGGGCTCGCCCTGCTGGAGCCGATCATGAAGGTGGTGGTGACCAGCCCGGAAGAGTTCCTGGGCAACGTGACCGGCGACCTCAGCTCGCGCCGCGGCATGATCGTCAACCAGGAAAAGCGCGGCAACACGATGCTGATCACCGCCGAAGCCCCGTTGAGCGAGATGTTCGGCTACGCCACCAGCCTGCGCGGCATGAGCCAGGGCCGGGCCGCCTACGCCATGGAGCCGCTCGAGTATCGCCAGGTGCCCGCCAACATCGCCAAGGCAGTGCTGGAAGGCAATTCGTAACAGGCAACTTCCGAACCCTCTACCCCTGGGAGAGGGCAGGGTGAGGGCGGGATTGATCGGGGGCGTGTTTCGACGATGAGGCGCACAGGAAGTTCGGCCCTCACCCCATCCCTCTCCCGAGGGGAGAGGGGGTAAGAAACCAACCTCCGGGCGAATCTTGCCGATAATCGGACGAGGGACTGACTTGTTGTCAGTGGAGGCGGCCCTCGCCATGACGGCTCAAGAATCTGTCAATGCCATACCTGACCGCGCCCGCCGATTGCTGGCTGGGCACTTGCGGTGGTGGCCGCTGCTGCTGATCCTGGCGCTGGCGTGTTTCCTGCGCGTGTATCGCCTCGGCGGCGAGCCGCTGTGGTACGACGAAGGCGCAAGCTGGCGCTTCAGCCAGATGTCGCACGAGGAACTGTGGTTCGGCAAGGGGCGTGCGGAAACCAACCCGCCGCTGTATTACTCCATTCAGCGCCTCTGGCGGGTCTTCGGTGAATCGGAGTTCGCACTGCGCTCGCCGGCCATGCTGTTCGGTTTGCTGGGCGTGGGTTTGGTTTATGGGCTCGGCCGGGAGTTGGGTGGGAGGAAATTGGGATTGGCCTCAGCCCTGCTGCTGGCGACGTGCAGCGTCCACGTCGAGTACAGCCAGGAGGCCCGCGCCTACACCGGATTGACCGCGGCCGTCATCGGCGGACTGTGGGCCCTGGCGTGGTTGCTGCAGCGGCCGGACCTGAGCAATCGCTTCGTCAACCGCCGCAGCGCCCCGGCCTGGATCGGCTACACCGTCAGCGTCATCTTCGCACTCTACTTCCACAACACCGGCTGCCTGCTGCCCATGCTCGCCACCGTCGGCGTGATCATCTGGTGGTTGTGTACGCCGCAGCGCCGCTTCGCCTTCATCGGAAACTGGGCCATCTTCAACAGTATCGCTCTGATCGCATGGATGTTCTGGCTGCCCACTCTGCTGCACCAGACCCACGACATGCCCGGCGTCTGGTGGATGCCCCTGGTCAGTGACTCGCAACTGCTGCGCGACCTGCGCTATATCTTCGGCCAGGGCTGGATCAGCACCTATCAACCGTGGATCGACTTGACGTTTCTGCTCTTTGCATTGCTTGGCGCCGTAGCCCTGTTGCGACAACGCCCGGTGCGGCTGCTGGTGGTCGGCGGTTTCGCCCTGGGCGTGCCGGCCGCGCTGTTTCTGTTGAGCCTGGTGCTGATGCCCATCTTTGCCACGCGCGTGCTGCTGATTGCAGCCCCGGCCTGGTTAGTAATGATCGCGGCCGGCGTTCTGTCGCTGCGTCGGCCGCTGTTGATTGCTGTGGTCCTGGCCGTGCTGACCGTGATCCAGGTCCGGGCGGTGGCCGTTTACTATGAGTACAAGAACAAGGGCGACTGGAAGAGCGCCGCGATCTACGTCCGTCAGCATGCCCTGCCCACCGACCTGATCCTGTTCGGCGACGACGACTTCGACGTCTGCTTCGATTACTACTTCCGCGCCCAGCCCGGCGACCCGACCCAGCCCGATCGCCTGGCCATCCGCAGCCTGCTGGGTTACAAGCCCGAAGCCTACGTGGTGCTGCCGGCCGTATCCCCCGACGCGGTGGCCGACCTGTTCCAGCGCTACCCGCGCATCTGGCTGATCAACTGGTATCCACGCCCCGGCATCTACAACGTGGTCGCCCAGCACGGCCAACTGATCGAATCAAAACGCTTCAAGCTGCAGTCGTGCGTGTATCTGTTCGTGCCCCAGCAAAACGCACCGGCAAACCCGCAATAGCCCGCCCAGATCATTTCCTTCCCCTGTTTTCTCTTTCCTTCTCATCCCCTTCCTCCGCATCAATTTCCCATCATGCAATTTCCTTCGCTTCAATTTCGTCTCGACGGCTGTTATTAGTTTTCTAGAAAACTAATAACAGCCCGCGGCGGGTTTCGAGGGGGTGGTGTGGTCGGGATGAGGTGGTGTTTGTTGAATGATAAAAGCCCAGGCTGAGGCAGTCTGGGCTTCGTGGGGTTATGGTTGGAGTTGTGTGGCGATCGGGTCAGTTGCACGAGCGTCGTCGTGCGGACAGGGCGATCAGCGGGCACAGACACAACGCGGCGGCGCCCGGCTCGGGGACCAGGTTGCTGCTGACCCACTCGATGGATGCTTCGTGGGCCAATTCGTCGAGGCCGAAATTGTAGACCATATAGAACGGATCGCTGTCAGCGATGCCCGCGTCGGAGCTTTGCAGCACGGCGCTGAACAGGTAGATGCCGGCTGTGGGATCGGTCGATGCGCCGCCGTTGCCGAGCAGTTCAGCTTCCAGGTGCAGGTGGATGTCGTCATCGCTGGTGAAGGTTTTGATCAGCAGGGGAGACAGTGTGCTGGTGGCGGTGCCGACGGTGCGGGTGGAGCCGTAGGTCAGGGCGATGGTTTCCTGATCGGGCACGGCGGTGAACCCGCTGCCGGTCCAACAGGTCAGGTCGCTGGTGACGGTGAGGGCGAGGGTGGAGTTCAGGGGCAGGCCGGTGCCGGTGAGGTTGACGGTGGAGCCGGATTCATCAATGTAGCTGCCGGTCTCGTTGTTGATGCCGGGGTCGTTGGCACTGTTGGGAAACAGCGGGTCTTCGCCCAGTTCGTAGCCGAAGACGTACAGGCCGGCCGTGAAGTAGCGATAAGCGGTTGGTGAAGTGTCGGCTTCGGTGAAGGGATTGACCGTGCTGGCGTGGGTGACGCCGTTGAGGGTGATCTTGTGATCCACCACTTGCGGCGAGACATCGAAGTGGACGTCGGCCGCGGCCGGCAGGGCGGTGAAGATCAGGACGGCGAAGGTGACAAAAAATCGATGCATGATGAAGTCTTTTTCAAAGTAGAAGGAGATTACTAACGGGCACTGAAACAGTTCAGCGCGCCACGCGCGGATCGAAACGGTTGAAGGTGGAAAGATCAACGCCCACGTCGGTGAAGATGTCCGCGAACATCTCCGCCGCGGCGTGGCCGTCGAGATAGCCATAGTTGCTGACCGCCTTGCTCGTGCCCCAGGGTCCGTCCACGGCGTTGGTCTGCACCTGTTTGGCTGCCTTGAGCGCAGCCTTGCTGCCGGTCCAGTTCTCCACGTGGGGATGGTCGGCCGCTGCGTATTCCGAGGCCTGCGGTGAGGACGGCTCGACGCTGCCGTAGGCCATGTGCAGGAACTGGATCACCTTGGGCGGACGGGGGATCGTCTCCAACTTGTACGGCCCACCCCAGGGCGGCGAGTCGTTGAGAAAGTCGTTGATCCCATAGGTCGTCTGCCTCCGCTGGGCGGGGTCTGCGCCGGGGATGGGTGAGCCGTCGGGGTAGGGGCCCCAGTGCGGGCTGTCATCGAGGGGCGAGCGCAGCAGCAGTTGATCGCCGTTGTAGGCGGACAAGGTGTTGATCCAGGCGATCTGCGGATTGCTGTGGACTCCGCCGTGGCCGAGGCCGAACTTGGTGAACTGCCCGTCGAAATCGCTCATGTAGAGCCAGTGGGCGGTCTGCATTTGCCGCATGTTGCTCAGGTCGTTGATGGCCTGGGCGGAGTGGCGGGCCCGCTTGAGGGCGGGCAGCAGCAGACTGATCAGCAGTCCGATGATGGCGATGACCACCAGTAGTTCAATCAGAGTAAACCCTGCGGGTTTTCTCTGCCTCACTACCCTGAGCCTGTCGAAGGACAGTTCGATGAGAGTAAACGCGCGGCGGCAGCGCTTCCGGGGGCGACGGCGCATGACAACGCTCCGGTTGTGTGACAGTTCCGGGGGGCACGAGCAAGGTGGAGGCGTCAGCAAATCGGCGGAGCACGCGACTGTTCGATAGAAAGGCAGTCCGCGTGCGGCTGTCGATCGGCGACGGGCGTCAGTACGCAGGTGAGCGCAAAGCACAGGGCGGGTGCGGCCGGCGCATCGATGTTGTCGATGACGCGCACCGCCATGGCCTGGCAGAGATGGCAGTCATCATCGATGGCCGCGCCGGTCGCGGCATGATGCGCGTGCTGATGGTGGTGAGCCAGGGCGCGGTGGGCAGCCAATGTGGCGCCGCTGCTGTAGCTGAGCAACCCGAGGGCGAGCGCGAGATGGACCAGCAGGCGTTTCACGTCAATTGTTCTGGCATTTCTCGCATAAACCGAACAGCAGGATCTCGTGACTTTGCAGCGAGAAACCCTTGGGTACCATGCGATCGAGCCGGCCGGGGCACCCGGTGACGTCGAAGACGCGGTGGCAGCGCACGCACTCGAAGTGATGGTGATGCGGCAGCTCGGCAAGCTCGTAGCGGGTCGGGCCGCTGGGCATCTGCACGCTTTCGAGCCAGCCCTCCTGCACCCCGGACGCCAGGGCGCGATAGACGGTGGCCTGCCCCAGTCCGCGGCAGCGACGGCGGGCGGCGGCGAGCACCTCCTCGGCGCTCAGCGGCCGCCGTGCCTGGCGAATGGCGTCACGAATGGCCTGACGTTGGGCGGTCTTGCGCTCCATATTGATAACTAATTCTCAATTATCGCCGGCACCAGCGCGGCTGTCAAGGATGATTTCGCAAGCGCGTTTAGCGGCCGAGCTTGCTCGGCCATAGCGTTGGTGAGAGTATGGCGTAGAGCGTCAGTCTTGGATGTCAGGTGCGCAGCGTCGATCGCCACACGTTCAGCGGCCGGCCAGGCGGTAGTCCAGCAGCACGTCGTCGCCGAAGCGCTCGACGGTGCGCAATTGCAGGGGATGGGCCTCGGCGATGCGGTCGATGCGCAGACCGTGGGCAGCAGCGATGGCCCGTTCGTCGCCCAGCAGCTTGGGGGCGATGAAGGCCAGCACCTGGTCCACCTGTCCGCGCTCGAACAGCGAGCCGATGAGCGTGGCGCCGCCTTCAACCAGCACGTTGGTGGCGTGGTGCTCCCGGGCCAGGTGTTGCAGCACGGGTGTCAGGTCGTGGCCGGTGAAGGGAATGTCGCGGCCGGCGATCAGCACGGGTGGGCCGCCGTCGCTGAGCATTTTTGCGTCGGCGGGCATGCGGCCGTTGGGATCGACCACCACGCGCAGGGCCCGGCGTTTGATTTCGACATCACGGGCGGTCAGTGCAGGGTTATCGCGGATGGCGGTGTTGACGCCGATGATGATGGCGTCCACGCGGGCCCGCACCTGGTGCACGCGCTGTCGTGACTCATCGTTGCTGATCCACTTGCTGTCGCCGCTGTGAGTGGCGATGCGGCCGTCGAGTGTCTGAGCCCATTTGACGATGACCCAGGGAAGGCCGGTGGTGGTGCGCTTGAGGTACGGGCTGTTGAGGTCGCGGGCCTCAGCTTCGCAGACGCCGACGTCAACGTGGATGCCGGCCCGGCTCAGTTGGGCGACACCCTGGCCGGCCATGCGCGAATCGGGATCGAGCATGGCCACCACCACGCGCGACAGTTTGGCGGCGATCAGAGCATCGGTGCAGGGCGGGGTCTTGCCGAGATGGCGGCAGGGCTCGAGCGTCACCGCCATGGTCAGTCCGGCTGGATTGATGCCTTTGCGCTCGGCGTCAGCCAGGGCCTCGATCTCAGCGTGCGGACCGCCGAAGCGTTGATGGCAGCTGCCGGCCACCACTTGCCCCTCGCGCAGCAGCACCGCGCCTACCATGGGGTTGGGCTCGACCGCGCCCCGTCCGGTTCGCGCCAGGTCCAGGGCTGCCCGCATCGCTTGTTCTTCGCCGGTCACGCCTACCATGATATAGTGCTGACCGAGGGCAGGATAGAAATGGAGCCGACATGAAGAAGAAACTGCTGACCGTGCTGATTGCCGTGGTGGCCATTCTGGTGGTAGCCCTGCTGACAGTCGCGATGATGGTGGACAGCCTGGTGCGCAAGGGCATCGAGGCCGGCGCCACCTACGCCACCGGCGTCACGACCACGCTCAGCTCCGCTGACGTGTGCATCACCAGCGGCCAGTTGAGCATGAGCGGCCTGAACCTGGCCAATCCCGAAGGTTACAAGAGCGATCACTTCCTCAAGCTCGCCGACGGATACGTCGCCGTCGGTCTGGGCAGCCTCACCAGCGATCGCATCGAGGTGCCCAAGATCGAACTCAAAGGCATTGACATGGTGGTCGAACGTGCCGACGGCAAGAACAACTTCGACGTGATCCTGGATAACCTCAAGCAGCTTTCCTCCGGTGAGAAACAGCCCAAGGAGGGCGGCAAGACTTACATCATCCGCCAGTTGATCATCGATGACGTTTCCGTCTCCATCAGCGGTTTCGGCGTCGGAGCCCAGACCATCAAGCTGCCGCAGATCAAGCTGACCGATGTCGGCTCCGGCAGTGAAGGTGCCCAGTTGTCCAAGGTCGTGGGCATCGTCATTCGCGAACTGATGGCCTCACTGCTCAAAGATCCCACCAAGCTGCCCGGCGTCCTGGCGGATCAGCTCGGCTCCGGATTGGAAGGCCTCGGCAACCTCGGCCAGGTCGGCGTGGAGTTGATCGGCAACGTCACCGAAGAGGTCGGCAAGCAGCTTGAAAATGTCACCAACGTCGCCGGCGAGGCCGCGGGTAAGATCAGCGAAGGCGCCGGACAGGCTGTGGGCGAAGTCGGTGATAAAGCCAAGGAAGGCCTCAAGGGCGTCGGCGATGGACTCAAAGGCGTCGGCGGCCTGCTCGGCGGCGACAAGAAGAAGGACGAAGAAAAGAAAGAGTGACTGTTCGGCTGCGACAGGTCGTCGGCTGCATGACCGGCACCAGCCTTGACGGCCTGGACGTGGTCCTGACGCGCATCGAAGGTGAAGCGCTGGCCATGCACGCGACCTTCGATCGCATGGCCTCGCGCTCTTTCCCCGATGATCTGCGGCAAACGCTGCGCTCGCTGGCGTCGGCACGGGCGCAGCCTGCCGCGCAGTTCGTCCGCGCCGCCCGCGAATTGGGCCACTTCCATGCCGAACTGCTGGCTGACTTTCTCCAGGGTACACCCGTTGACTTCATCGTGGCCCATGGACAAACCATCTTTCACGACGGCGCATCACACCTGTCCTGGCAACTGCTCGATCCCTGGCCCATCGTGCAACGACTGAAAGTGCCGGTCTGCTGCGACCTGCGGCAGGCGAACCTGATTGCCGGCGGGCCGGGTGCGCCGATCACGCCGCTGGCTGACTGGGTGATCTTCCGTGAGCGAGCGGACTGCGTGATCAACCTCGGCGGCATCGCCAACGTGTCGGTGTTGTCCGCTGATCCGGCGCAGGTTCGCGGCCGTGATGTCGGGCCGTGCAATCTGCTGATGGATGGTTTGTGTCAACGCCTGTTCAACGAGCCGTACGATCGCAACGGTCGCCACTCGGCCGCCGGCCGCGTGCAGAGTGAGGTGGTGGATATCGTGCGGAGACGGATCGACAACGTGGTGGCCGGTCAATCGCTCGGCCGCGAGCAGTTCAACGATGCCTGGCTGGATGAACTGGCAGCCGCCCTGCGCGAAAAAGCCAACCCGGCCGACGCTTTGCGCAGCGCCATCGAAGCGGTCGCCTGCGTGATCGCAAACTCACTGGTCGGACGCAGCATCGTGGCTGGCGGCGGCATGCACAACTCCACACTGCTGGCGGCGATTCGTGAGCACTATCGCGGCCAGGTGGTGGAGATCGACGAACTGGCCATCGCACCGCAAGCGCGTGAAGCGATGGGCTTTGCCGTGCTGGGCGCTCTGAGTCAGGATGGTGTGCCGATCACCTCGCCGCAGAGCGTGAGAGCAGGTACGTGGGTGTATCCATGAGCAAACGAACGCCTCAAGATCGTGGCAAGCTCGTGACCGAGCAGCGCCTGGATGCTTCAGCCAACCTCGATTCACTTGAGACGTCGCAGGTGCTCGAGTTGATCAACACCCAGGACGCCACCGTGCCCGCGGCTGTGAAGCGAGCCATCCCCGCCATCACGAAACTGGTGGAAGCCGCGGCCGCGAGTTTGTCCACTTCTTCTTCCGGGGGCGGGGGACGATTGATTTATGCCGGCGCGGGCACCAGTGGACGCCTGGGTGTGCTGGATGCCAGCGAATGTCCGCCCACGTTTTACTGCGATCCGCGTGACGTGGTGGGAATCATCGCCGGCGGCGACGGTGCGCTGCGTCGATCTGTTGAAAACGCCGAGGATGATCCAGCCGGCATCGAGCCGGAGTTTGAACGGTTGAAGGTCAACGAGCACGACACGTTCGTCGCCATCGCGGCCGGCGGCACCACGCCATACTGCTGGGGCGCTATCGAACGCGCCAAAAAGCGCGGCTGCGTCACCGGCCTGATCTGTTGCGTGAAGGTTGCGGATCTTCCCGACGACCTGCCCAAGCATGCGCTCGATCATGCCGTGGAACTGATCGTCGGCCCGGAAGTCGTCACCGGCTCCACCCGCATGAAGGCCGGCACCGCCACCAAGCTTGCTCTGAACATGCTGACCACCGCCACCATGGTGCGTCTGGGCAAAGTCTGGGGCAACCTGATGATCGACCTGCGCGTCAGCAACGACAAGCTGATCGACCGGGCCTTGCGCATCATCACCCAGCAGACGGACCTGGGCCGCGCTGCTGCCGCCGCGCTGTTGCACGAAGCCAAAGGCAGCGTCAAGCGGGCCTTGGTGATGGCCAGACTGAATTGCGACGCTACAACCGCTGACAAGAAGCTACGTCAAAGCGACGGCAAGCTGCGTCCGTTGCTCGGCCCACCGCGCTGAACCTGAAAACCTGATGCGCCACGAAGGCGCGAAGGACACGAAGAAACAAGACTGACAAAGAGCAACCGCGGATGAACGCAGATGAACGCGGATGCAAACCCAAACAATGCCTTTCATCCGCGTTTATCTGCGTCTGATCGGCGTTTATCTGCGTTATCTGTCTTGTTCTAATCTGCGGAATCTGTGGTTTCTGCCTTCCTTCGTGTTCTTCGTGCCTTCGTGGCCAATCATGTTGCGTCAGACGTTGAACAGGAAGTGACAGATGTCGCTGTCCTGCATGATGTAGTTCTTGCCTTCGACCCGCATTTTGCCGGCTGTTTTGATGGCCTGCTCGGTCTTGTACTGCTCGAGGTCAGCCAGGGAGTAAACCTCGACACGGATGAAGCCGCGCTCGAAGTCGCTGTGGATGGCGCCGGCCGCCTGGGGGGCGGTGGCGCCCTGGGGAATGGTCCAGGCTTTGATTTCCTTGATGCCAGCGGTGTAGAAACTTTGCAGGCCGAGCAGTTGATACACCGCGCGGGCCAGCACGGCGATGGCGGGTTCGCTCAGGCCTAGCTCCTTGAGCATCGGCTCGCGCTCATCATCGGGCAGCTCAGCCAGCTCGGCTTCCAGCTTGGCGCAGACGGGGATGACGATGGCGTCGGGGCCGACCTTTTTTCGCAGCTTCTGCACCAGTTCACTTTCGCCCTTCGGATCATCCTCCGCGACGTTGGCGACGAACAGCACGGGCTTGGCGGTCAGCATGGCGATCGAGCGCAGCAGGCGGCGGGCGTCGGGATTGTTGAACGGCGGCTGATCCATGATGGTGCGTAGCGGTTTTTCATCCGACAACGCAGCGACCGCAGTTTCCACCACCTCCAGGCGCAGCTTGGCGTCCTTGTCACCCATGCGAGCGTCGCGGCGAGCTTTGTCAGCCATGCCTTCGACCTGCTCGAGGTCGGCCAGCATCAGCTCGGTTTCCAGGTGATCGAAATCGCGGGCCGGGTCCACGGTGTCATTGACGTGCGGGACGCTGGGGTCTTCAAAGCAGCGCACGACGTGGACCAGGGCGTCAACGTTGCGCACGTGGCTGAGAAACTTGGCCGCGGTGCCGGCACCGGGGGCCAGGCCGGGCACATCGACCAGGCGCAGGCTGGCGGGCACGATCTTCTGCGTTTCGATGAAACGATTGATCGTGGCCAGGCGCGGGTCAGGCACGGGCACGATGCTGACGTGCGGTTTGACGCCGCCTGACTGAGATTCCGCGGGGGCGTGACCCGCAGCCAGGGCGTTGAACAGAGCGGTTTTCCCGACGTAAGGCAGTCCGACGATACCTGCTTCCATAGGCGGAATAGTGTAGCGGTCGCAGCCCAACATGTCGTGGATGAGTTCGGAAGCAGGCCCCCTGATTCAATAAATCTGTTTTCGCCGAAAACAGAGTAATTGCCAACCGCACCGAGCAGGAGGCGGAGTCTTGCAGCGGCAGGCGTGGCGGGGCGAGTGAGGTGTTCGACCAGGTTGGTTTGCGACAGTTCGTCGACAAAGCTGGCGCAAGAAAAATCCGCCGTGCCGGACGTGGGGTCTTATCCGACACGGCGGTGTTAACATTTCGGCTCGGAGAACATCCGAAAAACTTGCGGTGGTTACTGCCGGGATTGACTTGTGCGGTTTATTGGCAGGAGCCGTCACGGCGGGGACCGGAGCCGTCCTGGGGGCCGCTCTTCTTGCCCTGGCCCTTACCGTAGGTTGCCACGGACTGGCAGGAGCCGTCTTTCTTACGGTCGCGGGTGCGGTCGCGGTCGCACATGGGGGCTGCCTGGCAACCGGTGCAGCTTGTGGACTGGCAGGAGCCGTCCTTCTTGCGATCACGCTGTTTGACCTGGTCAGCCATGGGGGCGGCGGCGGACTGGCAGGAGCCATCCTTCTTGCGGTCGCGCTGCTTGACCTGGTCGGCCATGGGGGCAGCCTGCTGATCGACGGCGGTGATGGACTGGCAGGAGCCGTCTTTCTTGCGATCGCGCTTGCGCTGCTGGTCAGCGGCCATAATCGGCAGGGCGAAGGTCAGGGCCAGGCCGGTGATGATGGCGAGGGTGAGGAACTTTTTCATCGGTGAACTCCTTGTAAGGGGTGAATACGATCAGCGGAACTTTTTTTCCTGTGAGCGGTCCCAGCCACGGGCCGCAGGTTTCCAGGAGGCTTGCCTCTGGATAGTGAAACGGGGCATGCGGTGGTATCCTGCGGTGGTGGGAATTTTTTTTGGATTGGCCCATGACCAACCCAAACACACCGCCAGCGCCGCCCGGCGACGACGACCAAAGCGATCGCCTGCGCATGGCCCGGGTGGCGGCAGGAGATAGGGTGGCCCTGGCTGAACTGGTGCAGCGCCACCATGAGCGCGTGTGGCGGCTGGCGTACCGCTGTGCCCGGCAGCGTGAGGAAGCGGAGGACATCGCCCAGGACGCTTTTGTGCGTTTGTGGCGAGCGGCGGGGCGGTATCAGCCCACAGCCCGTTTCACCACCTGGCTGTATCGCATCGTGATCAATTTGTGCCTGGACGCCAAGCGCCGCCGCGGTCGCCAGCCGCTGCGTTTGGCCGATGCCCCGGCTCAGGCCGGCGAGCAGCAGCGTGATGCGATGGTTGAGGATGAAATGGCCCGGCGGGTGCGGCAGGCCATCGACCAGTTGCCGGATCGCCAGCGAACCGCCCTGGTGCTGCACCGGTATCAGGACTTATCGCACCAGCAGATCGCCGAGGCCACCGGGTGGAGCGTCAAGGCGGTCGAATCGCTGCTGGTGCGGGCCTACGCGGCCCTGCGGCAGTCTCTGGCCGATTTGGAGCAATCGTAATTTGACACCACAGGGAAAACCCCGAGTCTGCGTTAAACATATTTGGAAGACAGGTAAACCATGGACCACGTAACCGCCATCGAGCTGATCGAATACGTCGCGGGACGACTGCCGGCCGAGCAGGCCCAGGCGATCGAGCAGCACCTGCAAGGCTGCCGGCTGTGCCAGGCGGAACTGGAGGTGGTGCGGACGACCTGGCAGCGTCTGGGCCGTTGGAAAACGCCGCAAGTGGCCCCGGATCTGCCGCAGCGCATCATGGCGGCCGTGGATGAGGACGAACGGCAGCAGCCGGCGGATGTGATTTACCGTCTGCCCTGGATGCGGGCGGCTCGGATCGCAGCCGCGGTGGCGCTGATGGCGGCTGCGGGTCACATGGCCGGCCGCATGACTTGGTCCGCCTCCCCGGAAGGCACGGCGGGGCTGGCCATGACCGACGAGCAGGTCAGCGAATCGTTGTACATGGATGAACTGACGGATTCAACGGGTACGTTGTTGGTGCAGGGTGTGCTTTACGCCGAGCCCGATGCGGACGGCGAGACTGGAAGTGCGCTATGAAACTGCGAAAGCGAACGTTTCTGTGGCTGGGCGGATATCTGCTGATCGGCGTGGTGGTGTTTCTGCTGACCGCACAGGCTGCGCCGCAGCCGAGCAATGCGCCGCCGATGTTCAACTGGCTGAAGCTGTCGAGCGCGCAGCGGGAAGCGATCCAGCAGCAGGATCCGAGCTTTGAAACCGATGCCGCCGCGATGGGCAAGACCGTCAGCGAACGGCGAGCGGCACTGGCAACGCTACTGGAAAATCCTGACTCCACCAACGAACAGATCCTGGCCCAGATCGATCAGGTCAACGAAGCTGAGCACGCATTGGAGAAACGTGTGATCAACTACCTGTTGGCTGTGCGCGAGCACCTGACAACTGACCAGCAGTTGCGGATGATGGGTCTGGCTGCCAACTGCGTGCGTGGCCGCGGTCACGGCTATCGCGGGGGCGAGGGCGAAGGCGGCGGTCAGGGTCAGGGACCAGGCTATGGCCAGGGACAGGGGCAGGGACAGGGAGGGGGTTCCAACCGCGGCTGGCACGGCGGCCGGTAGTGATGAACCGTCGCACATGATCTGACACATTCACTTCTGCGGTGCGCGACGGCAACGCATGACAGTGCATTCCTGTGCGTGTTCGTGTGCGTGCGCGATTTATGTCATGTGGCCTGCTTATATGCAGGTTTGACACGATTCGCTGAACGCGCGGACTCCTGGAACTTTTCCAGTAGTCGCATATATGGGGCGTAAATCCGGGTTAAAGTTCTTGCTGCGGATGCCTGTTGCCGCCATAATGGTTTTTGCCACCGCAGGGATTTTTTTACTGGGGTACACATCATGGAGAAGTTGTTTTTGACCAGCCGTCGTGTTGGTGCACGGTCGAATGTCATCGCATGCGCAGTGGTGTCGGCTGCCTGCGGTCTGGTGTTGATCATCTCACCCACTGTCTTCGCGTCCGTGTCTATCACCGGCGATGTGGTGCCGGATGCGAATTCGTTCCCCGGGGCCAACGAGATTCATGTCGGCGATGTGGGCGATGGAACACTGTTGGTTGATGGTGGCAGCGATCTACTTTTGGAAACGACTTATGTGGGCTACGGACCTGCCGCCAACGGTATCGCGACGGTGGATGGAGATGGCACAACCTACAACAATCAGGGGCATGTCTATGTCGGATATGACGGGGTCGGCACCTTTCAGATCACCAACGGCGCCGCGGTGCTTGAATTTGCACAAGTCTTAGGGCATTCGGTCGGTTCCTCCGGCACGACGTCGGTGGATGGCGAGAATTCCAGCCTGACCTGTTACAACTATATGTACATCGGTAACAACGGCAGCGGTTCGATGTCCGTCACCGGGGGTGGATTTGTCAGTAGTAATGTTTCATACATTGGCTATTCCGCTGGTTCCACGGGAACGGTGACAGTGGATGGAACCAACTCCACGTGGACGGATAGTTTTTGGATTCAGATCGGTTGGGAGGGCTCCGGCACACTGAACATCACCAACGGCGGCCAAGTGACGAATTTGCCGGCCGGCGTCTCGCTGGCAACCTGGTCCGGCTCGTCGGGCGAACTGAATGTGACGGGCGGCGCTTTGACCACAAGTTTGAATGGCGGCTTGGATGTGGGCGTGCAGGGCACAGCTTCGATGACGATTTCCGCAGGCGGTCAGGTCAGCAATGTTCAAGGGAATATCGCCACTTCGGAGGGCAGCAGCGGTGCAGTCACCGTGGACGGCACCGGATCGTCCTGGACCAACGCCAGCAATCTGTACGTCGGAAGATATGGCAGTGGCACGCTTGACATCACCAATGGGGGCACGGTCAGTAGTCAGGATGGCAATGTCGGCTATTACACCGGGTCTGTCGGGCGGGTGCTGGTGGATGGCGATCAATCCGCATGGACCAACAGCGAAGATCTATTCATCGGTCGCCTGGGTGATGGCACGCTGGTGATCTCTAACAGTGGCCAGGTCACTTGCCGCAATGCAAGCATCGGCGGCAACACG
>CAYYGM010000002.1:0-1583 GCA_964471555.1 uncultured Phycisphaeraceae bacterium
ACCACGCGATTGACACCGCGAACCTCGTTGATGATGCGGTTGCTGATGACAGCCAGCACGTCGTAGGGGATCCGCGCCCAGTCGGCGGTCATGAAGTCCTGCGTCTCCACGGCCCGGATGGCGACCACCTGCTCGTGCGTGCGGCCGTCACCCATCACGCCCACCGCCTTGACCGGCAGCAGCACCGCGAACACCTGGGCGGTCTTGCGATACAGGTTGGCACTGACGATCTCTTCCAGCAGAATCTCATCACACTCGCGCAGCAGGTCCAGTTGCGGCTTGTTCACTTCGCCCAGCACGCGCACGGCCAGGCCGGGGCCTGGGAACGGATGCCGCCAGATCAGTTGCTCGGGCAGACCCAGCACTTCGCCCAGCTTACGGACCTCGTCCTTGAAGAGGTTGCGCAGCGGTTCGATGAGTTTGAAGCCGAGTTCCGCGGGCAGGCCGCCGACGTTGTGGTGCAGTTTGATGTTGGCCGCCGCCCCGCTGTAGCCGTGGCCCGACTCGATGACGTCGGGGTAGAGCGTGCCCTGGGCGAGGTATTTGGTGGAGGCAACGGCTGCTGAAGCAGCCTCCGCCTTGAAGACTTCGATGAAGCGATGGCCGATGCGGGTGCGTTTTTCCTGCGGGTCGGTGATGCCCGCCAGGTCGGCAAGAAACTCGGCCGAGGCGTCAACCACGCGCAGGTCGATGTCGAAATGCCCGCGGAAAACCTGCTCCACGAGCGTGCGTTCGTTCTTGCGCAGCAGGCCGTTGTCAACGAAGACACAGGTGAGCTGCTTGCCGATGGCCTTGTGCAGCAGGGCTGCCACCACGGAGGAATCGACGCCGCCGGACAGGCCCAGCAGCACGTGATCGTCGCCGACGAGTTTGGCGATGCGGGCTGCTTCGCTTTCCAGGAAGTTGGTCATGCGCCACGAGCCGTCGCACTGGCAGATGCGGAACAGGAAGTTGGTGAGAATGTCCTGGCCGTGCGGCGTGTGCGTGACTTCGGGATGAAACTGCACACCGAAGAACGGCCGGGTTTTGTGCCTGACCGCAGCCACGGGACAGGTGGGCGTCGCGGCCAGGGGAATAAAGTCATCGGGCAACTGCTGCACCTGATCGCCGTGACTCATCCACACCGTGGTGTGATCGGGCACCCCCGGAAGCAATTCCCCTGCGTCAAGAACCTGCAAGGTGGTGCGGCCATACTCGCGGGCCCGGGCGTTTTTGACTTCGGCGCCGAGCAACTGGCAACCGATCTGCATGCCGTAACAGATCCCCAGCACGGGCACCCCCGGAAGTGCGTCCAGCAGGCCGGGGGCGAGCGTGGGCGCGCCGTCTTCGTAAACGCTGTTGGGTCCGCCCGAGAGGATGATGCCACGCGGGTTGAGTGCTTTGAGCTGCTCGGCACTGACATTGGGCCCGACCAGCAGCGAGTAAACCCCCGCTTCGCGCACGCGGCGGGCGATCAGTTGCACGTACTGCGAGCCGAAATCGACGATGGGCACCACCTGTCCGCGCACGTTGGGCGGAAGGTCGGCAAAGACGGTGTCGGGGGCCTGCTGGGTGCTGGTCATACGCGAATCCTCTGGGAAACG
>CAYYGM010000002.1:1683-100792 GCA_964471555.1 uncultured Phycisphaeraceae bacterium
AGACGGTGTCGGGGGCCTGCTGGGTGCTGGTCATACGCGAATCCTCTGGGAAACGGGCCATGATAGCAGGGCGCAGCAGGTTTGAACGTTTAGCCGGGGCGGCCACGCCCGGCCCCGCGTGGTCGCGGGGGCTAAACATCACAGAGGTTCATGTGCCACTAAAATGGCTGCATGACGATCGTCGCCGCGTTGATGCTGCTGCTGGCTGCCGTGCCGCCGTTGAGCGACGCACAGCGGACGCTGTTGGATGACGCGGTCGATCACGGCTACCTCGATGAGCCGGCGTTGTACCCACTGCTGGAAAACGCGCTGAGCGGACCGGCCGGCGACGAGGCGGGGGCGGTGGTGCCGGATTACAACGCCATCCATGAACACCCGGCCACACAGCGCGGCAACATGTTCCTCATCGAAGGCACGCTGCTGCGCACCCGTCGCCTGGAACTGGCCCGGCGCGGCGACTGGGGCGATGCGCTGACCGAGTGGTCCATCAAGGTGCCGGGCCGGGACGAAGCGATCATCGTGCTGCTGGCCGATCCGCAAAACATGTGGAACATCAAAGCCGGCCGTCAGTCCGTGCGCGTCGCAGCCAGGTTTTACAAAATATGGTCCGACACCGACCAGAGCGGACAGGCCACCGATTACCTGGTGTTTGTGGCTTTCTGGCCGAAGGTGTCCCAAGCCACAGACCGCGATGCGTTACCGCGCAACGGCATCTTCATCACGTTGGCAATCCTGACGCTGCTGTTGTTCCTGTGGAACTATTTTCGCGGCAAAGCCAGACCCGGTGCGGTTCGAACTCGAACGTCGGGCCGATCCTCACAGGAGACGGCTGAACTGTTGCAGGAGAGCGAACACCTGCCCACAGACCCCGCCGACGCTTTGGCGGAAATGGACAACCGGCCTCAGCGCGATGATGCCGGCAACTGATCGCGCAACCGCTTCAACTCGGCAGCGATCGGTGCGGGATGGCTCATCGCCAGCATGTGGCCGGCGTCTTCGAACACGTGGCAATCGCCTTTCGGACACTTGATCAGGCGATCGCGGCGGCCGTGAAAGCGCACGATCAACAGATCATCACCCCGATACCCCGGCCAGTGCGGCAGGTACGCGCTCATGGCCCGGATGAAGCGCGGATCCGCATCGTGAAACATCCGCAGCAACAAGGCGTCGCCCCCGGCTGCGATTTTTCCGGCCGGGCCCCAGGGCACAATGCGCGAAAATCGCGCCAGCACCCGCAACACCAGCGGCACCTCATTCGCCTTCAGTGCACTTCCCAGTAACACCACCGCCCGCGGCCGAACCTGCTGTGCGATTTCCAGCGCCACCATGCCCCCCAGCGATGAGCCCACCAGCACGTCGTTTTCCGTCACGCCCTGTTCAACCGTGATCCGCCGGGCCACCTGCGCGATGGTGCGTTCGCCCGACCACGCCGGCCAGTTCGCGCACACCACCGGCCAATCAAGCTTCGCCGCCAGCGCCTCATACATCCGCGCGTCGGCGCCCATGCCCGGCAGCAACAGCCATCGCTCATCAGACATCGCCCCATTGTGCCAGATCTGCTGCGGATCGCTATGCTGATGCCCCATGGCTACTGTTGATCTGATTCTTCCGCAACATCGTTACGTCATCGAAATCGCCCCCGGCATCCTCAGCGAACTGGGCCCGCGCCTGCGCGAGTCAGCCCCGCATCAGCGGGCGGCCATCATCGTCGATGAAACATTGACCGACACCTACGGCAAAACCGTACGCCTCAGCCTCAAACAAGCTGGCTATGCCGTCACCTGCACCACCATGACCAGCACGGAGCGCCACAAATCGCTCGACACCGTGCGCACGCTGTACGACCACCTGCTGCTGGACCGGCTGGAGCGCAAGAGCCCGGTGATCGCCCTGGGCGGCGGCGTGGTGGGTGACACCGCGGGCTTCGTGGCGGCTACGTACCTGCGCGGCGTGCCGTTCGTGCAATGCCCCACCACGTTGCTGGCCATGGTCGATGCCTCGGTCGGCGGCAAGGTCGGCGTCAACGTGCCGCAGGGCAAAAACCTGATCGGCGCGTTCCATCAACCGCGCCTCGTGCTGTGCGACACCGACACGCTCAAAACCCTGCCCCTGCGCGAACTGCATTGCGGGCTGGCTGAATGCGTCAAACACGCTGTAATCCGCTCGCCCGGCAAATTCGCCTGGCTGGAGAAAAATCTCGACAAGGTGCTGGCCCTCGATCCCAACGCCCTGGTCGAGCTGGTCCATTGGAACGTGCAGATCAAAGCCAAGGTGGTGATGGCCGACGAGAAGGAAGCTGGGGAACGCGCCCATCTGAATTTCGGGCACACCTTCGCCCACGCCATCGAGGCAGCCACCAGTCACCTCAGCAGCGGCGACGAGGATGAATCGAGCGGCGCGTATCACCACGGCGAAGCGGTGTCGCTGGGCATGGTGGCGGCCACGCGCCTGGCCGTTGAGGCCGGGGCGTGTTCTTCGGAAGTGCTCGAACGCCTGATCGCCCTGCTCGAGCGCATCGGCTTACCCACCACTGCCGCCGGAAGGTTGCCTGAGCCGGCAGCGCTGATCGACCTGATGCGCCTGGACAAAAAGGTGGCCGGCGGCCGCATCCGTCTGGTGCTGCCGCAGGAGCTGGGCAAAGTCACCGTCACCGACGAAGCCACCGACGCACAGATCGCCGCGGCGTGGCAGTCGCTGGCTCAGGCGGGCTGATCGGGGCTGGCCGGTGGCGCAGTTGGTGCGGCGGGCTCCGCTTCGCCGGCGATCTTGCGCAGATACTCCACGCCTTTGAACACCACGATCACCAGCTCCATGTACACCCGCGACATCACGATCGCCAGCGCCAACGCGATCGGTGCTATGATCAACCCCGCCAAGGCGCCCCCGATGCTCCCTGACATCAGTCCGCCGATCAGGATCATCAGCGCCCACAAGCAACTGACGACAATCATGATGACGTAGATGATTGCTACGATCTTGGGCGTGATGAAACTGCGAAATGACAGGTCGAACAGGCTGCTCACAAGTCCGGACGGCGATTCGTTCATAATCATGACTCCTGTAAATGAAATGATTGGCCCTGATACTTTTACCGCGAACGCAGTGCGGTCATAATATCCCCCATGCGCCGGTTTCTCCATCATCACGACGAGGTTCGCCTCGAACTGACGCCCCTGATCGACGTGGTTTTCCTGCTGTTGACCTTCTTCATCTTCAGCCTGGTGGTCATGGTCCGCGCCAACCTGCTGCCGGTGGAGTTGATCGGCATCGGTTCGGGTGAGCCGGCCGCGGGCGAACCGCTGCAGGCAGTCACCATCGACCGCGACGGCCACTATTTCCTCAACCAGCAGCCCATCGAGACCGACGCCCTGCGCGCCCACCTCGAAGAGCTGGCCAAACAGGACAAGCCACCCCGCCTCTACGTCGGCATTGAATCCACCGGCTCGGTCGATCGCGGACCGCTGCTGCTGCAACTGATCGAACTGGCCAAACAGGCTGGCCTCAACGACCTGGCCTTCATCGGACCGCCCTCCCAGGATGGAGGGCAGAAAGCGGAGGGCGGAGAGCAGAGCGCCGAGCCCGATACCACGGAAAGCTCACCATGACCCGTGTGCTTCGACTTCTGTTGCTGGTTCTGCTTTGTCTGGTCGCGGTCAGTCCGCTGTCAGCCGAGCCGGTGCGGTTGATCTACGACACGGACTTCCAGAGCGATTGCGATGACGCCGGCGCACTGGCCATGCTGCACAGCCTGGCCGACCGCGGCGAAGTTGAGTTGCTGGCGGTGATCACCAGCGCCACCGGCCCGAAGATCGCCCCCGCTATCAGCGCCTTCAATCTCTTCTATCACCGCCGCGCCATCCCTATCGGCGACATGAAGTACACCCCCGAGCAGTTCTCGCGCAGCAGCGATCGCTACACCGCAACCATCGCCGCCGAGTTCCCGCACGACCTGGCCGGCGAAGATGATGCGCCCTCCGCCGTGGCGCTCTATCGTGAAATTCTCAGCAGCCGGCCCGATCACAGCGTGGTGCTGCTGACCGTGGGCTTCACCCGCAACATCGCCGATCTGCTGGCCAGCGGACCCGATCAGTTCAGCCCGGACACCGGCATCGAACTGGTGCGGCGCAAAGTCGCCCGCTACGTCACGATGGGCGGCGAGTTCAGCCACGACACGCCCGAGGCTCCCACCCGCGATCGCTTCAACTGGAAGCATGACATCAAGGATCCCTACGCTGCGATCCGTGAAATTCTCGATGCCTGGCCCAGCGAAGTGCCGCTGATTTCCTCGGGCTGGACGGTGGGCGACGAGGGGGCGTTCGATCCGGCTTTCAAATCGGTCTGGGCCGGCGAGGGCACGCGAAACCTGCCGCAAGACCACATTCTTCGCCGCACGTACGAGCTTTGGTTTCAGGGCAAGGACAACTGGAACCGTCACTGCAACGACCAATGCGCCACGCTCTATGCCGTGCGCGGCCCGGGTCAAGATTTCATCGAGCATCTGCACGGCGACATCGACGTCGCACCCGATGGCGCGGACACCTGGTCAACTGATCACGATCTGAATCAGGGCTACATCGCCAAAGCTCGCGATGCTGCTCTGATCTCCGCTGAGATCGAGCAATTGATGCTCCATGATCCCGCACCGGCCGACACCACGCCGCCGACACCGCCGGGCACGGTCACGATCGAAACGCTTACGGATCATCCCAGGTCGTTTCGCCTGAGCTGGTCGCCGGGCGCAGATGAGGATGTCGGCAGTTGGGTGGCTGCTTATCACGTCTATCGTGACGGACTGTTGGTGGGCATCGCAGCCGGCACCCAATATTTTGACCAGCCCCCGAAAAGGTCGCGCCTGCGCTACGAGGTGGCGGCCGTAAATGCCGCGGGTCTGGAAAGCATGCGCGCCACCACCGTAGTCCGAATAACCAGCACGACCGCACCATGATCCGACGACCGGACAACCCGCTGCCGCTGATCGTCGGCCTGGGGCTGGCGGTGGTGGTGCATCTGACCGCGGCCGCACCGGCGTGGGTATGGTTGAACAGCTCGCGCCGCCTGGCCCCGCCGATCGATCTGCGCATCGAGAACGTGGTGGTGCCCGACAACGTGCTGCTGCTGGATGCGGATAACACCGTCAGCTTCGACGTGGTCAACCGCGGCGGACAGTCCACCGGCAACACGCCCTGGCGCGACCGCGTCTATTTCTCGACCGACGATCAGCTCGATGCCGGCGACACGCTGCTGATCGATGCCGAGCGTGTGGAGGCGCTGACGCCGGATCAGCGTTATCGCAGCGGCGGGCACAACGTGCGCCTGAGCGCGGGAGTGCAGCCGCCGTTTTATCTGATCTTTATTACCGATGCGGACAACGCGATCGATGAACACTGGCACGAGGACAACAACATTTACGTCCGCCGCTTTGAAGCACCCGACGAGCCAAAGCCGCGCGAGTTGGCGGTGGGCCGGCCCGATGCGCCGCAGCGGGTGACCGTGGCCTGGATCAGTCACGATGATTTTCAGAAGCTGGTCGCGCCGCCCAGCATCACCGAGCAGCCCGCTCTACAGAATGCGGTGGAGCCCGTTCCGGGGGCGCCCACGGAATTGAATCCCACGCCCCCTCCCCCGGAAGTAGCCGTTAATCAGGAGCAAGCTATCGCCCAAGCCGACAGCGGCGGCAGTCTGGCTGATGCTCCCGTCATCGCTCCACAACCCGAGCCCGGACCGCTGGCAGAACTGCCCACGCACCCGGGACATCCCGACCTGCAGAACGCGCCCGGCGAAGGTGATTCCAGCGCCACCGCTTCCGCCCAATCAGCAACCGAGGATGCCAGGCCCACTTCCGTGCCGCGCGACGAGGCCCAGTCCGATCCCGTGGTGCGCACCGAACAAGTGGACGTGCACCCGATGGCCAGCGGCTCCGTGCTGGTGGGCAAGGGCATCACCGTCAAACCCATTCGCCCCTACTTCAGCCCCGTGGCCCGCTACACCGCTGTGCCCAACAATCCCGAAGCCGAGATCACCTTCAACCACAGCGGCAAGGTGATCGACGCCAGGCTGACCGCAAGCTCGGGAGCGGACAACATCGACGCCCCCATTCTGCGCAGTCTCTATCAATGGAAAGCCAGCGGCGAACAGATCGATGCACTCGGCGACAAAGGCAAACTCATCATGCCCGTGCGTCTGATCCTGATCGAGCGTTAATCCTCCAAGGCCGCTCCACTTCAGTGGAGCGTTACCCCTACAATCCCCCCATGCAACGACAAGACCCTGAAGGCGTCGTCATCAGTTGCGACTTCTGCGCCAGCGACTGGGACCAGGTGCGTCCCATGATCGAAGGCCATCGCGGCTCGGTGCTGTGTCTTGATTGCCTCAAGCAGGCGCTCGACCAGGCCGCCCCCGCGCCGAACGATTTCGATTGCACGCTCTGCCTCCAGCATCGCCCCGCCGGCCGCAAGTTCTGGCAGCGCCGCAATGCCGCCGTCTGCTACGACTGCATCCGCCTGGCTGCCAAGACCTTCCACAAAGACCCCGATACCGATTTCCGCTGGGATCCCGCGCGCCACCCACCCGAATCCGACTGACTCGCGGCGATCCGGTTATCATCTTTCCATGCCCGGCAACACCTTCGGCCAACTCTTCCGTATCACCACCGCCGGCGAAAGCCACGGGCCCGGACTCGTCGCCATCATTGACGGCTGCCCGCCCGGCATGGACCTGTCAGTCGATGACCTGCTGCCCGACCTGCAACGACGACGCCCCGGCCAATCCTCGGTGACCACCCAACGCAAAGAGGACGACGCCCCCGAAATCCTCTCCGGCGTCTTCGAAGGCAAAACCACCGGCACGCCCATCGCCATCCTCATCCGCAACCAGGACCAGCGCTCCAAAGACTACAGCGACATCAAGGACAAATACCGGCCCGGCCACGCGGATTACACCTTCGATGCCAAGTTCGGCTTGCGTGACTTCCGGGGGGGCGGCCGCTCATCGGCACGCGAAACCGCCGTCCGCGTCGCTGCCGCCGCCGTCGCCAAGAAGCTGCTGCTTCAGCGCCACAACATCCGGATCCTCGGCTACGTCAAACAGATCGGCGACGTGGTTGCTGATATCCCCGCGCCCGAAAGCGTCACGCTCGAGCAGGTCGAGTCCAACATCGTCCGCTGCCCCGACCCCCGCAAAGCGCAAGCGATGATCGATCTCATCGAGCAGGTGCGCAAGCAGCAGGACTCCATCGGCGGCATCGCGGAACTGGTTGCCGCCAACGTACCCGCCGGCTGGGGCGAACCGGTGTTCGACAAGCTCAAAGCCGACCTGGGCAAAGCATTATTCAGCCTGCCCGCCGTGATGGGCGTCGAATACGGCATCGGCTTCGCCTGCGCCACCCTCCGCGGCACGCAGAACAACGACATCTTCCTTCCTGCAAAACTCGAAACTCGAAACTCGACGGCTTCAACAGCGGCTTCTGCCGCTAAACTCGAAACTCAATCGAACCGCCACGGCGGCATGCTCGGCGGCATCAGCTCCGGCATGCCCATCGTCCTGCGCTGCGCCATCAAACCCACCAGCTCCCTCAGCCAGCCACAGCCGACGGTGACCAACACGGGTGAAGCGACGACCATCACCACCAAGGGCCGCCACGACCCCTGTCTTCTGCCGCGTTTCGTCCCCATGGGCGAAGCGATGCTGGCCCTGGTCCTGGCCGATCACATGCTGCGCCAGGCGGCAATTTCCTGAGGTTCGTCTTTGACAGGATGACAGGATTTACAGGATCGACAGGATCAGAAAGAATTGTTTTTCAATTCATCCTGTTAATCCTGTAAATCCTGTAATCCTGTCCCAACCGATCTACGGCAGCATCAGGCGACAAGAGCGCGCGGCGGGGTCGAACACGCCCATGTCCTCGAACAGCTTGAAGGCGAAAGCCCGGTGGCCGAAGTGGTTGGGGTGGAAGGCGTTGCTCATCCAGAAATAGAGACTGTCGGGATGTTTGCGCCAGTAGTCGGCATGATCGATCAGCGGCAGCTTGTGCTGCCGGGCGCAGCGGCGCACCGCATCCATGTACGCATCGAGATACGGCTCACGATCCGCTGCCACGGCCGCACCCGGCAGGACGGGGCAGGTGGTCTGCAACACAGCCAGCGCGCCGTCATCGCTCAATCGCCGCGCCAGTTCAGCTAGGTTGGCTTCGAACCGCGACAGCGGTAGCGCCTTGCCGGCGCTGCAATCGTTCATGCCGATCATCACCAGCACCACGTCCGGCTTGAACTGGCCCACGCGCCAGTCGTACTGCTCGAGCAGTTCGCGCGTGGTGTGCCCGCTGATGGCGGTCTTGATGACCACATCGAGGGCGAAAGGCAGTTCACTGCGCAGGCGCTCGGTGAACAGCTCCACGTAATCGCGGCAGCCGAAAGTGTGCGTGGCGCCGTGCGTGATGCTGTCGCCGTAGAACAGCCACTTGATCGGCGGACGCGCGGGATCGGACAACAGGTTTCGCAGGCGTTGCATGGGGCAATAGTGTAGCGATGCCCGATACAATGCGGTCCCATGATCGCCCGCAACGAGCCGGACACCAACGTGATCTTCCACCAGGCGGCCCTGGGGGATTTCGCGTTGATCCTGCCGCTGCTGCGGGCCATGCGTGGGCCGACGGTGGTGGTGGCGCCGTGGAGCCGGGCCAAGCTGGCCAGTGATCTGTTCGAGCATGTGCAGGCGATGGACATCGAGATGCTGGAGTTCACCCGCCTGCACGCCGCGGGTGGGCCGACGCATGTATCTCCGATGATCAGCGACCTGTTCGCCTCGGCTCGCCGCATCGTCAGCTTCGTGAGCACCGGCGACGATGACTGGGCCCGCAACGTGCGCCGCATGGCTCCGCACAGTCAATGCTGCTTTGTGATGCCGCGGCCGGCGGACGATTGGACCCAACATGTCGGGGCATGGCACGAGAAGCAACTGCAATTGCAGGACTGGGCGCTCAAGGGCGAGCGCAGCCAAAAGGTGGGCCGTCCATCCTTCCGGGGGCGCGGGCTGGTGTTGATCCACCCGGGCAGCGGATCGCCCCGCAAGAACTGGCCGCGCCAGCGTTACGCCGAGTTGATCAATCGCCTGCGCGATGCCGGTCAAACCGTGCGCGTGGTGGTGGGCGAAGTGGAAGCTGAGCAATGGAGCGCGGGTGATCTGTCGCGCCTCCGGGCTGAACGGTTGCGTTCGCTGGATGAACTGGTGGCAGCCCTGCGCGAAGCGTCCTGCTACGTGGGCAACGACTCGGGCCCCACGCACCTGGCGGCCCAGTTAGGATTGCCCACGTTCGCCCTGTTCGGCCCCACGTCCCCGGAAGTCTGGGCGCCCGTCGGTCCCGCAGTCACCGTGCTGGCCCCGCCGGCGCCCTGCGACATGAACTGGTTAGGCGTGGATCGCGTTTTCGAGGCCATCCCTAGACCCTGAGCCGTTCCCCCTATACCCTTTACCACCATGAAGATCATTCTGGCCAACCCCCGTGGATTCTGTGCCGGCGTCAACATGGCCATCCAGACTGTGGAGGAGGCCATCAAGATCGTGGGCACGCCGCTGTACGTCTATCACGAGATCGTGCACAACCGCCACGTGGTCGATCACTTCGTCAAGATGGGTGTGGTCTTCGTCAACTCCATCGATGAGGTGCCGGCCGGGCAGACCATCATCTTCTCGGCCCACGGCGTCAGTCCCCAGGTGCGCAACAACGCCAAGGCCCGCGGCTGCACCCTGATCGATGCCACCTGCCCGCTGGTGACCAAGGTGCACATGGAGGCCATCCGCTACGCCCAGCAGGGCTACAAAATCCTGCTCATCGGCCACGCCGGCCACGACGAGGTGGTCGGCACCGTGGGCGAAGCGCCCGATGCGTTCACCATCGTCGAATCCGCCGACGACGTGGCCAAGCTGCCTTTCACCGGCCGCGAGCGCATGGTCTATCTGACTCAGACCACGCTCTCCATGGACGACGCCAACGTCATCATCGACGCACTGAAAAAGCGCTACCCCGCCATCAAGCAGCCGCCCAGCGAGGACATCTGCTACGCCACGACCAATCGTCAGCATGCGGTGCGAGCCCTGGCTGAGGGAGCGGACCTGGTGCTGGTGGTGGGGTCGAAGAACTCATCCAACTCCGTGCGCCTGACCGAGATCAGTGAGAACAGCGGCTGCCGCGCTTACCTGGTTGACGATCGCAGCGAGATCGCCCACGACTGGTTCGCCGGCGTCAACACCGTGCTCATCACGGCCGGCGCTTCGGCCCCCGAGCATTTGGTGCAGGAGATCGTGGAGGAACTGAAGGAAAAATACGGCGGCCAGGTTGACGAAGCCAACGTCGTCGAAGAGGACGTCCACTTCAACCTCCCCCGCAGCCTGCGCGTCCTGCAGGGCGCAGAGGCGTAAAAATCAAATTTAGCCACGGATAGACACGGATATGCACGGATGGATTACATTCGATTCCTATCCGTGTTTATCTGTGTCTATCCGTGGCTAAATCCAATCATTCCACGGGTGGCGGATTGTCCAGATTGATGATGCGCTTCGGCCTGTACGCTTTGACCAGGGCGTCGAAGTCGAACAACTTCGGATTGAACTTGTCCGGGTCGTCGGTCATGTTGGCCAGCTTCAGCGTGAGGCTGCCCTCTTCGCCCACGACCACGATCTTCGCCTCGGCCGGCATCGTTGCCCACTGGTCCGCGGGCAGATCCACCTGTTTGACGTGCTTGGAGCCGGTCAACTCGCAGATCACCACGCTGCGGCCGTCTTCATCCAACAGGTCAATTCTCTTGGCTAAACCGTTCCGGGGGTCCAGCAGCAATCGCCGCGCGCCCCACTTGGGTTCGACCAGCAGGTCGCCGTCGTGCCATTCGCTGTACGCCAGTTCGCCGTCGATCGGCAGCAGCCCCAGCAACACGGGCAGGCGGTCCGGGCGCACCGGCAGCGGCAGCACCTGCGTGCCCGGCTCACCCAATCGCGCATAGCTGCCCACGTACGCGGTCTTGTCATTCTGCAGATCGAACAGCCAGAACTGCCGATCGTTGGTCCCCGCCAGCAGCAGCACTTCACTGAGCTTGCCCGCGCTGAGGGCCACGCGGCTGGGGCGGATGAACAGCAGGTTGCCGTCGCCGACTTCCTGCCGCATTTTGCCGCTGTCGGGATCGCGGAAGTTCAGAAAAACCGACGGGCTCGACCAGAGGCGCTCAACCTTGCGGGCGTTGGCGTTGTAGCGGGCGATGATCTGCTCGACCGATTCCATCGGCTCGGTCGGCCCGTTGAGTGGGCGCGGCGAGCTGGCGCAACCGGCAAGCAGCAGGACGATCAGACTCACCGCCCACCTGCTGCTCACAGATCCGTCTCCAGAATCTGACCCAACTGCCCCGTCACCTGTTCGATGCGGCTCTCGTCCAGCTTGGGATCCAGCACCTCGTAACGTGTATCCGGATGCCATTTGCCCAGCGGACCTTTGGACAAATCCAGCTTCGGCGTCAGCTTCCAGAACTCGCCGCCCTCGCGCTTCTCCGCCCCGTCGTAACGCAGCAGCTTCTTGCGCATCAGGATCAGGGCGATCACGTAACGGAAGGCCAGCTTGTCGGCATCCTCGGCATCCGCCAACCGCTCCAGCAGGTTCATCAGCACGCTGTTGTCCACGAACAGCCGACGTTTCTCCTGCGGCTGCGGCACGGTGGACTTCCAGAAGCAGAACACCTGGGCATCGGCCGGCCGCTGACCCGACTCCCAGGCGGCGGCGGAATAATCCAGGCGCTTGATGCCCAGCGGGTTGATCGGCTCGCCCCTTGTCTTCGCTTCGCTCTGCTCCTGCTCGCTCAACTCGATCAGGGCAGCGTAGTAGCTCTGGCCCGGCTCCAGGGCGGCGCCCGTGGCGGCACAAAGCCCGCTGGTGCGGGGAATTTCGTAGCTGGGTGCGTTGAACTGACTCATGTTGTTTGAACCGCAGAGATACGGAAAAACATTTTTAGCCACGGATGGACACAGATAAACACGGATGAAACTTCAGTGCCAACCTTGATCCACCTGTCTCCTATCCGTGTGAATCCGTGTTCATCCGTGGCTAAAACCCCTGCATCTGTGGTTTAACTCCACTGCCGCTCGGCTGCGGTGGCGGTCTGCTCGATCAGCACCGCGATGGTCATCGGTCCGACGCCGCCCGGCACCGGCGTGATCAGCGAGGCTCGCTCGTAAGCCGCTTCGTAATCCACGTCACCCACGTTGCCCTCGTTGTAGCCGGCATCCAGCACCACCGCGCCCGGTTTGATCCAGTCGCCCTTGATGAACTTCGGCTTGCCCACCGCGGCGCACACGATGTCCGCCTGACGCACCACCCCCGCCAGATCCTGCGTGCGCGAGTGGCAGATGGTCACCGTCGCGTGCCGGGCCAGCAGCAGACCGGCCATCGGCATGCCCACGATGGGGCTGCGCCCGATCACCACCGCCTGCTTGCCTTTCAATTCCACCTTGTACGCATCAAGCAGGCGCATCATGCCGCCCGGCGTGCAGCAGTCGAAGCCATCGTCAAGATGGTGCCACATGCAGGCGAAGCTGTGCAGCGTCACACCGTCAACATCTTTGCCGGGAGGAATCGCCTCGAAGGCAGCGCGTTCATCGACGTGCTTGGGCGAAGGGTGTTGCAGGAGAATGCCGTTGATCGCGGGGTCGTTGCCCAGCTCGGTGATCCTGGCCACGAGTTGTTCGGTAGTGGTTTCGGTGGGCATTTCCACCTTGACCGACTTCATGCCGATCTTCTCGCAGCGATTGCGCTTCATGCGGGTGTAGGTGACCGAAGCGGGGTCTTCACCCACCAGCACGGTGGCCAGGCAAGGGGTTTTGCCTGTTTTCTCTTTGATCACCTTTACGCGCCGTGCGGCATCGTCGAGGATCTGTTGACTGACCATTTTGCCGTCGATGATTTTTTCACTCATGGGCGGGATTATAAGGGTTTCCGCCCGGCCCGGCGCGGTCTCGCAGAACGGCGGGATGTCTTACAATGACGCCATGCGCACGATTCTGATCAGCATCGGCGATGAGCTGGTTCTGGGCCAAACGGTCGAGTCCAACGGGGCCTACATGGCTGAACAGTTGTGCGGCCTGGGAGCGCCGGTCGCCGAGCTTGTGACCGTCGGTGATGACCAGCAGGCCATCGCCCGGACGCTACGCCGCTGCGGCGAGGATGCGGACCTGCTGATCGTCACCGGCGGCCTCGGGCCCACGGCCGACGACCTGACACGCCAGGCCCTCGCCGATGCCATGGGTGTCAAGCTGGTCGAGAACGCTGCGGCCCTCAAACAGATCGAGACATTCTTCCGCGGGCGGCACAAACCGATGCCCAAGCTCAACCGCGTGCAGGCGCTGTGTCCGCGCGGGGCCCAGGTGCTGGAAAATCCGGCCGGCACCGCACCGGGCATCAAGGCCCAACTCGGCAAGGCGCAGGTCTTCGTCCTTCCGGGGGTGCCGCGCGAGATGCAGATCATGTTCCAGCAGCACGTGCGGCCGCACATCGCCGGCCTCATCAGCGAGCCCGCCCTGTTCACCGCATCCATCCACTGCTTCGGCCAGGGCGAGTCCACCATCGCCCAGCGCCTGGGCAAACTGATGGCCCGCGATCACAAATCCGATCAAGCCACCGTCGGCACCACCGTCTCGGCCGGCATCTGCACCGTGCGCCTGCGGGCCCACGATGAAAACACGCTGGAAAAAACCGCCCAAAAGGTCCAGCAGCTTCTGGGCTCCATCGCCTTCGGCCGCGACGGCACCACTCTGCCGCAGGCCCTGCTTCAACTGCTGCAGGAAAAGCAACTGACCCTCGCCACCGCGGAAAGCTGCACCGGCGGCCTGGTGGGCAAGCTGCTGACCGACATCCCCGGCTCCAGTGCCGTCTATCGCGGCGGATGGATCACCTACAGCAACGACATGAAGCAGCGGCACCTGAACGTTTCGCCTGATTGGCTCGCGGGCCAGGGCGCCGTCAGCGGGCCGGTGGTCTGCGCCATGGCTTCGCACGCAGCCCAGCGCAGCGGCGCGGACTGTGCCGTGGCCATCAGCGGCATAGCCGGCCCCGACGGCGGTTCCGAGCAGAAACCGGTGGGCACCGTGTGGATCGGCCTGCACGTGCACCAGCAGACCCCGCCGACGCAGGCCATTGCCTGTCTGTTCCCCGCTGCCGTCGGTCGGGAGGCGATCCGCGATCGGGCCGCTAAAATGGCTCTTCAGGCCCTGCGCCTGAGGCTGCTCGATCAGCCCCTGGACACGCTGGACTGGATTCGCTCCGGTTCGGCCGACGACGCCACAAGCCCCGCCACCACCACGACATGAGTGACGCCCGCACCACCATCCCACTCGGCCGCATCGACATCCACAGTCATGCTCTGCCCGCCATTGACGACGGCTGCGAGAGCATCGAGGAAACGGTCGAAGCCCTGACTGCCGTGCAGCGGGCGGGGTTCATCGGCTCGATCTGCACGCCGCACATGGCCAGCGAGGTCTATCCCGCCATCACGCCCCAGCACGTGGGTGTATGGGTTGATCAGCTTCGCCAGCAACTGCGTCAGCGCGGCCTCAACTACCATCTCTGGGCCGGCGGCGAGATGCGCCTGTTCGAGGGCTCCATCGACTGGATGAAGCAGAACGGCGTGCCCACGCTGGCTGACTCGCGCTGTGTGCTGCTGGACTTCTGGGTCACCAAGTGGGCCCGCTGGATCAACAAGACCTTCACCTGGCTGCTGAGCGAAGGCTATCAGCCGATCTGGGCTCACCCCGAGCGCATGAACTTCGACGATCGCAAGTTCGAGAAGTACGTGCGTGACATGGCCAAAGAGGGCGTGCTGCTGCAGGGCAATTTCCAGTGCATGACCGGCGAAGCGGGCTATCACGCCGACCAGCGCATTCGCCGCTGGCTCGATGAGGGGCTCTACAGTTTCCTGGCCATGGACATGCACCGTCCGCTGGGTCTGGAAGGCAGGCTCGACGGCATCACCATGGTCGAAACCGAGTACGGCCGCACCGCCCTGGACACGCTGACCCGCGACAATCCCCGCAAGTACATCTTCGGGCTGTAATACGGTTTACGAAAGTAACTTGGGCGTGACAGCTTTAGCTGGCATGCATGCCGGCCGGCATGCCGATTGAAGTCGGCACGCCCTGAAGCATGAGTTTTTCGTGGGATTGATATAACAGCGTTTCGCCACCGCGCTACCCAAAGAAGAAGCCCACGGATTCAATCCGTGGGCTTCGTGGTTGTTGTGCGTTGTAATCGCAGTTACCCCTTCAGCAACCCGCGCTTCTCTAACTCCTCCAGCAGCAGGGCCACGCTCTGCTCCACGCTCAACTCGTGCGTCGGCAGCAGAATCTCGGGGTTGGTCGGCTCTTCATAGGGATCATCGATGCCGGTGAAGCCCTTGATCTGGCCGGCGCGGGCTTTCTTGTACAGGCCCTTGGGGTCGCGCTGCTCGCTGACGTCCAGCGGCGTGTTCACGAACACTTCGATGAAGGGGATCTTCGCATCTTCGTGCAGCTTGCGCACCAGGTCGCGGTCGGCCCGGTAAGGACTGATGAAGCTGGTGATGGCGATGATGCCGGCATCGGCGAAGAGCTTGGCCACCTCACCGATGCGGCGAATGTTCTCGGCTCGATCCTCGGCGCTGAAGCCCAGGTTTTTGTTCAGGCCGTGACGCACGTTGTCGCCGTCGAGCCGGTATGCGTGATGTCCGCGCTGGATGAGCACCTGCTCCAGGGCCACGGCCACGGTGGATTTGCCGCTGCCGGACAGGCCGGTCATCCACAGGGTGCAGCCGCGCTGGCCCATGTTGGCCGCTCGTTCATCGCGGGTCACTTCGCCTTCGTGCCAGGTGATATTGGTGGCTTTTTGTTGGGTCATGGTGGCAGATGGTAGCGGATCAACTCTCAGGTGCAACGTGCCCCACTATGGCGGCGGGCGGGTTTATCGGGCGGTCGCGGCGCGATTGTGAGTTTTATGCCGATTGCGCCGGGCGGCTTCAGTGGCCCCCCACAGCCGTCGATAGGAAACGTGGAGTCCTTTTTTCCACTCCAGTTGGAGGCACACCATGTTCTTCTGGCGAACCTGTGGCGCGGCGGTGCTGTCGCTGGCGATGGCGGCAGCGGCGGCGGCGACGAGCGTTGACTTCAACGACCCACTGCGCAGCAGCCAGTGGTACCTCGATCGCATGAACTTCAGCCAAGCCTGGGGCATCATCTACGATCTGCAACATCGCGCCACCGTGCGCTCGGCTATCCTCGATGCCGGCTTCGACCTGTCGCACGTGGACCTGACCGGCCAGACTTCGACGGGCTACAACATCGTGGCCGGCGAGGACGGCGTGTGGGTCGCCAACAACCACGGCACCGCCACGCTCGGCCTGCTGGCGGCGCACAGCGGCAACGGCGCCGGCATCACCCGGGCCGCCCTCTCCAGCGATATCCTGCCCGTGCAGATCACCGAGCGCGACGACGGCGCGGCTTTCGTCTCCAACATGGTCAAAGCCATCAAGTATGCGGCTGACAACGGCGCCCGCGTGATCAACCTCAGCTACACCGGCGCCAACCTGTCGCTGCTGAATGAAGCCGCCCGCTACGCCAAACGCCGCGGCGCGGTGGTCTTCATGTCGGCCGGCAACGACGGCGAACTGCATGAGAACTGGCGCAACTGGAACTGGGTTGTGACGGTCGGCTCGATCGACAAGGACGGCAGCGTCAGTGACTTCTCCAGCCGCGGCAAGTTC
Organism: uncultured Phycisphaeraceae bacterium; assembly: GCA_964471555.1. Classification (GTDB taxonomy): domain Bacteria; phylum Planctomycetota; class Phycisphaerae; order Phycisphaerales; family Phycisphaeraceae; genus JADLFV01. Next base: position 18,444 of record CAYYGM010000002.1, read on the forward strand.
GTTGACTTCGTCGCACCCGGCAGCGGTATCCTCACCACCAAGCCCGGCGACCTCTACAGCACGTGGTCCGGCACCAGCTTCTCCTCGCCGCTGGCGGCCTCCGTGGCGTCGCTGATGTTCATGGCCAATCCCAATCTCAGCGCCGGCCAGGTGATTCGCATCCTGCGGGCCACCGCCGTCGATCTGGGCGCCAAGGGCATCGATGTGGATTACGGCTACGGTCTGATCGACGCCGAGGCGGCGGTCCGCGCCGCCCTGAACACCGAGGGCAAGTGGACCGGGAAAAAAGCGGCCGGCTCGGTCAACTGGGTGGTCAACGATCTATCCAACTACAAGGGGCTACAACTGACCAATGCCCTGTTGTCGCCGGTTGGACTGATCGAAGACACCTCAGCCGTTCCCGAGCCGGGCGTGTTGGCGCTACTGGCGCTGGGCGGCGTGGCCTTGGGCCGGCACCGCCGGCGCCGTTGAGCGCACCGGGTCATCACCATGGATCACCAGCCGTAGCATGGAGAGCGGTGCGGCACCCACACCTGGCGGTAGTACCCGCAGCGAACCATCTTGCGATAGCTCCGCCCGCAGGAGTCGTAGCAGATGGTGTACACCGGCTCGACCCAGATACGCATGTAGTATCCGCCGCCGCAACGGGAGCAGGGATCGTAGCGGTTGCTGTAGTAGATGCTGCCGTTGAAGTTGTCGGCCCCGATGCTCAAACCGAAGGAGAAGCCGTTGCGGTCGCAGTCATCGCGATCGCGGGAGTAGTAAGTCCGTGGCGGCGGGCAGCTCGGTCGATACACCGGCGGCGGGTTGTAGCGCGGTGGAATGTAACGCGGCGGCGTATGGCGCGGCGGTGAGGGCACGTAACGGTGCGTGATGGTCGGCCGCGGGGCCGGCTGCGGGGCTTTGCGGATCTCCACGGTTCGATCGTAGTCAACGTTCTTGCGCTGGCCGTCCACGTTGACGAACGTCTTGTTGAGGGTGACGGTCTGCAGCCGCCCGCCGTCGAGGCGCGTGGTGCGACTGACCGTCCTGTCGTAAACGTTGCGGGTGGGCTGGCCTTTCTGGGTGGTGACGCGGCGCTCCAGTTCGACGTGACGGTTGTTGTCACGGTCGTTGCGCGTCACGCGCTTGGTTTCAGTGTGCGGCTTTCTTTCCGCTGCCAGCAGCGGACCGGCCAGCGCCAGGGCTGCCAGGGTCAGGGCCACGGTCAGAATCGGTCGCGCTTGCATGAGAAGCCTCCTTTCACACGTCGGGGCGGCATTGCCCGATCCTTGGGCGATTCCAGTCCGTTTCGGGGCTGCGACAGAAAAAACGGAATTTTTCTTGGCGGCTAAGTCCGCGTTGCTAAAATGGTTATGTGTCGAAAAGAATCGCCGGCCCCTTGCCGCCAGGCACAAACCGGCAATCTCGTGCGTTCTAACGGTAGGACCTTCTACCAGGAGTCAAAACCATGCGACCCCTTCACCGTTGGATCCGATTCTTGCTGCTGGCCGCAGCCCTCATCACACCCCTGCTGCTGACGACGCACAGCTTCGCCGAGTCCGGCTGTCATCGCCAGGGTCAGCCCCGCGGCGACGTGAGCTCCGGCCGCTGACGTTCACCCCTTACCGGTTTCCTGCGCATGTCCACACCACAGCGCACAACCTCAGCCCGCAGATACCGCACGGTCTTCGTGGACCCCGATCTTCTGCGACACGCCGCCGACCGGCGAACACACAACACGCCGCGCGATCACAGCATTCGCCTGATCGGCGTCGAACAGCACGTGGCCAGCGTCCGTCGCAATGTGCGCGATGCCGCCAGGGCCGTGCTGGTGTGGCTCGCTTCCGTCATGGAGCAGCAGGACGGCGACCTCAACGAATTGCTCAACGATTGTCTGCGTCCCGGTCCCGATGCGGCCGGCCTCAACTACGCAGCCCTGACCGAAAAGATCAACGCCTGCTGCGGCTGCCACCTCACCGCCAAGCGCGTTCGCACCGCCGTGGAAAATCTTCGCCACGCCAGTGCCGACGCCGCACCGCGCAATCGCACGCCTTCTTCCGACTTGGCCGATCGTCTGGCCCAGACGCGCCGCCGCCTGGCGGCCAACTACGATCAGCTCATCGCCGCCGAGACGCCGCACCGCGCGGACGTTCGCCGCGCCATCGGCACCGAACTGCTGGCCGCCCTGCGCCTGGCCGCCCACCGTTTGATCGACAAACCCTATGCAGAAGACCTTTCCGCCACGTTCGATCCACCTGCCCTGGAGGGGCGGCTGCTGGCGTTCGTGCGTGACGCGGTCAAGAATCAGCCGCTCGAATTGGAAGGTGATTTACAGCGTCTTCTGCGCCTGCTCAGCCGGGCCGACCAGACGCCCGAATCCGATATGGCCATCGTGGTCGCCTCCGCCAAGGCCGTCTGCGGCCTGCTGGGGCCCGATTCCCTGGCCGGCGTCCTGGCTCAGTTGAACGTGCTGGTCGTCGGCCGCGACATGCTGGGCACGCCGCTGTACGTCAGCGAACTGTCCCGCCTGGCCGAGTTGGCCGAAGCATTGCACAGCGATCGTGCCGCCCAGCAGTATCAGAACTGGGCCCGCCGCCTCGATGAATCCGCTCGCGTGCCCGCCGCCATCCGCGTCGCCAGCTTCGCTCGCAACAACCTGGCCACGCACATTCTGCAGCGATTGATCACCAATCAGATCAAGGACGTCGATCGCTATCTGCCGCTGGCTGAGTCCGCCATTGAAGCGATGCGTCGCAGCGACGGCAGCTTCCGCCTGCTTCCGGTCACGCAGGCCATCCACGCCACCGCGCTGGCTGAGCTTGGCATCGACGAACGCCTGGTGCATGAGATGTTCAGCACCATGGAAGTGGAAGCCGCGACGCAGTTGCTTACGGATCTGGCCGACTTCGACTCCAGCCGGGCCGTGGTGCAGGCTGTGCGTCGTCATGCGATCGAAGTCCAGCCCGCTCTGCGCTTCCGCCTGATCGCCGTCTGAAATAGAAGTTATGAGCCACGAGCCATGAGCCAAGAGCGTTCGCGCGCACAAAACTGACGCTGACCATTTCCACCTCGCGCGCCGCGATCACCCCGCCGACCCCGTTGCCGCACGATTAACACCCTTTTTGCGGTTTTCGCCCACCACACACGCCGCAGGCGTCGCCGCGAGTCGGTGCGCATCGGGTTGTATCAGGCTGTATGCGACGCCGGGGGCCGTCAGCGGGCGCCAACTGGCGCACAACGGCGCACGGGTTTGTCGGCGCCCACTCACTCAGCAAGATGCGGCCCCAGCAGCGTTTGTGTACGTCTGGAAGTGCCCGGCGCGCACAAAAGTGACGCTGATTTTCGGATATGCGCGCACAATTCCGCCACGGTTTATCCTTGTTTAGAGCCCATTGATTTTCTATCATGCGGCTGGTAAGTAAGCGGCCATGTCACCCTGCTCGCCGTATTCAGTGTCCGGGAGGACCCTGATGAACTGAGGGGTGATTCAGGTGGAGTAGTGATCGATGCGCGCGATGTCATTGAGCAATCGGCCGGCTGTGGCCTCCGCTGTGATTGCCGCCTGCCTCTTGCCTGCGTTTGCCACTGGTCAGGTTTTCTGGAACTGGAACGATCCAACGCAGCAACTCATGGGCTGGACGGCTTTTGCTGGAAGCAACCTTCATCGCGATACGGCTGGTTACATCACGATTGATCCCGCACTCTCTTCGGGTCCAAATCCAGACAGCCCCCCGTCCTGGCAGGTGCAGCTCTATCACAATGGACACGGATTCGATTCGGATCAACAAACAGGTCTGGTGGTTGACGTCTATACCGCAAATGGCGTGAACCCCGAACTCGGCCTTGAACTGGATTGGTACGCACCAGGCGTCAACAGCGGCCAGCGTCGCGCCATTGCCCCGGGCGGATATTCCGCGCAAACGCTCTCGAATGGATGGACCCGTTATCTGATCAATGATTTTAACCAGTGGACCGGCAATGGGGGCCCCGATCAGATGTATCTGACCCTTACCTTCGATAGTAACCCGGGCAGGGTTCATATCGACAACTGGGGATCAGCGGCTTACGACTCGCTGACGAAAGTGGAAAACTACACGGCGAAGCAAACCATTCCCAACTCGGGGATATTCCTGGATTTTGCTTACACCACCTATCCAAGCAACACCAACAGCATCCTCGACGAGCTTCGTGCCCACGGCATCGAAAGCGTCTATCTCAATATGGGTCAGTTCGGCAGCGATGGGACACTGATCAATCAGTTGAACGCCACCGCGGTGGCTCAATTCGTGGATGCGGCACATGCCTCAAGTCGCAGCATCAATGTCTATGGGTGGATGAACGATTACACGGGTGGACCTGACGGCACCAGCACCGACAGCCTGATGAACAGCAACCACGCCTCGGAAAAGGCTCTGGTCGCGAACACGATCTCCAACTGGGTCCGCGATTACGATCTGGACGGGTTGGTGATTGACGTTGAGCCGCTCGGGGACGCCACGCCGGATCGGCTTGAAGAATTTGCCGATTTCTTGAATACGATTCAAACAGACAAACAAGTGCTGCTCTACCTCCCCAACGTCGCTGCCTCTAACGCCAGCGGCATTGCAACCTCGGGCGACAACTGGCACTTGACGACAAATGCTCTGCAAACCATTGCCGCCAGCGGAGCGGTGGATCAATTCATCTTTGACTCATACACCAAGCTGGCCGAGGACGAAAACCATCAAGGATTCATGCTTCCGGGCAACGGGGTTGACCTGGACGGTTATCGGCAATGGCTTGACGCCGCCATCGCCGCGACCACCTCGACCGGGGTGGAAACGATCCTGGGCGTCGGCATTGATGACGCCAACGACCGCGGACAATATATGGACGAGGTCCTTGACCTGACGGCGGCGCGCTCCGATCTGGATGGCATTGCCCTCTACATCGACGGCTCGGGTAATGCCGATTCGGAGTTCCTTACGGGCAACATGTGGGACGTGTGGGACGCCAAGGTGCGGCACATCCTGACGGGCCGGGAATCAACTAACAACATCTTCTTGGTCGGCGATGTCGTGTGGAATGCACTGGCGGTGATCTCATCGACCGGCGCCACCAACACCAACAACGGCGCCCTCGAAATGCAGACCGGTTCGCCTGCGTGGATTTCACAACTGGTGCAACTGGATGCTTCGGCGCAGTGGCTGATGTTTGATCTGGATTTCACCAGCGAAGCGGGCGCCGAGGGCGTGCTGTCGGTATTTCTTGACGGCGAATTGCTGGGCACGGTGGATGAACGGTTCGCGGCGGATGGCTTGGACACCTACCAGATTGATCTCAACGGCCTGCTTGCCGCAGGCGCACATGAATTGGCTTTTCGTCTTGATCCTTTCACGGAAGTCAGTTCAACAGTCCTGATTGACAACGTGTCCTTTGCCGCGTTTCACGCCGGCGACGCCAATGGCGATGGACAGGTCAACCTGGCGGACCTGCAGATCCTGGGCGACAACTGGCAATCCACCGTGGCCGACTGGAGCCTGGCCGACTTCACCGGCGACAGCGTAGTTGATCTGGCTGACCTGCAAATTCTGGGTGACAACTGGGGCTTCGGCGCCGCCTTGGACATGACGTTTGATCAGGCGATTGATTGGGCTGGGATCAATGTGCCCGAACCCGGTGGGCTGGTGTTGCTGGGTGCAGGCAGTTTGTTGATGGTTGGTGCGCACAAGAAAAGGGAGCCCGGCGAGGCGTAGCTCGCCAGCTATTTTTTTCTGGGGGGGAAAGCATTGAGAGGCGCGGAATGCCTGTTGCAGTAGCCGGCGACCTACGTGTCGCCGGGGGCGACCGGCAGGGGGAGGCCCCGCGTGTATTCACGCGGGGCTAAATGGGGGAAGGACGCTTCGATCAAGAGTATCTGTGTTTATCTGCGGTTATCCGCGGCTGCCTTGCTCCGCGCTCTTGGCGGGCTCCGCGAGACTTCGCCCGCCCGCTCAAGCGGGCTCGCCCAAGGGGGCGGGGGCGACGGGTTCGGTCAGGAGTGGGTGAGGCGCTCGAAGAAGATCACTAATACGTCGTAGGCGGCGTGGGTGGCGGCGACGATGCCGAAGCCGCGCAACACAAATACGGCGGCGAAGTAGATGCCGGCGATGCTGTAGAACAGGAAGCGGCTGATGTCGATCTCGTGCAGCGAGGGGAAGTGATACATCGCAAAGGCGACGGCGGATAACACCACGGCCGCGGTGGCGCCGATGTGCTCGGGGATGGCTAAGACGTCCACCAATAACAGATGCAGCATGGAGATGGCGATCAGGCGAAAGAGCATCTCTTCGTAAATGCCGGCCCCGAGGGCATGGACGAGTCCGGTGTACCAGCGGCCCCCGGAAGTAGCCCCGCCCCCGGAAGTGGAAGTGGAAGAAGCTGTATCCGTAGCCAGGGCGGTGAATTTGGCGGCGGCCTGCTGGAGGGCGGGATCGCGGAAGAGCACGAGCATGAAGACGAACAGGGGGATGGCCATGGCGATTGATTCGAGGGCCATGAAGCCGTAGAGCCGGGGCTCGATCTCGAAGCGATCGCGGTGGGTGAAGTGCATGCTGAGCAGCACGACCAGCACGATGATGGGCGGCAGGTAGGTGCCGGTGACGCCGAACTGCATGAAGAAGTCGCCGAGCCAGGATTCGGCGACGATCTTGGGCAGTCGCGGTTCGCCGGGCACGGCGGTCAGGACGCTGGCGACCTCGTAGCAGACGATCAGGGGCAGGAGGAACAGCAGGGACTGGAGGGGGCGCTGGGAGCGCTGCCAGTAGGTGGTCAGAGGGTTGTGGATTTTGGATTTTTGATTTTCAGTGGACATGGTTGAGGGATCCCGCTGAAGCTCGCGGACTCGCATCGGCGGGCATGGGGGCGGGCTTGGGGAATTCAACAAATCAAGAAATCTTCAATCCAAAAATCCGTAACCAGATCAGTATTGCAGGACAGCGTGGACGTTGTCGTAAGGGGTGAGGCGTTTGCGGCCGTTGAGGAAGGCCAGTTCGATCAGGACGGTGACACCGACGATGTTGCCGCCCATGCGGTCGATCAGGTCGCAGCAGGCTTTCATGGTTCCGCCGGTGGCCAGCAGGTCATCGACCATGAGGACTTTCTGGCCGGTGGAGACGGCATCGCGGTGGACTTCGAGGGTGTCGGTGCCGTACTCGAGGTCGTAGGTGACGGCGAGTCGTTCGGCGGGGAGTTTCTTGGGTTTGCGAATGGGGATGAACCCGGCGGAGAGGGCCTGGGCGATGGCGGTGCCGAAGATGAAGCCGCGGGATTCAGCGCCGCAGACCAGTTGCACGCCTTTGCCGCGGAAGGGCGAGGCCATCAGTTCGACCGCCATGGCCAGGCCGGCAGGATCGCGCAGCAGGGGCGTGATGTCCTTGAAGACGATGCCGGGCTTGGGGAAGTCGGGGATGTCGCGGATGAGGGTGGTCAGGTCCATGGGTGGTTGTCGGGTATCGGGTGTCGGGATTCGGGTATCGGGTCAGGGTTGGCCGATAGCAACAGAGAAGGACGACGGCGCACGTTGTACCATGAACGTCAGTGTACTGTTTCGCGTCCGCAAGCGGGTTTGAAACCCGATACCCGACACCCGAACCCCGATACCCGAACCCATGGATTCATTCGTCATTCAAGGCGGCAAACCACTGCGCGGGACATTCCGCGTGCATGGCTCGAAGAACGCGGCGTTGCCGCTGATGGCGGCGGCGTTGCTGACGGATGAGCCGGTGGTGCTGCGTGACGTGCCGCAACTTTCGGATATCCGCAACCTGGTGGGGCTGCTGGCAACGCTGGGGTGCAGCGCGGAGCATGATGCGGCATCGCGGCGGTTGACGCTGAAGGTGAACGATGAATCGCAGTGCGTGGCGGCGTATGACATCGTGCGCACCATGCGGGCGGGGATCTGCGTGCTGGGGCCGATGCTGGCGCGGCGGGGGCAGGCGAAGGTGTCGATGCCGGGCGGCTGCGCGATCGGTGATCGCCCGGTGGACCTGCACCTGCGCGGGTTGCGGGCGTTGGGGGCGGAAATTCACCTGGAAAACGGGTACATCACGGCAAGAGGCAAACTGAAGGGCGCTCATGTGTTTCTGGGCGGGCCCAATGGATCGACGGTGCTGGGGACCGACAACGTGATGTGCGCAGCGGTGCTGGCGAAGGGAACGACGATCATTGAAAGCGCCGCCTGTGAGCCGGAGGTCGAAGACCTGGCGGTGATGCTCAACAGCATGGGAGCCCGCATCAGCGGAGCGGGGACGCCGCGGATTACGATCGAAGGCGTTGAAGAGTTGGGCGGCACGCCGGCGGATGGTCACCAGGTGATTCCGGATCGCATCGAGGCGGGCACGTATGCGATCGCATCGGCAATCACCGGGGGCGAAGTGACGCTGGAGAATTTCCCCACCGCTTCGCTGACCGCGGCCCTGGATTGCCTGCGGCAGATCGGCGTGACGGTCGAATCGTTGAGCAACTCAAAGAACGGCATCGCCCCACCGCTGCGCGATGATGTGCGCGTGCGGCGAATCGACGGGCTGCACCCTGCCCAGATCGTGACGCAGCCGCACCCGGGGTTCCCCACCGATCTGCAGGCCCAGTTCATGGCCCTGCTGGCGATGGCGGAAGGCAACAGCCTCATCACCGAGAAGATCTATCCCGATCGCTTCCTGCACGTGGCGGAACTAACGCGCATGGGCGCGGAGCTGATTCGCACGGGCGCGTCGGTGATGGTGTGCGGCCAGAAGCAACTGGTGGGCGCGCCGGTGATGGCATCGGACCTGCGAGCCAGCGCGGCACTGGTGCTGGCGGGATTGGCGGCCCGAGGGCGAACGGTGGTCAACCGTGTGTATCACCTGGACCGCGGGTACGAGCGGATGGAGCTTAGTCTGCGGGCGCTGGGGGCGGAAATTGAGCGGGTGGATCAGAAGGACGCGGAGTAGCGCGGCAGAGCCGCGGCGCTATGTAGATGAAGCCGGGGGTGGTGATGCCAATGGTGCGGCGGCGGGGCCCATTACGGCACAATATTTGCGAAATCTGCGATCGTATCTGGAGTTAGATACAATCCGGGGCATGGTGATCGATCCGGAACTGCTGGCGATTCTGGTCTGTCCTCTGACTCGCTCGAAGCTGCGGCAGGAAGGTGACTGGCTGGTGGCGGCCAAGCCCGAGGGGGCGGGGCTGCGCTATCCGATCCGCGACGGCATCCCGATTCTGCTGATCGAGGAGGCGACGCTGCCGCCGGGCGTGGCGGACCTCGATGAGTTTCGCCGCAAGTTCGCTGATGACATCGTGACGTAAACGCCCGGGGTCGCCGACCCTGGTTCAGAAAGGTTTCTCTTGCCCACCACGCGCACTTACATCCGTGATCTGAAGCCCTCGCAGTACGTTGACGGCGTGTATGCCGTGCAGAACTGTCAGCTCGGGCAGACCAAGAACGGCAAGCCCTACCTCAAGTGCCTGCTGGCGGACAAGACCGGCCGCACCCCCGGAAGAATGTGGAATATCTCGGAGGAAATCTTCCGCGGGCTGCCGACCGACGGGTTCGTGTGGATCGCGGGTCAGTCGCAGCCTTATCAGGGCGAGATCCAGGTCATCATCCAGGAGATCCGTGCCTACGAGCCGTCGAACGATGAATTGGCCGACCTGCTGCCCAGCACGCCGTACAACGTGGATGAGATGTTCGCGGAGCTGCTTCGCCGGTTGCAGCAGATCGAGCACCCCGCCATTGCGGCGCTGCGCGATCGTTATCTGGAAGACGGTCACCTGATGGAGCAGCTCTGCCGCGCTCCGGCCGCATCGAGCCTGCATCATGCGTACCTCGGCGGACTGCTGGAGCACACGCTGCAACTGATGCGAATCGGCGACGCTTTGCTTCCGCTGTATCCGCAACTCAGCGGCGACCTGGTGCGCTTCGGGCTGTTCCTGCACGACCTGGGCAAGACCGCGGAGTTGACCTGGGAGACGGGCTTTGCCTACAGCGATGACGGGCAACTGGTGGGGCACGTGGCACGCGGGCTGGTGTGGCTGAACGACAAGGCCCGGGCCTGCGCGGAGATGGACCCGCCGGTGGTGATTCCGCCTGCGATTCTGATGACGCTGGAGCATCTGATCCTGTCGCATCATGGCGAGTTGGAGTTCGGCGCGTTGAAGATTCCCGCCACGCCGGAGGCGATCTTCATCAATCACGTGGACAACATCGACGCCAAGCTGCACATGGCCTTGGCGGCCGCGGACCGCAACACGCCGGTCGCCGAGGGCGAACTGGGCGGCAACTTCACCGAAAAAGTCTGGGCGTTGAACACGCGCATCTATCGTCCTGATCCGACCAGGTGACCTGCGATGACTATCCGCTGGGGCATCATCGGCTGCGGCGACGTGTGTGAAATCAAGAGCGGCCCCGCTTTCTACAAAACCGAGCACAGCACCCTGGCGGCTGTGATGCGCCGCGATGCCGCGCTGGCGGAGGATTTCGCCCGCCGCCATCACGTGCCGCGCTGGACCAGCGACGCCGATGCGATCCTGCACGCCGAGGACGTGGACATCGTGTACGTCGCCACGCCGCCGGGCAGTCACTGCGAGTATGCCTTGCGCGCCGCCCGCGCGGGCAAGCCGTGCTATGTCGAAAAGCCCATGGCCCGCAGCGCCGCCGAGTGCCGGGTCATGGTCGAAGCGTTCGCGCAGGCGAGGCTGCCGCTGTTCGTGGCGTACTACCGGCGAACGCTGCCGCGCTTCGTGAAGGTCAAGCAGTTGCTCGATGACGGCGCGATCGGACCGCTGACCGGGTTGGAATATCAATACCACGCGCCGCTGAAGCACAGCGATCCCGCGGCGTTCTGGCGCCTCGATGCAGCGCACTCCGGCGGGGGATTGTTTCTCGACCTCGGCTCGCACCTGCTGGATCTGCTCGATCACCTGCTGGGTCCGCTGCAACAGGTCAGCGGTCGGGCGACCAACGCGGCCGGAGCTTACGACGTGGAAGACCGCGTGGAGATGCGCTTTAAGATTGCCGGCGTGGCAGCGACGGCGCAATGGAACTTCGCCGCAGACAGGAAGCGCGACCATCTTTGCATTCGCGGCCGGGCTGGTCGCATCGAATGCAGTTGCTTCGGCAATGAGCCGGTGGTCCTGATGCACGGCGATGACACCGAGGCCTTCGATCTGCCCAATCCGCCGCACGTGCATCAACCACTGGTGGCGACCATCGTGGATCAGTTGCGCGGCAAGGGCACCTGTCCCAGCACCGGTGTGTCAGGTCTGCGAACCTCGGCGGTGATGGATGCAGCGTTGTCCACCTACTACGGTGGGCGCGATGATGCATTCTGGGATCGCCCGCACACATGGCTGCGCCGCACCTGACAAACTTCCGGGGGCAGCCTAGAATGACCTTGCCATGCATATGAAAGTCTCCAAAGTAGTCGGGCCCCGCACGGTGCCCGTGCGATTTATCCTTGAAGATCCCGCCTCGCTGGGTCTGGACAAGGACAAGACCGAGGTCGAGGTGATGGCGGCCGTGGGCCAGAACATTCTGGAGGTGGCCATGGAGAACGGCATCTCCATCGAGCACACCTGCGGCGGCGTCTGTGCCTGTTCGACCTGTCACGTGTACGTGGAAGCCGGCGAAGACGTCTGCTCCGAGCCGCAGGACGACGAACTGGATCGCGTGGAAGAAGCCCCGGGCCTGCAGCGCAACAGCCGGCTGAGCTGTCAGACCAGGATCGAAAGCGAAGGCCCCATCACCATCAAAGTCCCCGCCTGGAACCGCAACGCGGTCAAGGAAGTGCCGCATTAGGGGCAGGGATTAGGGAGCAGGCAGTAGGGAGTAGGGTGAAAAATAGCCGGCGAGCTACGTCTCGCCGGGCGGTTGTGGTTGTGCTTTCATCAGCACACTTGGCGCAGGTGCTGAAGTAACGAAGGCACAGTAACGTTCGCCCGGCGACGCGTAGGTCGCCGGCTACTTTGCATGAGAGGTTTCTTCATTTCCCTACTGCCTATTCCCTGCTGCCCGACTCCTCCGGCATCAACGGGTCGGTCTTTTCCTCGAACTGCACCGGGAAGGTGAAGCTGAATGTGGCGCCGCTGCCGGGGACACTGTTGAGGTCGATGGTGCCGTGCAGCAGGGGGGCCAGTTCCTTGCAGATGGTCAGGCCGAGGCCGGTGCCGGCCTGTTCGCGGGTGACGGAGGGGTCGAGCTGCACGAACTTGTCGAAGATGCGCTTCTGATCCTGCTCGGGGATGCCGGGGCCGGTGTCGCTGACGCTCAGGCGCACGCGGCGCTCGTCCACCGCGGAGGCTGCCAGCGTCACCGTGCCGCCCGGCGGCGTGAACTTGACCGCGTTGGACAAGAAGTTGAACACAATCTGCTGCAGCTTCATGGCATCGGTGCTCACCATGGGCAGATTCGGCTCAACCTTCAGCTTCAGCGTCACCGGCTTCTTCTCGGCCTGCGGACGAATGAAGTTGACCAGGCCTTCGCAGGTGTCCGCCAGGCTCAGGCGATCGACGTGCACCTCCATGCGCCCGGCTTCGATCTTGGCCAGGTCCAGCAGGTCGGTGATCAGGTCCAGCAGCAGGCGGCTGGAGGTGATGATGTTCTGGGCGTAACGCTTGCGCTTCTCGTCGGCCCCCGGAAGCGGCGAGGCCGCCGAGCCGGGATTGGTCAGCGTCTCCTGCAAGACCTCGGCGAAGCCGATGATGCTGTTGAGCGGCGTGCGCAGCTCGTGCGAAACGTTGGCCAGAAACTCGCCCTTCATCTTGTCGGCTTCAAAGAGCGAAACGTTGGCCCGGGCCAGTTCGTTGATCTTCAGGTCCAGGCTCTTGTTGATCGAGCGCAACTGGTCGGCGTTGTGCTTGAGCGTCTCCAGCATGGCGTTGAACATGCCGGCCAGGTCTTCGAACTCGTCGCCGGTGTTGACCTCGGCCCGCAGGTTCAGATCGCCCTCGCTGACCTTGGCGGCATAATCCGACAGCAGATGCACCGGCTGCAAGACCAGCCGCGTGGTGATGTACCAGAACACGGTCAGGGCCAGCAATCCCGCGAACACGCCGCCCGCCACGATGTAGATGCCGTTGAGCAACCGCTGCGTGCGGGCCTCACGATCGCGCAGATGAATCAGCAGCACCATGCGCAGCGGGTCGGGCAGCGCGGTGGTGGCGATGGTGGCTGAAGCGCGGTTGGCCAGTGCGTCCAGATCGCGCTGGCGGATGGCGCGGGCGTAACGATAGTAAGTTCCCGCGGCTGGATCGTTGACCGGCTGAAAGTAATCGCGGGCATCCTGGCGATGCTCAAAGCGGCTGATCGCATCACGCAGGAACGTGTCCTGCATGGCCAGGCGATCGAAGTCGGCTGCATCGATCAGCGACAGGACCAGTTCGGTTTCCGTCGGCGGCTCACCCACCTGCTCGCTGGGGCGCAGCGAACCGCCCAGTTGGATCTGATCGCTGAGCCAGGCCGCGGCGAAATCCTCCGCCCGCTTCTGCGGCCCGCGCTGCACCAGCGTCTCCATGCGATGCCAGACGATCGCCAACGCGGCGCTGAGGATCAGGATCACCGCCGCGCCGAACAGCAACTGGCACTTGGTGGTCAGCGAGATGCGCACGCGGCGGGACATGGGGGATATTGTAGGGAGTAGGCAGTAGGCAGTAGGCAGTAGGGTGAGGAGCAAAATAGCCGGCGAGCTACGTCTCGCCGGGCGAACACCCGGAACACCCGGCGACGCGTAGGTCGCCGGCTATGGACAGGAAAAGTTCAATCCCTACTGCCTACTGCCTACTGCCTACTCCCTACTCCCTACTCCCCGACCAGACGATAGATGCACACGGGGTCGACGGGGATGATCAGGTCGGGAGGCACGGGCAGCTCGGCGACTTTCTCGAACGAGGCCACGGCCTTGCCGTCGCGGAACGGTTCGAGCAGATCGGTGCGGGTCAGGTGATACCAGCGGGCGATGTGCGGGTAATCGGGCGCGTGGGGATCGTCGGGCAGACGCAGATAGGTGGCGGCAACGACGAAGTTGATGTGCCGCTGACGCAGCTCATCGACGAACTGCTCGGGCGTGCGGGCGGTGAAGGTTGACAGATCGACCACGGAATCAGCCAACCGGCCGTCGGTCCAGTAATCGTAGAGATGGGCCTTGATGGTGGCAGCCTGCTCGCCGGGCGGCAGATGATCGAGCAACCAGCGCGTGGCGATGTGGTACTGAATGTTCTCGTAACGATAGTACCCCTGCTCACGGGCACGGTATGCGGCGGCGCTGAGGGCGGGAATGGTCAGCCCCGAAGCCAGCAGCAACGCAAGCGTCAGACGGGTCAGCCTGTCGGCCGCGAGGCGCCAGCCGATCACGCCCATCGCGGCGATCATAGCGAAAGCCGGCAGCAGATACGCCCCGGGGTGCTGCCAGGACGCCAGGCGCAGGTGGCTGAAGTCTGCGATGCCGTTGATCATCCACGCCAGGGCCGGAACGCCTGCGAGCAGACATGCTGTTGTGCGCAGTCGGCGTCGCGTTGACAAGCGCTGCCATACGAATCGCAGCAACCAGTCGAGGCCGAGGGCGGCATACAGCGGCACGACGAACAGGACGGGGTAAGCGTAGCGGTCGATGTACACGTTGAACGCCACATGCACCGCGGTGTAGAAAAGGAAGTAGCTGAGGATCGCCAGCGAGAGGCGGGGATCGCGCCGCAGCGAAACGATCAACCCGAGCGCGGCCGCCAGCAGCAGCGGGATCCATTCGATCGGGCGGGCATACGGAAACGGTTCGAGCATGAGCCAGATGTTGCGCCAGCCCAGGCTCCAGTTCATGGCGGACATTTCCTCCAGATACGCCCGGCCTTCGGGAGCCGCCGGGTTGAACACGCACAGCACCAACCACAGCAGCAGGGGCAGTGCGGCGGCGAAGGCGTTGAGGCTGTGCACCCACCAGGTTCGGGGCTGACGATGCAGCGCCACCGCCCAGACGATGGGGATCAGCACAGCCGCCTCATAGCGGGTCATGGAGGCGAGCATGGCGGCGAGGTAAGCGAAGTTGGATTGTCGGGCCAGCAGATAAAAAGTCAGCAGCACGAGGAATCCGAGCATCGGCTCCAGCAGCGGCTGGCCGGCCATCAGTGAAAACACCGGCGCGGCGGCGAACAGCACAACAACAGCCGGCGCGGCATTGGCGAGCCAGTGGCGGGCCAGCAGAAAAAGCATCCACAAACTGGCGACCGAGAGCATCAGGTTGAGAATCAACCCCGCGTGCAGATAAGGATGGGCGGTGGGCAGTACGACGGCCAGTGCGCCCATGGCCAGGGGATAGACGGGCATGCGCTTGAACGCAGGCGGCACCTGCAGGTGATAGATCGCCCGGGCCATTTCTTCGTAGCCGAAGAAATCGGGATTGGGCGATTCGAAGTCAGCGTAGAACGGCAGCCAGGAGCCCAGACACACGATGGTCACCGCGCCGAGCAGCAACCAGGGCCAGATTGGCGGGCGTGGCTGATGAATGGCGGCGCTCCGACCTGGGAGAGTCGATGTCACGCACGGCCGTTGACGATTCGTGTCAGCATAGGCAGCAAACCTTCGTCGATCACCTGATCCCAGCCCATGCGGGCGACCAGCTTCTGGCCTTCACGGATCAGTTCGCCGCGGGCCTTTTCGTCGGCAGGCAGGCGGGCGAGCAGTTCGTCAGCCAGGCGGGCGGACTCGACGTTCTCCACCGCGTCGCGCTGGTCGTGACCGATCTGCTTGAGCTGATCGATGGGCATGTCGTTGGGCACGTTGGTGTAGTCGGCGGTCAACACGTTGGGCGTGCCGGCGCCGCTGGTGACGTGCTGGACGAAACCTTCGCAGCCGCAGACGTTGCTGATCACGCAGACCGCGCCGGCGGCCAGCGGCTCCAGCGGGCTGATGCCGAACGGTTCGTAGATGGCCATGCCCAGTTCCACATCGGTGGCGCGGCGGAAGTCGGCGATGTCCATTTTGGCGGGCAGGCGCTTGCCGATGGTGGTGCGCGACCAGCCGAACTGGTTGACCAGCACCACCTGCACGTTCTTGTGTCCGGCATTGAACGGCTCGATCATGCGCCAGAGGTCTTCCTCCGGTCCCACCAGGTCAGGGTAACCGTAGCGATGCTGGCGCGGCCAGCCGTACTGGCTTTCCATCTGCAGCACGTCGGTAGGCCGGCGCACGCCGCCGCCGCTGGTGAGGATGTAGAGCACCGCGGTTTCGCCGCGCTGGGCAAAACGGGCGTCCAACTCGTGGCAGAGCTTCATGTCGCGCCACATGGCCTTGCTGATGACCGGGCGCGTCACGTGCGTCAGCAGCCAGTCGGGCTTGTAGCCCAGCAGCGTGTTGGAATAGTCCAGCAACATATCCCGGCTGGCTTTCTTGCTTGCGGGGGTGACCTTCATGGAGGGCACGCCGTTGTAAACCAGGTCGATGGGATGCTTGCGGAACTTGGGCGAAAGGAAGGCCATCTCCTGTCGGGTGTAGTCGCCCACGGCAATGATGCCGTCGCAGAGATGGGCCCGGCTGATCAGGGCGTGGCGCAGCAGGTGCGACTGATCGCCGAAGACTGCATCGACGAACTTTTCTTCTTCCTGGGCCCGGGCCAGGACGTTGTAGAACATGGTGTCGTGGCCGCCGTGGTCCTCGACGATGCGTCGTGCGGTGGCGCACTCGTGAGCGTGGAAGACGGTGCGGAAGTCGTCGCCGCCGTCGATGATGGCGGCCAGCGCTGCGGGCATGCCCATGAATTCATGCGCGAACAGCACGCAGGGCAGTTCGTCATCAGAAAGCAGCGCGCGCAGGGCATAGAAGGCGGGTTCCGCCAGGCGGACGTACTCTTCGTAGTCCCAGGCGCTTTCGTACTTGGACGAATCAAGCCCGAAGGTCTGCCACAGGCGCAGCTTGAAGATGTTCAGCCGATCGGGGTTGGCCCGGAAGACATCGATCAGCAGCACCTCCGCTTCACCGACGCGATCTTCACCGGGCGGCTTGAAGGTGCGCTTGCCGTAGACGATGCTGACGTTGAAGGCCCACTCGATGGGGCGGAAGCGTCCGGCCAGGTTGGCCTCGTCGATCTGGTCGATGGTGGAGTAGAGCACCTGGCCCTCCTGGCCGAGCCGGTGCTTGGGGTCGGGGTGCAGGTGGGCGGCGGTGGGCCCGATGAGAATGCTGCGGCCGACGCGCTGCTGGTAGATCGGCGAAGCGATCATGCCTTCCAGCACGGTGCCGATGCCGCCGATCTTGTCCACCGCCTCGTGGGTGACGTGGGCAAGGGTGAGTTTATTATTGGATGCGGGTCCGGCCGTGCGTTTGGATGATTTTGCCATAACGGAAAAGTACTTTCTTGGTGCTTCGATTATCGGCAGAATCCAGTGGACCCATCAACCAGGCAACCATTCATACAGGCGAAAGTGTATCGGGTTTTGAATTCGAACGTCTATCGACTTTGGTCCAGCCCGGCCCGGCCGACACCCGGTTGGCGTGTCTGCTGCTGCGGTTTGTAACGAATCCACGGGCTGCTGCGGATGCCCGGGGGCGGGGACAACTGGTTATCGTCACTGCTATCGTGGAACAGGCCCATCGTCCATTGATCGTCCCAGATGTCCGCGGTATAACCCGCCAGGCGGCCCGCTGAGTCAGGCAGGCTGGAGCGATATTCATCCGCCTCGACGACGCAGCATTGCCGCCGCACATATCAGCAACCAGCCCGTGCCCGGCTCGGGGACCGGCTCGACCCAGATGCTCAGGTTGTCGATCCAGACGGTCGGGTCGCTCTCAGCGAGAAACTCCCACGTCACCAGGTAGTCCACGCTTCCGTCCGGGTGATAGGAAATTGCCTCCTGAAGCTCTTCGGACAACAGGATCGTCTTGTGGCTCAAGATTGTCTGCAACTGGTTTGCGTGCACGGTCTGCGAATCCTCGGCTACCACCTGGCCCAGCGCGTCAAACCGCTGGAACGTCATGCGGACCTTGGCGTCGGCATCGACCGCCGTCTGGTCGAACTGGATGTCGTAGGCGAAGTAGATGTCGTGCGTGGCTGGATCGAACAGTGCCTTTTCCCCGTCGGTCAGGGCCGAGAGCGTGAACGAATAGGTCGCATCCCCGGTCCAGTCGCACTTGAAGCCGTAGTTATCGCTCTGGCCCGGCATCTGGTCGATGGTCAGGTCGCAGTCACCGGTGATCTGCGTGTTGTCGAAGACGGCCGTCGCATCGGTGATCGGCGTGGGGCAGTTTTCGCTGAGGATGACGAGCGTTGGCTCGTTGTCCAGTTCGGCGAGAATGTCGTTGCGGATGTTGAACGTGCTGGTGACCGCATCGAAACCGCCGCCGGCGTAGTCGAAGCCGGTGGCGCCGAAGAGTGCGTTGCCCGACTCGGCGTCGCAACTCAACGTCGGCAGCGTGAATTCGTGCCGGCTGGTGTCGGCGATGGTGCAGCGGCCGGAGACCGCCCGGCCGAACTCGTTGAATTGCTGAGCGACCTGGGTTTCGAGCAGGCTGTAGTCGCCCGGGGAGACGCCGGGATCGTCGGGTGTCGGGTCGTCCCGGTCCCAGGTGCACAGGAACGTGTCCACGTTCGACCCGTAAGACGAGCAGCGGTCCACCGCCAGCCCGGGGTAGCTCTCGGACGCGCCCGGGTCCAGCGGCGCATAGACCGCGCCACCAAGGTTGACGCCGGTTTGATCGTAGGAACAGAACCCGACCCGCCCCTGCTGGAAGGTGCTGTCGGCATCAACGATGGCGACCGTGTGCCCCCCCACAGCCAGCGCGGGGTTGCCGCCGGTGTTGCTGGCGGTCGAAAGCGGGCTGAGTTGAATCGCGCCCGTGACAGGATCGATCGTCGCAACCCTCGAGAGCGTGGTTGACGCGCCGGCGACCTGGGCCCAGGTGATCACAGCCGACTGGCCGTCCGGCGCATATTGCTTGTCGATCGCCCCGGGCTGTTGTCCGAATGCGGTGAAAGTGCCGACCGTCTGCTCATCCAGGGGAATGATCTCCACGCCGTTGACGTCATCGATCGCGCGGTAAGTCCGATCGACCAGCTCGAAAGTAAACGTCCCGGGATTGATGTGCAGCGACAGGACGTTGTAGATGCCATTGGGGCCGGCAGCGACCTTGGCTTCGATGGTGCCTTGCCCGCTGCGATCGAGCGAAAGCGTGGCCGAGTCCGTATGGTCGAAGTTGTCCGCCACGAGATCGCCCGAGGACACGCCCGAGACCGGATAAACCCGCGCGTAAACGAACTCGTCGGCTGCGTCCACGCCGGCCCCGGCCGTACCCTCGGGGAAGCTGAAGATCGGCACCGCGTCCGAGCCGTCGTCAATCCCGCCGAGATCCACATCGCGGATGATCTGGTCAAAGTCGTTGACCGCGTAACGGACGTAACCCGACTGCTCGAGCAGATGCGGAAAAATGAACGTGCCGGCGTGGCGGCCGTCGACGGCCTGTTGCTCGAACGGCACCGGGTCGCCAAGAGCCGCACCCGCCGCGGCCGTCAGGATCAAACCCGCAATCCATCGTTGTGCATCACTGGCCAATGCGCGAACCACAAGATTGGTCTGACGTGCAGATGGTGTCTTTCGCCTCATGCAACTTCCCCAAGCGCCCCCCGCTGG
Organism: uncultured Phycisphaeraceae bacterium; assembly: GCA_964471555.1. Taxonomy (GTDB): domain Bacteria; phylum Planctomycetota; class Phycisphaerae; order Phycisphaerales; family Phycisphaeraceae; genus JADLFV01. Next base: position 38,031 of record CAYYGM010000002.1, read on the forward strand.
GAACAAATCGTTTTGACAGGCCCAGCCTGAAAGTATAAAGCCGGGGGCGGCGCAAGAGAAGCATCAATTGGGTGAAAGTTTGTTACCCCGGAGGCAGATCGCCCGGATCAACCGTGGGCCCGGTGTCCGCTGCACTGGAGGCGGCCGCCCGCTGGCGCTTGGCAGCCCGGCCGGTGGGGTTGCCGCGGGGCATGGCGATCACGCCCGTGCGGGCCAGCTCCACGATGCCGTAAGGCGACACCAGGTCAACGAATGCTTCGAGCTTGTCCTCGGTCCCGGCCAGCTCGATCATCAACTGATCGACCGCCACATCCACCACCTTGGCCCGGAACAGGTTCGCCAAGGTGATAATCTCCTCGCGCTTGTCCGCCGGGCCGGCCTCGGTGCGGGTCGAAACCTGCACCAGCATCAGGTCGCGCTCGACATAAGGCGAGTCTTTGTAATCGACCACCTTGACCACCGGCACCAGCTTCTGCAATTGCTTGCGCACCTGCTCGAGCACCGCATCGTCGCCGCTGGTGACGATGGTCATGCGCGAGAGTTCGGGATTCTCGGTCCGCCCCACCACCAGCGAGTCGATGTTGAACCCGCGGGCCGCGAACATCCCCGCCACCTGGGCCAACACGCCCGGCTCGTTGGTCACCAGGGCGGCAATGACGTGACGAAAAACTTCTTTGTGTGCTTCAGCCATGCGGGCATGATACCAGATGCCGGACCCGCGCCGTCCGCGGCGGAGGCAGCTGCAAATAGTCCGACTTCAGCCCGACGGCAATCCCGCCACGGCCGGAAAGGCAACAAGGCCGGCCGTTTCTTCGAATAACAACTGCACCCGCTGCACCAGCAGCGCGGGGCTGACGCGCCCACGCCAGTCGATCGGGCGGCGATCCGAACGTTTGAGTCGATGTTTGCCCGGTCGCAGCAGGCGGGCGGTGCGGTCCAGCAATCGCAAATAACGTGACAACGTCAATCCCGACAGCAAACCACGCCCAGTCTGACGCATCGGGGCCAGCCAACGTCGGCGACCGCGGCCACGACCGGGGGTGATGGCCAAGGACGCTCCCGCCTTGCCTCGCTCGGCCGCAGCTTGGTCAGCCGCGAACGCTGCATGACGCACTCGCAACTTCACGGATGTATGCTCGCCCCGGGGCAGAACTGGTCGAACCTGGCTTCGGCGATGATGCGGCCGTGGAATCCGAAGTTGTCCTGCCGCGGCGTCAGGTGCATCTTGCCGATCGTGGCCGTGTGGTAGCCGGCCCGTGACAGTTGATGTCCGAAGCTCGTCTCGCCGGCACGGGGTGCAAACCCGTTGGCCCGCACGCGATGGCAGCGCGGATAGCGGCCGGTGAGGTAGCTGTAGCGCGAAGGGCAGGACAGCGGGTTCTGCACGTAGCAGTTGTCGAACACCACGCCCTGGGCTGCGAGGGCATCGAGGTTGGGCGTTTGGGCAGCGGCGTTGCCGTAGCATCCCATGGAATCGGGACGCTGCTGATCGATCATCAGGAAAAGGATGTTGGGTTTGCTGCTCTCGGCCATCTCGGCCCCACCGTGCCGTTGGAGCCACATGGAGCCGAACCGCCCCTGCAACCGGCTCCCGGACTCATGGTAACGGAGCATCCGAATCGCATGTCGCCGCCGCTGCCCGTAGTACAAACCATGCTGTGGAAAACTTGTGCATCAGTCGGCCACTGATCAGATTGCAGGCACGATGTCGGATAAAACACCGACGAGGACACCCCATCTTCACGGGCCACCCCGGGCACACAACGTAACGTAAGGCTTTTTTTTACAGCATCTTGTAAAAAAACGAACCCGACATCCCTCCAGTTGGGAGTAGCAGGCAGGATTCTGAAGGTGGCGAACAGGCTAGCCTACCCAGCCGAGGGGTCGATGTGGAAAACGCTCAAAAAGCAGGGGTCGGTCTAACTTTCTATTTACACAGATTTTACCCGATTCGGATGGCGCCATGGCGGTGGCTGCGGCATGCCGAAGTCCGGCTGGTGGACGAGAAATGCGAGCGTGTGTGCGGGCGGCCCGGGCAAGCGGGGTCGCGTGGCGATCCGGCTTCAAGTCACGTGCAAAACCTGGTTGTGGGTCAGTGTGAAATCAGCAGATCGATATTTCCGGCAGCGAGCTGGACTGTGTCAGCCCGGCACCGGCCCGACACGGGCCGGCTCGCTACAGAACCGCCTTCCATTTCAAACCGACCCACTACTGAAAAACCTTGACGCCGGTTGCTCCAGACCCGGGTGTCGCGGCTCAGTGGATGAAGCGCATGTCGGCGAAGTTGGGCAGGACGCGCACCTGCTTGTTCTGGAAGGGGTACGGCGCGGGCCAGTAAACGAAGAAGGCCCGGCCCATCATCATGTCGCGGGGGACAAGGCCGAAGTCCGGCTCGCCATCGAAGTTACGTTGTGCAATCCAGGGGTCAACGCTGTCCCAGAAGCGGCCGTCAAGACTGAGCGGGCCGTTGTCGCCGACGCAGAAGAACTCGTCGGGCCCGATGTCCAGGCGTTGATCGACCCATCGATCGCCCCGGCGGTAGAGCGATCCGCGGGCATCGATCTCCTGGGCGCCGCGCACCGCATAAAACAGATCGCGATCCAGTTCCACGTGGGCCAGCTTAGCCGCCCCGCCGGTGAGGCCGATGGTGATGGTGGGCCAGTTGCGGCGAAAGATCACGGGGCCGGGCGTGGGGCGCTGTTTGAGCACCTCCAGCGGATAGTCGAATCGCTTGCGCAGCACGCGCTGGCCGTCGATCCAGATGCTGGCTTCCTGATCCACGAACCAGAACTCGACCGAGGCCGCCAGGCGCTGGGCCAGGGGGGTGACGGTGTGGCCCTCAATGCTCTGGACGTCGTCGGTGGCCGGGTCGCCGATCAGCAGGCGGACTTTGCCGTCACCATCGATGACCGCGGCGATGGTCGTGGGTCCGGCATCGAGGCGAGCGGTGGTGCGCAACTCTATGCGCAGCGGCTGGTCGGACTGATCGGGCATGACGGTAGCGGCCAGGCGAATGTCCTCGATCGGCTCGGGGTCAGCCAGACCTTCGGGGTGCAACTGGTCGTAGGCGTACATGCCACCCTCCAGGTTGTTCTGCCAGTGGTCGAAGCCGAAGCGGATTTCGCCGTCGCCCCGGCCGAGGAAGTGGTAGGTGCGCATGCCGTCGAGGGTCATGTCCCACTGGCCGGGATCGCTCGGTTGCCAGGGCTGCTGCCAGTTGCGCGGCAGGAGGGTGGCCTGTTCGATCTGCGGGTCGGCGGGCACGTAGTCGCTGTGATAGATCGGCTGCCAGACCGCCTGCTGCACGCGGGGGCGATCAGTCTTGCGGGCGATGTGCCACTTGTCGGGGATCGGCTGGCCCTGGTCGTCGTGGGGGCAGACATAGATGTTGCCGTCGAGCAGGTAGAGCGATTCGTTGGGCAAGCCGACGAGTCGTTTGATGTAGCTGGCGGTGGGGCCGGGCGAGCCGTCCTGGTTGAGCCGTTGGGGATTTTTGAAGACGACCACGTCCCACCGCCGCGGCTCGCTGAAGCGGTAGAGGTATTTGTGGACGAGGATGCGGTCGCCGGCCGCGCGGTCGCCGCCGGTCGGTGCGCTGATGTCGCTGCCGCACATGGGGCACATGGCGAAGTTGCTGCTGGCGTTGGTGCGCGGCACCTCGAGGTTGAACTGGTAGCCGCAATCGGGGCAGCGCAGGCGGGTGTGCTGGCCCAGGAGCGTGGGGGCCATGGAGCCGGTGGGAATGACGAAGGCCTCGACCACGAAGGCACGGAAGACGAAGGCCAGCACGAAGGCAATGATGATCGACTCGATCGTTTCCTTGATCGTGTCCTGCTGGGGGGGGCGGGACTCGGGCTTGGCGAGGCGAGGCTCGGGGGTCGGGTCGGATTCCGGCATGGGGCACTCAGTATGAAATCGTTCCAGAAGCCCGCTATTCTATGTCCAGCGGGCCTCCGTTGCGCCCCGGGTCTCGGTCATCCGGCCTGATACCCGATACCCGAACCCCGATACCCGACTGCCCCCATGATCTCCGCACAGCTTTTCGTCAGCATCATCGTGATCCTGGTCATCGTCAACTCGATGCTGGGAGCGTGCGCGTACCTGATCTTCCTGGAGCGCAAGATCGCTTCCTGGTGCCAGGACCGTATCGGTCCCAACCGCGTGGGGTTCAGCTTCGGGCAGGACAACCTGTGGCGGGCGCTGGGCATGAACTTCATGAACCGCTGGAGCTTTGCCGGCTTCGGGCAGGCTTTAGCGGACGGCATCAAACTGTTTTTCAAGGAAGAGTACACGCCGCCGCGGGCGGATATCGCGCTGTTCCTGCTGGCGCCGGTGTTCGTGATTGTGCCGGCCCTGATGGGCTGGGCGGTCATCCCCTGGGGCGGCGTGGTCGAGTTCCCCGGCCTCAGCATCGGCGGAACGCAACTCGTCCTTCCGGGCGTGGTCAGCGTCGCGGCAGCGCCGGTCAACATCGGCGTGGTGTACATCCTGGCCATCGGATCGCTGGCGGTCTATGGCGTCGTGCTGGGCGCGTTCGCCTCCAACAACAAGTACTCCTTCCTCGGCGGCATCCGCGCCACCGCCCAGATGGTCAGCTACGAAATCCCCATGGGCCTGTGCGTGCTGATCGCCATCCTGACGTACCAGACCACCGATGCCGGGACGATGGTCAACCTGCAGGCTGGGAGCGGATCGGCCGGGGCCTGGGGCATCTTCCAGCATCCACTGCTGGCGGTGATCTTCTTCACGTGCATTCTCGCAGAGTGCAATCGCGCGCCGTTCGATTTGCCGGAAGCAGAGACGGAACTGGTGGGCGGATATCACACCGAGTATTCGTCCATGAAGTGGGCCTTGTTCTTCCTGGGCGAGTACATGCACATGATCACCGGCAGCGCGTTTTTCGCGGTGCTGTTCCTGGGCGGCTGGAGCGTGCTGCCGTTCATCGGCGACCTGCCCCTGCTCAGCGGCGGCTGGCTGGGGCTTGTCGTGGTGCTGGTGAAGTTCAACGTGTTCGTGGGCAAGGTGGCCACACTGCTGATCGTGATGATGTGGGTGCGCTGGACCTTGCCGCGCTTCCGCTTCGATCAACTGATGCGCCTGGCCTGGCAGGGATTGATCCCGCTGACGGTGGCCGTGATGCTGGTCAGCGGCGTGCTGGTGTATCTGAAGTGGAACACCTGGTGGATGTTCTGCCTGGCCAACCTCGCGGTGGCGGTGTGCGGCGCGGCGCTGGCCCCACACATGCCCAAGGGCCCGGCCGTCAACCGCAAAGTCCGCCTGGCCGGCTCACGCTTCTATCCGCCGCTGGCTGAGACTGCCGCCGAGAGTGATTAATCCGCTGGGTTTTCGGTCAGGCGATAAACCATTTCGTGCGTGTCGTCGCGGATGATGACGGTGCTCAGGTCTTCGCTGTAAAGCTCATCGTCAGCGGTTTTGTCCAGGATGTAGTGGCGCAGCGGTTTGCCGTCGGGCAGGGAATAGATCACCCAGGTGTCGCCGTCGCGGAACAGGGCGGCGTCGCCGTCGGTGTTGATCTGCAGCAGTTCGCCGGCCTCGGGAGCAAACTCCGAGACAAGCTGGCCGGTGGTGGTGTCGTAGAAGGCGATGGCATTGGGAGCGAAGCGGCCGCGCAAGACCAGTTGGCCGTTGCGTGTCAGGTGCTGCGGTCGCATTTGCGACGGGTCGCGGGGGGTGATTTTGCTCGGATCCACTTTGGTTTCGCCCGCCACCAGACGATCGCCCTTGGGACTGAGGCGAAGGCACATGAGCTGCAACGAACAGTCGATCTTGCGAACCACCTGCTTCAACGGCGGACGCCAGATGCAGATTTCGCGGCGGCTCTCCGCGGTGGCGATCACGTGCAGGTCGCGGCTGACCGCAATCTGGCCGGCACTCTGGGGCATGATCAGGCGCAATTCGCTTTGTGGTTTAAAGGTCAGCAACACGAGGGTGACCTTGGCGGTCTGGCCGCGCACGCAGTAGTACAGGCCGTCGTCGTTGGGCGTGAACTGCGGATGGGCGCGGTCGATCAGGCGCATTTGGCCGACCACTTGTCCATCGGGTCGCAACAGCACGCCGGTGCCATGTTGCAAGGCGGGCTCGGCATAGACCAGGTCGCCGGCATGCGACGCGCACTTGGCTTCACCGAGTCCCTGGGCGATCGGGCTGGAAGCGGGCAGAACCTGGCGGGTGTCGATATCGATCAGATCGCCGATCACGTTGCCGATGGGGCTGGACAGCCAGCCGATGCGCCCGTTGGGGCTGATCCAGTTCAGCGTGCACATCGGGTTCTGCGCGCCGGGATGCGGCTGCTTGGAATCAAAGACCGAATCGCGCACCAGTTCGGCTTTGCACTTGGGCCCGAGATCGCCATCAGCCGCCACAGCGCAACCGGCACCGATCAGCATCAGTGTGGCGGACAGTAAACCGGTTGTGCCTTTCAATGGAGCCCCCCTTCTGCGTCGTTCAATACACCAGGTCGCGGAAGTTTTTCACCGTATGGAAGGTCAGGATGTTGCCGTTGTGGGCGTCGTGCGAACGTGCATCGCCGGAGCGGCTGAGGATGTGCAGGTCGTCGCCGTCGATGACCATGCTGGCATAGTGGCGCGACTGCTTGGGTGAGTCGCCGATGGCGACGATGCCGGCAAAGCACCAGTCGACCATGTTCTTCGAGAAGTGCAGTTGCAGGCGATGCCGCTCGTTGTTGGGCAGGTTGAAGCGCTCGGGTGGAAGAGCTTCGCTGCGGGTCATGCTGTCGGTGGCCTGCGAGCTGAGCAGCCAGTAGAGCTTCGTCTGCTCATCGTAGAGGATGTGGAACTTCATCTGCCCCCCCGGAAGTGGAAGAAAAACGACTTTTTTACCCGAGGGATTGGTTTCCAGCACGGTCTTCATGGAGCCATCGGGTTGTTCGACGACCTTGACCATGGCGGCATAGCCGGTGCCGCCGGTGTGGGCCCGCATGAACAGGTGGAAGGTGTGGCCGGTGGGGTCGAACCAGTAGTGGTTGGGATCGGTGATCTGCACGACGTTGGTCTCGAGCCAGCCGGGCGGGGCCATGTTGCGGCGGGGCGCGGTCCAGAAGCTTTCGTGCGGATAGAAATCGAAGAAGGGCACGCCGAAGTAATCCAGATTGCGTGCCGGCACCGCATCACGGAAGGCCATTTCGCTGGCGAAGGTCCAGCTTTCGCGCTTCAGCAGATCGTCGCCGACCTTGCCGCGCATCAGCACGGGCGCCAGCACGCTGACAGACCAGGTCTTGACGTCGTCGTAAACGTTGCGTTCCATGACCAGGTAAACGTTGCCGTTGGCGTACCAGACATTGCACGGAGCCTGGTGCCAGACGTCGCCGTCGGTAAGTTTGGATTCGCCCGTCCAGGTGTCGCCCCAGTCATCGCTGCGCAGGATCTTCAGATCGCCGTCCGCCCCGAGGATGTAAAGCGAATCGTTGACCACGAAAGGTCGGGCCGCCCACATGCTGAATCCCACGCTCGGCCGCCAGGTCTTGCCGTGATCGTCGCTGATGAATGCGCGGCCACGGGTGAAAGTTGGATCGGCCTTGCGCCGTTCGCCCGCCCCTCTGCCACCCAGGTCACAGGTGGCGATCAGGCGACCGTTGGGACAGACCGTGATGCCGGGGCTGTAAACATAAACGCTATCCGCATCAGGCGATTCGTAGACCACCACGTAGTCATTGGCCAGCGGCCGCACCGCCTGGGCCAAGGCCGGGACGCAGGCGAACGTCAGTAACAGCGCCAGGCAGGCGATCTGGAATGGTTTTCGTGTGGTGCGTTGCAGCATGAATTGGTCTCCTGTCAGCGGTTCACATCCCCGGCTGGAAGATCCTGCCGCCAAGCTATCGCATCCCGCGGACCCGAGCAACCATCCGCGCTGCTGTGTTACGATGCTCCATCATGAAACATCTGCGCAAAGAACTGTGGTTCAACACGCCCCACCGCCGCGACTACATCAACATCACCGCGGAAGTCGAAAAGGCGGTCGCCGAGTCTGGTGTGCAGAATGGCCTGTGCCTGGTCAATGCCATGCACATCACCGCCAGCGTTTACATCAACGACGCCGAGAGTGGGCTGATCGCTGACTACGACGACTGGCTGGAAAAACTGGCCCCCTTCAACCCCGGCACCGACCCGGCATCCGGTGGCTACCGCCACAACCGCGGTGGCGAGGACAACGCTGACGCTCACATGAAACGCCAGGTCATGGGCCGGCAGGTCGTGGTCGCCATCACGGACGGCCAACTGGACTTCGGGCCGTGGGAGCAGATCTACTACGCCGAGTTCGACGGCCGCCGCCGCAAACGGGCGCTGATCAAGATCATCGGGGAGTGAAAACGAATTTGCGATTTACGGGTGGCGCGCGATTGTAGAAACCCGCCCTGACGCGCAATAGGCGCCGGTTCTGATCTTCCAATCGCTAATCTAAAATCGCAAATTCCGCTCACGCCTGGATCGACGTGACTTTGACCCGCATGTAGTCCTGGCGATGGCCCTTCATGCGCTTGTAGGTCTTGCGGCGGCGGAACTTGACCACAGCCACCTTGTCGCTGCGACCCTCGCCGAGGATGTCGGCGGTGACCTTAGCGCCTGCGAGGGCGGGCTGGCCGATCTTGGCGTCGCCCTTGTCGGGGCTGACCAGCAGGACGCGGTCGAAGGTGACGGTGGCGGCGTCGGCGGGAAGCTCACGGGCGGCGATGCGGATCACGTCGCCTTCGGAGACCTTGATCTGGGTGCCGCTGTCTTCGATTACTGCGTACATGGTGCTGCTTCCTTCCGAGGTTCCGGCTGCCAGTTTCCAGCTTCCGGGTGCAGGGGGCCGGGAAAAGTCGAGCGGGGTATTTTAACGACCAGCCGCCGCGGCCGCAAAGGGGCCAAATGCACCCTTGGAAAGGCGGTGGATCGGTCAGACCGGAGCCCGGCGAGACGTAGCTCGCCGGCTATGGGGCCGGCTCCCGCGTGTGGTTATGGCCGGGCGATATTCCGCCCCCAAGGGCTGTTCAGCCGGGGACGGGGCGGCTAAGATCAACCCGGCCAACTCGGATCCTCATCTATCACCGGGAGATATCGCCGTGATCCGCCATCTCAACCGTGGGTTCTGTCTGGTTTTGATCCTGCTGAGCACGGCCCGCGGGGCGGTCGGGGTCGGCGATCAGCCGCAGATCGCCTGGAAAACCATCAACAACGAGCCGATCAGCAACGAGCAGTTGGCCGGGCGGATTGTGGTGGTGGATTTCTGGGCCACCTGGTGCGGGCCGTGCATGCATGAACTGCCGCACATGCTCCAGCTCTACCGCGAAACCCACGAGCACGGCATCGAGTTCGTCGGCGTCAGCCTGGATGACGATCGCGGCGAGCTGGCCAAGGTCATCCGAAGCCACAAAATCCCCTAGCCGCAGGTTAACGAGAAATCGATCGCCGGCGTCTGGGGCGTCGATAGCATTCCGCGCGTGTTCATCCTCACGCCCGACGGTCACGTGTTCTGGACCGGCCACCCGGCGGAAATCGACGACCATTTGCGTGAAGCAGTACAGAAGTATCCGCCGCAATTGCCCGAGCCGGTGGACACCACACTGCGCGACGAGGCGCTGGCGCTGCTGACGCAGGCGACCGAAGCGTTAGACGGCGGGGATTACGCGGCCGTGCTCAAGGATGCCGCCCAGGTGAAGATCGAGGCCCTGCCCGATCGCAAGGTCCGCACGGCAGTGGCATTGCTGATGCGCAAGGTGCAGGTGCAGGCCTCTGACAAGGAGCCGTGGAAAGCCGCCCTGGCAGCGGACCCGGCGTCAGCCGCAGCGATCAGGAAGCTGGCCGAGGCCCTGCTCGCCCCGCCGCCGACTGCCGCGGCGAAAGCTGCCGATGGCGCCAACAGCGCCGCAGCCAGTGATCCGCGCCTGGTGGCGGCAAAACTCGATCAGGCGAAAAAGGCGGACGAGGCCAAAGATTACTACACCGCCTGGAAGTGCTACGACTGGCTGAAGCGTTTGGCCGGCGACAGCGACGCGGGCAAGGCTGCCGTCGCCCGACTGGCTGAGTACGACGCTGACGAAGCGATCAGCCGCACCATTCGCGTGCAGAAGGCTGAGGTCGATGCCAGGGCGACATTGTGCATGGCCCGCAACTACCAGGAGGCGGGCAACCTGGACCTGGCCAAAGAGAATTACCAGAAGCTGCTGGATGAGTACCCCGACGCCGAGCAGGCTTGTGCCGAGGCTCGCAAAGCCCTGCAAGAGATGGAATGACCCGCCACTGAACGATCGCAAACATCGGCCATAGCGGTGGTTTGAGCGTTCACATCTCAATCCCGCCCCACTGACGAACCGGCAAGTGCGCCCATGTTCCAGGCGATGACTCCGTCGCTTCGCGGTGGCAGGTGATGATTGCCGGATTTCAGCAACAATTTAAGATCAATTCTCAAAAACCCCTTGACAGCCCCACAGAACCCACTAAACTCGGTTTTGTTGTTGAGATTGTGTCTCAATTGCTTTTGCCGGTGGTACCGGGGGAACCCCGACAAAAACGACGCCCCCCACAACCGACGCCGAGACCGGGGAGCGCCAGAATCGCAAGGCCACCACGCAACACGCACCCGCCATGGCCGGCTTCCCGGGATACGAGCGTCAGAAGGAGTTATGTGTATGTTCGCTCAACTTCAACGCACCGGGGCTGCCGTGGCCCTGACCGCTTTGTTGGCCTCGACCGCCTCGGCCGCGATCACGCTGCAACCGGACGAATCGACCAGTGCCGACACCTTCGTCTATGCCTTCCTCAGCACGACCAACTTCAACGGCGGCGGCTACGGGGCCATGCTGGGGGCCTCCAACTCCGGCGGCACGCACGACACCGAGACGCTGATCCGCTTCGACAACCTGCCCGCCATCGCGGCCGGCGACGTGATCGAGGCCCGGTTGTATCTGTACTCGCTGACCTCGGCTTTCAGCGACAGCCCCTCGGCCGGCTCGCCGCTGGATGTCAGCGCGTTCGCGCCCGACGCCGCCTGGGATGAGGCGACCGTCTCCTGGTCCACCAGGCCCGGCATCGACGCGACCTACAACGGCGGCAATGCCGTGGCCACCACCACCATCAACGACATCAACGCCTGGTTCAGCTTCGAACTGACCGACGTGGTGCGCGACTGGCTTGACGGTGATCTGACCAACCATGGCCTGCTGTTGCGAGCTGATGCGATCTCCTTCGTGGCGCCGACGTTTGCTTCCTCAGCCACGGCTTCACCCAACGAAGCGCTGCGGCCGTACCTGTGGATCGACACGGTGCCCGAGCCGGCCGCGGCTGCGCTGATGTTGACTGGAATGGTGATGCTGGGACGCAGGCGATCACAGTGATGGGATGTGCGAATTGCGAACTGCGACATGCGATTGGGAACTTCCGGGCCCGCGCGATCGCTGCACCCGGGTCGCAATCTCGATCCCAACACTTGCGGGGCTTTACGCTGATCGAGCTGCTGGTGGTCGTCTCCGTCATTGCCGTGCTGATGGGGCTGCTGATGCCGGTGCTGGGCAAGGCTCGTGAATGTGCCCAGAGCGCCTGGTGCGGCAGCACACTGCGGCAACTGGCCGGGGTGCTGGGCAGTTACGTGACCGACAACGAGCAGCGATTGCCCTTTATCGACTCGGCCCTGTTCGAGCCGGACGGCTCGCGCAACTGGGACGCCGACCCGACGGATGCCGCGCAGTATCCCCACGAGTTGCCGACCGTGCTGCGCTACTACCTGCCCAACCTCGACATCATGCGCTGCCCCGCGGCCATCCTCGGCTATCCGCAGAGCGATTATGCAGTCTCTTATCGCATGTCCTCGGCGGACAACCTCGACGGCCGGCCGCAGGCCATGGCGCAACTGCGCCATCCCGGCGGCAACTGGGTCTACAACGTGGACCTGAAGTATCTCAACGGCCGGCGCTATGAGTTGAAGACCAAGGACGAAAGCTACGCCAACTTCCTGTTCGACGGCTGGCCGCTGCGCGACGGGGCGGGCGAGTACTACCTGTTCCGCGACTTTGTCAATCAACAGAACGACCGCTGGCTGACGCCGCACTTCGGCTACTTCAACCAGCTTTACCTCGACCTGCACGTGGAACTGATCCACAGCGAAAACTATCACGGCCTGACCGACGATCGGCCGGGCGATTGAGCGTATTACCCTTATTTTCCAGGAGTTTTTGCCATGTCCACCACCGCTGCTACCGATCGCCGCCGTGAAATTCGAGCCGCCCTTGAGGTGGATCGCAGCGCCATGACCGTGGTGCTGGCCCGCAAACTGGGTGTGCCCGAAGTCGAAGTGATCCGCGCCATGCCCCCGGAAGCAGCCATCGAACTGGACGGCGGGCGGTGGGAAGAACTGGTGCGGGCTTTCGAGCAACTGGGCGACGTGCACGTGGTGGCCAGCAACGGCTCGGTGACACTGGAGTGCTTCGGCAGCTTCGGCAACTTCAGCACCTGGGGCGACTACTTCAACGTGCAGACCAAGTCGCTGGACATGCACATCCGCACGCCCGCCATCGCCAGCGCCTTTGCGGTGCGCAAGCCCAGCCACATGGACAACGTGCCCACGCTCAGCTTCCAGTTCTTCAATCACAGCGGCGACTCGGCCTTCAAGGTCTTCCTGACCTTCGGCGGCAAGCAGCCGGGCGCCGAAAAGCAGCAGCAGTTCGATGATCTGGTCGAGCGCTTCGGAATCGGCCGATGACGTTGATGCCGCAGCATCACACGAGCCCGTTGTTCACTCCGCGCGAACTTGGCCGCGTGGGGGCGGCGGCCGCCATGATGGTCTTCGGCGGCACCACCATCGTGCTGCTGATGCTCATGCTGATGGGACACTACAGTTCGCTGTCGCATTGCGGCCCCAAGGCGGTGCTGGATGGTACGGTGATCGCGCTGCTGGCCGGGGGCAAAGGGCGCTGGCGATGCGTGGCGCTGCTGGGGGTGGTGTATGGACTGGTGCTGCTGATCCAGGTGGGTGTGCCGTATCTGCCGCTGGTGCTGGCGGTCGCGGGACTGCTGGGGGCTGGCAGCGGCGCGGCGGGCAGCGCGTTGCATCGGCGGTTGGGCATCCTGCTGGCGGCCATGCTGTTCGAGTGGGGCGCGGGACTGGGTGCGCCTTTGAAAATCTACTTCGGGACCAGTGATGCGAACGAGCCCTTCCTGTGGGGATTGTGGCTGGCTGAGTGGCCGCTGCGTCTGGGCGGCGCGGCAGCAGGCGCGCTGCTGGCGGGACGATTGACCGGCACGTCGGATGATGACGATCTGAAGTTGCCTGCCGCCCAACCGTGTGGTCAGTCGCGGCGAAGGCGCGTGCGCGGAGTGCGTCCGGCCGCGCTGCGCCTGATTGTTCTGCTGGCAGTGTCTATCGTGCCGCTGGCGGTGCAACGATGGGATCTGTTGATCGTGGTGTTTGCACTGACGCTGGCATATGCGTTGTGGCTGGGGCCGCGGCGGGCGGTGCTGTGGACCTTGCCGGGGATGGCATGGGGCTGGTTGGTCTTCGCCGCAGCCAGCTATCTGTGGCATCGCGATCCGGCACGGGTGGTGGACCTGTTGCGCACGTTCGCATTGCGTTTCGGGCCGATGGCGCTGGCGTCGGTGGTGCTGGTGAGCACCGCCCGGCCGGTGGATGTGTGGCGCGTCTTGCGGTCAGTAAGGTTGCCGGGCATGGTGCTGCTGCCGTTGGCGATGGTGCTGCGGCAGATTCCGCATACGGGCCGCGAGATTCGCCAGCGGTTGGCCCTGCTGCGCCAGCGCGGCCACTGGCGGGGCCCGCTGTCCCTGCTGCGTCGGCCGCGCCTGATGTGGCGGGAATTGTTCAGCCGCCCCCTGCGCCGCTGGGCCGATCAGTTGGCCGAGTGAGGCGCTGAAGTACGCGGCTGAGCCCTCCCGTCAATCTGCGCCCTCGCGCCGATCACACCACATTCGCACCACGCTCGCGCCGCACGCTTACCTCGCCCACGTCGCACCATGTCGTCTTCGTACCCGCACTCCCTGCATTTACCACTGAAAAACAGCCCAAACGAAGAACATATTTAAGTTAAATATGTTCTTTACTTCGGGGGCATTGGGTGTCGGTGTATGAGGGCGGGAGAAGCGAGTGGGATGCGCGGGTCTGGAGGCGGCGCAGGGGTCAGGCGCGCGGGGGTTTGGTGAAGCGCTGCCAGTCGACGCGGAGGGTTGCTTCCAGGATGGCGGGGTCCAGGATGGCTTTGTGAACCTGCACGTTCTGCGGCGGGCATTGCGGCACGGTGGCCAGAACGGAGCAGCCGCTCATCTTTTCAATCCAGATTCGATTGTCGGACATCGACAGGTCGTGGCTGTCGGCATCGAACTGGTTCATCACGATACCGGCGACGCGCAGGCCGGCTGACTTGAGCAGGCGCGCGGTCATGGTGGTGTGGTTGAGTGTGCCGAGGCGGCTGCGGGTGACGATGAGCACGGGGTAGTCCAGGGCGCGAGCCATGTCGAGCACGGTGCAGCGGGGATGTTTGGGGTCGAGCGGCACCATCAGGCCGCCGACGCCTTCGATCAGCATGACGTCGCTGGCCTGGTCGATCTGGGTGAGACAATGGGAAAGGTGATCCCGGTCAATGGGTTGACCGGCGCGTTGGGCGGCGGCGGCGGGCGCTAATGGGGCGGCGAAACGGATGGGGTTGATCACGTCCAGCGGCAGGCGGCAGTCGGCAAAGTGGGCCAGTGCTTCGGCATCTTCGCTGACCAGGCCCTCACGTTCGTGGCGGCAACCGCTGGCAAACGGCTTGCTGACACCGACGATTTGCCCGGGGTTCTGCTGACGCAGGGCGGCGGCGACGGCACAGGTGATCACCGTCTTGCCGACGCCGGTGTCGGTGGCGGTAATGAACAGGCCGGGGCAGCGCAGTTGCGGCGGGGTCTGCCACATGGAAAGTATGGTAGCGACCCCCGCCCCCGGAATGGGCGCTGGCAACGAAGCGCGGCAAGCCGCGGCGCTACGCAGGGGTGATGGGCGGGCGTGGAATTACGTGGGGGGATCGTGGTGGGTTTGGAAGTAGTGGCGGGTGACGGCCCAGATGATCCACAGGTGCAGGCTGATCATGCTTGCACCAAGCAGTAAAACCAAGAGATTGAAAAACAAGTTCTCGCCAACAGGTTGAGCCAAGCCACCGGGATTTGCCAACAGGCTGATTCCCCGGGAGGTATCCATGGAAATCCAGAACAGCCCCACCAACCCAAACAAAACCAGCGGCCCGAAGATCAGCCAGATGCCCAGTACGACGATGAACTTGGGCTTGTCGGATGTCGTGGCCTGGAGATAGGCATACCCCTGGGCATAGACCTGGCCCAGCGGGTCAATCGCGGCATGTGCGGTCACCGGCCCGCCGCAGTGGGGGCAGAAATGGTCAAAGCGGGCGATGGGCTTGACGCAGTGCGGACAGAGATCGTTCTGCTGCAACCGGGATGCGGCCTCGGGTTCGGTGGGAGCAGCTTCTGTCATCAGCAGCGGAATCCCTTCCGGGGGCGAGGGTTACTTCCAGGGCGGGGTCAGTCGCTTTTCATCTGCATGAAGACGATGACGTAGCCGTCGGGCAGCTTGACGGCGGTTTCGCGGCCGAAGGGCAGGTTGGCCAGCGGCGTGGGATTGGCGCCGCGTTGAACCAACTCCCGGTGCAGTTCGCGGATGTTGGTCACCTGGATGCAGATGTCGTACGGCTCGGTGCCGCGGGGAAATTCATCGCGATGGAAGTTGGCGACGGACAACGATGACGGGTCGTGCCGGGTCTGTCGCAGCAGCAGATAGACGTCGTCACGGCAGAAGATCGCCATGTCGTGGTCCGGCTCTTCGTAGGCCACTTCAAAGCCTAACTTCTGGCGACAGAATTGTTCGCTTGCCTGCAGGTCGCTGACCAGGAAGTACGGCCAGCAGTTTTTGAGCGCGAGGCGATCCAACGTGGCATGTGGCATGGCAGCCCCCTTGGCCACTAAGGTTGCAGTGGACGATCCAGTCTGACAGCATTCAGCCTAGTGACCGGCTCGCGGCAGGTCAATGAAAATATGCGCGGAAACCGACGGATATTTAAATTTGCGTCCTATAAGCATTTAGAGCGGCTGCGTTTGCGGGGGCGAGGATGAGATTCAAGGCTGGTGAACGGCGCTCGCAGCGACCTTTACACGGCATCCTGGGCCGCGGTCTTACCCCTCAAATCAAAGCTCGCGTCAACGCTCAGGCCTGATCCCCGAACTTCTCCTGCTTGCGAGCCAGAACCTGCTTGACCCACGCGTTCCAGCGGTCGGAGAGCACCGACAAGGCAAAGTGCTGACAGACCTGTTCGCGGCCGGCCAGGCCCACCTGCTGGGCCTTCTCCGGATGGCGGCTGACGTGGCGCAGGCACTGGGCGAACTCGATGGACATTGATGCGATGAAGACCTGCTCATCGTGCTTGACCGCCAGGCCCTTGAATGCAGCCGGGGTGCCGACCACGGGCAGGCCGTGCACCATCGCCTCCAGCACCTTGGTCTTGAGCCCGGTACCCGAGACGATGGGAGCGATGAACAGTTGATGCTTGGCCAGTTCTTCGGAGACGCGCTCGACATAACCCACGAACCGCACGTTGGGCGACTCCAGCTCCGCCCGCACCCGCGGCGGACACTCGCCCAGCACGTTCAGCACCAGGTCACTCATCTCGAAGCGGTTGAGGAAGGGCACGACCTCGTTGGCGTACCAGCGAATGGCCTCAAGGTTGGGCTGATAGTCCATGCCGCCCATGAACACGGCCGACATGGGACGAACCGTCACCGCGTCCACCGGCCTGGTGGGAATGGCGACCGCCATCGGCATCCATCGCACCTCGCGGTCGCTGCGATGGGCCAGCAACTCCGCCTCATCCTGCGAGACCAGGCTCACGCCGTCGGCCGCATGAGCGTAGTGCACCTCGCGCCGCCGCAGCAATTTCGCCTCGGCCCGCAGCATGCGAATCGCCACCCATGCGGCCGGCTTGTGCAGCCAGCGCGGTATCTGCCCGGCGAAATAGCCCAGCAGCATGCCCGGCGGCACACCCATACTGACCATCTGCTCGTAGCGCGCCGACAGTAGATCATCCAGGTCCACCAGCCAGGGCGGGCGCACCGCTTCGCTGACCATCTGCCCGCAGGCCTCCGCCAACTGGGCGGTGCGCACCATGTCCGCGATCACCAGTTGGCAGCCTTCCTGGTCGCTGATGTGCTTGATGCGTTTGACCAGAGTTGGGCTGTAGTAGAGACACTCGTTGAGGCTGCGCCGGCCGGAGAGAAACAGGGTCAGGACATTCCACGCCACGCGGAACAGGCCCGGCGGCTGCAATGCGGTGCCGCGCTGTGTGCCCGTCTTGTCGATGCACACGCACACCACCTCGTGCTCGGCCGCGGCCAATGCGTCCACGATGGTCTGCAGCACCACCCGCCGGCCCGTTCGCCGATCGTCCAACCGACGTGTCAGCAGCAGCAGCACTTTCATGGTTGGTTTGCGGCGCTCCTGAGTTTGGCTGTTCCCACCAGGCCGAGGCCCAAGGCAAAACCGGCAAACACCGTGTGCGTGGCGACCAGCGACATCCCGTTGATCGCCAGCGCCACCAGGCTGCCCAGGGCCGCGCGGGTGGCAAAGCCCCAGACGCCTTCATCTCCCTTCTGATTCAACCACGTCCAACCTAACCAGCCGGCCAGCAGCAGGGTCAGCAGCAGCAGTCCGACGCCCAGTTGCAGGCCGTAGTAGGCATAGAAGTTATGGATGTAATGGACCTCGTCGTAGGTCTGGCCGCGGGTCCAGAAGGCGAAGACCGACGCACCGAGGCCGTGGCCGGAGGGCTGATCCACGATGTAGGGCCAGACGCTCTGCAGTTGCGCTTCGCGGCGGGCCAGGGTTTCTTCAACGGTGAAAGACGGGTTGTAGGTCAGCGCGTTGGCCGCCCGCTGAGCCATCCAATTGATCGTCCGCGGCATCGCAACGTAGATGCAACCAGCCAGCACCACCAACGGGGCCAGGCCGGCCAGACCCGCCAGCAGCCAGCGACGCGGCAGGATCACCCACATGGCCGCCACGGGGAAGCTCAGCCACAGCGTGCGTTTCAGTGTCGCCGCCAGCGCCACCGCCAGCAGCAGCCACGCCAGGACCAGCAGCCGATTGGTCCGCTTGTCCCAGCTTTTTCGCCACCACAGGGCCGCGGTCACGATCAGGAACATCAACTGCGGCGTCCCGCGCCCCACGATCAGGCGTGCCACACCCAGGTTGCCCACATAGTGCGTGCCGCCATGGGTCAGTTGCAGCGTGCCCAGCAGGAAAGTCACCACACAGATCACGCCCACCAGCAGCCCCATCATCACCACGATCCAGGCCGCATCGGACGCCTCGCCGCGGCCCAACACCCACACGGTCACCAGCGCCACCAGCAGGATCTCGACGAACCAGTGATAGATATCCGCCGCGATGTAGTACGGCGTGTTCTGATAAAGCAGGGCGATGACCAGGGCCGCCACCCCCACGCCCGCCCAGACCATCAACACGCACACGTGCGCCGGGCGCAGGCGCGGCAGCCGCACCGGCCGATTCCACAGCACCTGCCACGCCGCCGCCAGCAGGAACGGCCCAAGCAACAGCGTCACCAGCAGCGCCCGCGTGGTGTCACTGTCCAGCAACACCCAGCCCAGCACCTCGCCGGCCAGCACCGCCGCCAGCAGCCAGGCCCCGGCCGACATTTTTCCGCGTTGTGCCGCAGGGGCAGCGATCGACATGCGCTACAAAATAGCGTTGAACGGTTCGGCTCACCAATAGGGACGCAGCTTTGACAATCGCCGCGCCAGCATCGCTGCCACCCGGCCGCTCCATGGCAGGGCCGAGGCCGGCGTGACGTTCTTGTTCTCGATGGCCCCGGCTGCGTTGGCTTTCCAGTGTTCACCGGCGCTGATGAGCTTGTCCGCCTGCTGCGTGTAATCGGTCAGCACCGCGTCGTCCCAGGGCAAACCCAGAAATGCGATAAGGCTCTGCATCACCTTCCGGGGGTCGGCTGTCAGTTGCTCGTAGCTGATGACAGCATGGCGGGGCCGGCCGGCAAAACGGTTGCTGCGGCGCAGGGCGGCATACCAGTGGGCGGCGCATTCCCACCAGGGCTTGACGTTCTCCCAACCGGCACTGTGACTGGCCTTGTGCAGCGAAGGCAGCACACCTTCAGCCCGCCGCAGCACGTGGATGAAGCGGCAGTCTGGAGCCAGTGAGTCGATCAGCGGAATGCGGAACACGTGATCGGGCGTCTTCTCCACCCACCCCGCCGCCCCGCGCCGCTCTGCGACGGCATCGAGCAGCGCGATGAAGTTCGCCCCCGGAAGTGAATCTTCCGGCATCACCAGGTCCAACTCGTTTTCCTTCAGAAATGTCTCCACGCGGCGCCGAAGTTCCGCCCCATCGAGCCTGCCGCGGCGGTTGTAGGCCTTGTCGAAAACGTGGCTCTCGGTGAACCCGGTCAACTGCGGATGGGCGCACAGCAGGCTCTGCACGAGCGTCGTACCCGAGCGCGGACAACCAACCACAAACACACGCAACAATTCCGCCATTATTCAATCGCAAATCGCAAATCTCATATCGCTCCCGGGTTCACGCCCAGCCGCTTGACGCACGACACCGCCATCAACACCGACAGCGCAATCCAGCCCGCGCTGCTGACCACCGCCACGCCGGTCGCTCCGCTCCAGGGCGCAAAGGCGAAGTAGGCCACGATCAGCGGAGGCAGGATCAACGCAAAGTTGCGCGTCGCGGCCCACTGCTGGTCGGCCATCTGCAACAGCGTCACGTTGGCAGCAAAGTACGCGCTGCTCAACTGTCCCGCCAGCAGAATCAGCATCAAGGGATACGCAGCCATGTAATCCTCGCCCGGAAGCGTAAACACCTTGCGTCCCAGCAGGACCAGCAGCACGGCCAGGCTCAGCGCCACCGCGGTGGAAAGCTGGGCGGCGTGTCTGGCCGATCGCCGCAGGCCCGTGATGTCGCGCAATTCCCACTGACCGGCGAACGCCGCCGCCCAGTAGCGGTTGAAGGCGATGGTGCATTGGCCGACGCCCTGTGTCACGCGCGTCGCTAAACCGTAGTAGGCCACGATGTGCTTGGGCACGAACATCGCCAGGATCAGCACGTCGGACCGCTGCAGCACCTGGTTGAGCCCCACCGCCAGGCCGATCGGATAGGACATGACGATCCACTGCCACAGTTGTGATTTCGCCCGCACACCGTGCAACCCGCGCAGTTGCGGCAGCAAGCGCAGCCACACCGCCAATCCCAACACGGTCAGCAGGCCCAGCACCAGATACGCCTGGAAGTAGAACGTCGCGCTGGCGTTTTGAAATTCGGTCATGGACCAGCAGGCTGCCATCAGCAGCAACGGATGCACCACGGTGGATGGAAGGTTCGCCAGGCCCATGCGTTGATAGCCTCGGGCCACGTGCTGTTGCAGCAGCATTTGCGTCCAGACGGGAATGCAGGGCATGGCCCAGAACAAGGCGCAGCGGGTGGCGGGATCGATGCCGAGGGGTAAACAGAGAACCGCACAGCCGAGCAGCGCCAGGGCTGCGCTGGTGCCGGTGCAAAAGAGCGGCACGTAACGGATGGCGCCTTTGAGCGCGGGCAGATCGTTGGTGGCGCGGTAGGAGCCGATGAGTTTCACGAGCCCGTGCGAGAAACCGAACTGCCCGAGCATGGCCCCCAGGATGATGGCGGTGTTGCCGATGACGATATCGCCAAAAACGCGATCGCCGAACCACCACGCGCCGAAGAAGGCCAGCCCCAGCGTGCAGAACACGCCCAGGTAGATGCTGACGGCACTGACTGCTGCGCCGCTGCGGGCCAACTTGAGCAGGCGCCCCCTCATGCACAGCCCTCCCGCAACAACGCTTCACGATAGATCGCGGCCGCACGGTCGTTGTTCAAATGCAGATCGCCGGGACGGGGACTGATCAACTCCGGATGCACGTGACCGGTGTTGTCGGCGAACTGATCTTCGACGTCGAGAAAGCGATAGCCGTGGGTGCTTTGACCCTCGCGCAGCATAGTGTTGAAGCGTTGCGCCAGTTTGCAGCGATCGGCCAGGCTCATGCTCACCTGCTTGCGCAGATGTGCCACCGGGCCGGGCCACCTGGACCAGTCCTCGATCACCGGCGGTGGCACCGTGGCCAGCAACACCTTCGCAAAACCCATCGCCACCACGCTGTCCACAAACTGCAGGTAATGATCGCATGCCTTCCGCAACGCCTCATCGGGCGACGAACTCAGCGGCACAATGAACCCGACATCCACTTCGCCCAGGCTGAAGACGACAAACTGGCGGCGGGGAATGCGGGCCAGCACGTATTGGATTGCGGGCAAGGCCCTGGTTTTCGAGGCTGGGTTGGTCATGCCCGACGCGGTGGCCCCGGTGATGCCGAAGACGCGCACGAACGTTTTCTCCAGCGGGCAGTGCTGTTGCAGATGGCGGAAGTAGCGCACGTGACTGTCACCGAGCACATTGACCCCCGCAAGGGATTGGCGACGATCCTGCCATTTCCACAGCAGCGGCGTGATCGTGCGCTTGACGAAAACTTTCAACGGCTGCGTGTTCATAACCAGGCGGCCAATCCCGCGGCGATCAGCACATCCGTCGCTCGCTTGTGTTGCTCGTCGGTGAAATCCTTCTTCCACTTGCCGACCTCCGCCCCGGCCAGGCGCACCGGTTTGTAGCCGGAGCCTTCGCGGTTCCGGGCGGCGATGCCTGCTTCGACCCGCGGCGTGAAAGCGAGGCCCAACTGCTCGTACAGTTGGCGGAACTTTGCGGTCGGATCGCCGCAGAGATCCTCGTGCACGATCACGATCCACTGCGGGTTTCGCCGCACCTGTGCTTCAAGCCCGCGCCAGAGCACGGCCAGGTGCAACGCCTGTTTTTCCAGTTCGCCACTGACGGAGATCACCTTGCCCAGCACGCGCTGCTGCACCGGCTCGCTGAGCGTAAACGCGCGAGTTGCATCCGGCATGTGCAATCGCCGCCAACTGGCCAGGATCGCCAGGGGATGACGCATCACCACCACCACGTGCCCGATCGGGGCTACGGAGCAGACCCACTCGGCACAGAGCACGGCGTGGACGGATTTGATGAGCACGGGCTTGGGCGGTGAGGCTTGAGCGGTGAGGCTTGAAGTTTGGGGTCTAAAGGGTTTTTCCTTGGCGGCGATGAAGGAATCGGGTGCTTTAAGGGCGCGGGCGAAGATGCTGCGCGAGAGCCAGGCAGCCCAGGGACTGACCGCGGCCTTCTGCCAGAGCACCGCGAAATCGCGCGGACTGTCGCCAACCTCCAGCAGCGGAAAGCGCGGCACGTGACGCTTGTAACACCGGCCTAACCAACTGATCTTCTCGTTGTCCGGCTCGTTGACGAAGCGCATCCCGTCCGCCAGGGCCAGCACGTTGGCGACCCAGGTGGTGCCGCTGCGGGGCGGCCCCAGAAGCAGAATCGTCGGCGGTGTGGCGGAGGCGTCCATGCGATGTGCGACGATATCAACAAAGCCCGGGGATGGCCATCCCTGGGCTTTATGTTGCTTGCATAACCAACTGCACGAAGCGCCGACCGCGCTGCTCGAAGTCGGTGAACTGGTCCCACGAGGCGCAGGCGGGCGAGAGCAGTAGCACCTGTCCCGGTTGCGCGGCAGACAAAGCGCGGGCGACGGCCGTGTCGAGGTCGCGGCAGTCGTGTACGGGGCAGGAAGACCCAGCCGCTGAAGCGACCTCCGCCAGGCGCGGGCCAGTGTCGCCGATGGTGTAGATCGCGGCGCAATGGGTGGCGGCGAACCGTGACAGTTCGGTCAGGTCGCTGCCCTTGTCGTAGCCGCCGAGGATCACGTGCACGCCCCCGGAAGGAAACGATTCGATGGCGAGCATGGCTGATTGCGGCGTGGTGGACTTCGAGTCGTTGTAACAGCGCACGCCGTTGCGCTCGGTGACGAACTGCAGGCGATGCGGCAGACCCGGGAAATCGCAGCACGAGGCGTCGACCTCGATGTTCGAATCAACCTGCTTACAGGCGGCCAGGGCAAGGTCAGCGTTGAGGCAATTGTGTTTGCCGGGCGTCAGCAGTGACCAGTTGCGTGACTTGGGTCGCGCGGCCCGGGCCCGCATGGGTTTGGGTGTGAGACCCGGCCCTAGGACTGCGATGTCCTCGGGTGATTGGTAATCGAGTATCACCCGTTTATCTTCAGCGTAGTTTTCGTAAGAGCCGTGCCAGTCGAGGTGATTGGGGGAAATATTGGTGATCACCGCAATGTGGGGCGAAAACATGGCGCCGCGCAGGTAATGCAGCATGAAGCTGGACAGTTCCAGCACGATCCAATCGCCATTTCCAATCGTGTCGAGTTGATCAAGCAGAGAACCGCCGATGTTGCCGCCGAGGTGGACGGTTTGGCCGCAGCGGCGCAGGATGTGGGCGATCATGGAGGCGGTGGTGGATTTTCCGGCGGTGCCGGTGACGCCGATGGTGCGCAGACGATTGGGCAGGCGTTCGATCAGCAGGCGGACTTCGGTGGTGATGGGGATGTTGGCTGCTTCGGCGGCGCGGAGGAAGCCATTGCTCGGCGGGACGGCGGGGTTGGCGACGATCAGGTCGGCGGTGGTGAAGTCGCTGACGTTGTGCTCACCGAGACGATACTGGATGGGTAAGCCGGCCAGTTGCTCGAGCGCGGGCTTGAGTTTCTCGGCTGACTGTTGATCGGTCACCAGCACGTCAGCGCCCTGGCGGACGAGGAAGCGCACCGCGCCCAGGCCGCCGCCGAAGCGACCGAGGCCCATGACGGTGACGCGCTTGGCGGACAGGTCATTCATAGCCATCAGCCGTTAGCCGTCAGCTATTAGCCTGGAGCACGCCGGCGTCTGGCTAAAGGCTAATAGCTGACGGCTAACGGCTGACGGCATTCCCTTCCTACTTGGCTTCCAGCGGCGGGGACAATGGCATATCGGTGTCGCCGACGTGGTAGCCGGTGATGGTGGTGGGCTTGGGCACCTGGAAGTAAAGGAACAACTCGTCGCCGGCCCCCATCTGCGAAACGGGCAGGTCGGCGGCGGTTTTGATCGGGGTGTTGGGATCGACGCGGATGGTCAACTCGCCGCCCTTTTTCCAAACGTAGGCGAACGGCTGCGTCGGCCGGTTTTGCTGATCCGTCAACCAGATGCCGCCGAGCGAGCGGGCCTGGGCCAGGGCTTTGCCGAAGATGCCGTGGGCCTGATTGGTATCGAGGCGCAGCCGGACCGCGGCCATGTGAGGCGGCACGTAGATGCTGTCGACCCTGGTGCGCTGGCCGCCACCGGAGCTGCTGGGCGTGGTGGCTTGGCCGGAGGTGATGGCCGTGCCTTCTTCGATGTAGGACAGGCCGCTGGCGGAGTTGCGGTTGAAGGAGACCGGCAGACGGTTGGTCAGCTCCAGATCTTTCTGCGGCACGGCGGCGGCGGTTGTGCCGGCTTGACCTTCAGCGCCGGCCTGTCCTTCCGCGGTGGCGGCGGCGGGTGCCGGAGCGGGATCGCCCATAGCCAAGGCGAAATCTTCCGGAGTCTCCTCGGCATTGGGGGCGGGCAGAGGCAGACGCAGGTGGCGGACCAGCAGATACTGAACCTCTTCATCGGCCGGAACCATGAAGACGAAACCGAAGGTGTCCGACTGCTGATTGCTGCGGACGTCGGCGTCCACTTTGTCCAGCGGGGTGAAGCGGCGCTTGCCGGTCTGGAAGTCGAGGACGCTCGCGTAGGCCAGGGGCGGATACATCTGGGCGGAGCGGTGATGCTGCGGACCCTTGAAGGTGACCAGGCGAATCTGCGTGGGCGAGATGCGCACCGCGGAGTCAGCGTCGTACGTGCCGGCCATCTTGGTCCAGCGCGTGTCGATGATGACCAGTTGCTGGCCGATGGCGCCGACCTGCGGCCCGAGTGCCTCGACCACACCTTCGGGCAGGTCGGCTACGGGGGTGTCCTTGATGTGCGCAGCGGCAGCTTCGACACTGCCGGGCACCGCCACGCGGGAGGCGTTGTCATCGGTGCTGTGCAGGCGATAGACGGCTGCCTGCCAGGGCAGATCGGGCTGATAGAGGCGCAGGGGCGTGCTGGTGTGGAACGCTCCGCCGGACAGTCCGCTGTAGAACGAACTGGCCATGCGATCAACGCCCATCCACAGGCCGGAGTTGTCGCGTTCGACCTGGCCGTTGAGCGAGACACGATACGGCTGGATGCCGCCGACGGTCACACCCAGGGGCAGGAAGTTGATGCCGATCCAGGTGATGCCGGCCATGAGGATGCCGGCCAGGAACCCGCAGGCTGCCCCGCCGATACCGTTGACCAGGCGCGGGAAGTGCACGTTCTTGCGGATGAGCACGTCGCTGATGCCGCGCAGAATGATCAGGCTCAGCACGAACGGCCCAAGCAACCCGACGCCCCAGGCGTAGTGCGGCATGCGCAGAATCAGAAAGCCCACTACCAACGGCTCCCACACTGCCAGGGCGATGGCTCCGGCCGCGATGACCAGGATCAACTGGAGAAAAGCGGAGAAGAAGCCATACACCGACCAGATGTAGGCCATGCCGAGTACGAAGGCGACGATGAGAAGGTTGGCAATCATGGGGATTTTCGATTTTAGAATTTAGATTTTAAATTTTAGATTTTGAACGGTTCAGCGTGACACGGGAGGCGGTGATGATGGCCAGCAATTCGTTGGACTCCTGCAACAGCGAAGCCATGCGAGGTTTGGGCAAAATTCCGCCATCCATCAACAATTCAATCCAATACGAGGTTTCGTCAGCTTCTTCTTCAACGATGCCGAGTTTGCTGCTGAATTCAGCTTTCGATCTGGCTCGGCAAGCGGCGCGGTAATTGGCGCCGACCGGGGTGGCAGATCGAAGCACTTGTCCTCCTATGACTCGGCCTATGTTTGTATCCGGCAACGAGCCGACCATTTTCATGACTCTTAGAGCAAACTTTTTCGTCCGCGCCTTCATTTGCGATTCGGTCATGCGACGCTTCCCCAAAAATCTAAAATCGCAAATCTAAAATCTAAAATTACTTCGTCTTCTCCCCCAGAGCCCTGGTGACTTCCTTGATATCCGTGGTGCCGTCGACGACCTTGCTGAGGGCGGCTTCCTGCAGGTAGAGCATGCGGCCTTTGCGCAGCAGGGCACGCAGGCCGTCGTAATCCCCGGCAGCAATGCGGCGGCGAGCGTCGTCTTCGAGCACCATCAACTCGAACACACCCACACGGCCCTTGTAGCCGATGCCCTGACAGTCGGGACAGGTCTGGGGTTTGTCTTTGACCACCACCTTGCCGGAGGCTGAGAAGAACTGTTGGGCCTTGTCGGCAGGAATGTTGAGCTTGCGCAGGGCGGCGGCATCGGGTTTGTACGGCGTTTTGCAGGTGTTGCACAGCTTGCGCAATAGACGCTGTGAGACGATGGCGCCGAGGGAGACAGCCGCGGTTCGCTGATCGCCCACCGCCTTGACGTAGCTGTGCAGGGCACTGAAGGTGTCCGACGCGGGCAGCGGCACGTAGAAGCGGATGCCCTCGGCACTCTTGGCGCAAATGCGGGCGGTGTTGGAATCGGCGAAATCCGCCAGCAGCATCACCTGCGGATCGGTGCGGATCATCTGATTCAGTTTGTCGTTGAAGGCCGCGGCATCGGCGCCTTCGGGCAGGTAGTAGTGGCTGATGCCTTCCAACTCGAAGGCCCGCTCGCGCTCCAGGGTCATGACGCTGGAGGTGTAGGGATCGTGCTCGCGCACCAGACTGAAGAGCGTGGTGGTGGTGCCGTGGCGCGGCGGAGCGGAAATCAGCACCACGCGGCCGGGCATCTGCAGCATCTGCTGCAACTGGTCCTTCTGGGCCTGCAGCAGACCGAGCTTGGTCAACGGCAGGCGGGCACGGAGATTGGTGTCGATCTCCATGTACATCATCACGCCGCGGGTCGAGCCGCTGGTGGTCACCTCCATGGTGTGGCGGCCCAATTCGCCGGCCTCGAAGTGGATCTCGGCGGACTGGCGCTTGCGACGGTCGGCCAGGTCCATGCCGGCAGCGGACTTGACGTAGTCGATCAGGGCCATGGCCACGGCCGGCTCGGGCGCGGTCTGGGCATATTTGACGCCGTCGATGCGGACGTTGAGCTTGGCCTGCTGAGCATCGACGGACACATCCAGACGGTCGGCGCCGCGCGGCAGGGCAAAGGTGATCAGGCGTTCGAGCGTGGCGTGAGCTGCGGCCTGGGGCGTGTCGCCGCTGGGGATGGTCACGCGGGCTTCTTCGATGTCGATCAGCACCACCGAGGCGCGGGACTGGGCCTTCTCGAACTCCGCCGCCGCCATACGCTGCCTGAAGCTGTCGAGGTTGAACGTCCAGCGGTCCTCGGCTGGAACCTGGGTGTTGCGGTAATAGGCATAGCCCATGACGCCGCCGGCCAGAATGAAGATGCCCACCAGCAGGCCGAGGGGAAAGATGGGGATCAGCAGCATCAGCCCGAAGCCGACGATGCCGCAACCCATCTGGACCATGTTCCACTCGAAGCGTTTGAGATAGTGGCCGGCGGCGTCCTTGTCCAGCGAACCGATCACCCAGGCCCAGGCCACCAACACAAGGGCCATGAGCACCGGATAAACGGGGTTGAGCAGGTAAGCCGATTGCGAGGTGGCGAGGGTTTGGATCATGTCTGTAGTCGCCGGGATAAGCGGATCAGCGTGATAATGGAATGATCAATAAAGAATGACCAATTGCCAATTCCCAATGACCAAAACGAAGCTGAGGGCGCACGGTCGATTGCGAGATTGGACATTGGACATTGGTCATGGGGCATTGGGCATTTAACCAATCGTTGCGATCTTGCACCATTCGTATCGATCTTAGCTGGTGATGCCGCGGAGGCGCATCTTCAGTTCTTCGGGGTTGAACGCTGCTTCCTGGGCCACGCGGGGGTGAACCAGGTTGGATTCGACCAGTTTCACCAGACTATCGGTGAAGGTCTGCATGCCGTCATCACGGTGCTCCCGGATGACATCGTTCAGCTCGCTTTCGCGGTTTTCCATGATGAACTTACGGGTGGGCGGGCTGGTCAGCAGCACTTCGGCGGCCGGGACGCGCTGGACGTTCTCCAGCAGACTGGGCAGCAGCTTCTGGTAAATGATCGCCTGAAGCTGGAAAGCCAGCAGGTTGCGGATGGCTTCGCGTTCGGTGGGCGGGAACAGGTCGTAGATGCGGCCGAAGACCTGGAAAGCGCTGGAAGCGTGGATGGTGCCGAAGACCAGGTGGCCGGTTTCGCTGGCGCGGAGGGCGGACTCGAAGGTTTCCTTATCACGCATTTCGCCGATCAGCACCACGTCGGGGTTTTCGCGCACCATGGCCTTGAGGCCGATGCTGAAGTCCGGCACGTCGATGCCGATCTCGCGCTGGCTGATGATGGCCTTGTCGTCCTTGAAGAGATATTCGATCGGGTCTTCGATGGTCAGGATGTGGCAGGGTCGGGTCTGGTTGACGTGCTGAACCATGGCGGCCAGCGTGGTCGATTTGCCCGAGCCGGTGATACCGCAGACCAGCACCAATCCCTGGTGCAGTTCGGCAACCTTCCGGCAGACGGCGGGCATGTAAAGCTGATCGAAGTTGAGAATCTTGGAGCTGACGCGACGGGCGGCGATGGCCGAGCGGCTGCGCGTGCGGAAAATGTTGACGCGGAAGCGGTTTTCCGTGTCGAGGTTGACGCCGATGTCGAGGGAACCGAATTGCCCGTAGTGTTGCCACTGGGCGGGGCTGATGCCCTGCTCGATCCACTTCTCGAAATCGATCTCGTCGATGGGAGGCGTATCGAGGTTCTTGAGCTTGCCGCGCAATCGCAGTTTGGGACACTGGCCGCCGCGCATCAGCAGGTCGGAGGCTTCGAAGCGGACGGCCGTCTCGAAGTATTTGCGCAACGGCGTCTGGGTGAGCGTCTTCTGCTCTTCAACGTGGTCGATCGGCGTCGTTGTGTCGTGGAGGGATGGCTCGCTCAAGACTAAAAACTCCTTGGACGGCGGCGCGGGGGGCAGCCTGCGGGGGGATAACAGTGTAACCCCGGATGGCGCTGGCCGCGAGTCCGCCCAAGCAGCAAAAACCCGGTTTCCGGTGTGGGGGCGGCACCCGCAGCCTCGGCCGCGGGCTTATGCCGTTGTGAGGGGCAATCCGCTGACGGGGTGACCGGGGGCCTTATTCCCGGGGGTGACGAGGCCGACACGCAACCAGTCCCAGGCTGACCAGCATCAGCGTGCCCGGCTCCGGCACCGCGAAGACCGAGCCGGTCACATTCAGCGTCAACCATTCGCCGCCGGCCCCGCTGGCCCCGGGCAGATCCTGGTCCGACAGCTTCAACTGATAGGTGGCACTGAACGAGCCCACGGTGCTGGTGTCGAAGGCGAGCTGATATCCCTCCGCCGATCCAGCCGCCAGATCAGCCCGGGGAAGCTGGTGGTCAGCGTGCCGCTGCCGGCATCGACGGTCAGGTTCGAATCATTGAAGTCCCAGAACGAGAGCGTGGCGGCGAGGGCCGGCATCGAACAAAGAGCGATCAGCAATGCCGACGAACCGATCGCCTTACACACCGATCCCATCGAGACTATGGTCCTTCTCCCAGTTGCAGACACCTTGCCGCGCGCACAAACCGCGTCAATGCTCTACGGTCAATTGTGTCCTTGGACTTTCTCAACTCCCAGGCGGCTGGTCAGCGACCGCCGCTGCGATTAGAACGCTTCACGAATTGAGCCCCCAATTGCTTCAAATGCCAGACTTTTTCAGCCCGGCACATCAAATCGCCCACCGCGCGGAAACGGATTGGCCGGGATAACCAATTCCGGATTACCAAAGTTGTGAAATTGGGGGGTTCAGCTAGGGCGGCGAATGACCAGGCTGTCGTTCTGGCCGCCGAAGCCGAAGCTGTTGGACAGGCAGATGTTGACCTTGGCCTTGCGCGCGGTCAGCGGCACATAGTCCAGATCACAGGCGGGGTCCGGCTGATGCAGGTTGCGCGTGGGCGGAATAATGCCGTCACGCAAAACCAACGCGCAGACGATGGCCTGCGTCACACCCGCCGCCGCGATCAGGTGACCGGTCATGCTCTTGATACTGGAGATCGGCGGCACCCTGGTCCGATCGCCGTCAGGAGCAAAGACCGCCTTGATGGCCAGGGTTTCGATGGTGTCGTTTTCCTGGGTGCTGGTGCCGTGGGCGGCGATGTAACCGACGTCGCCGGGGTTGACGCCGGCATCGTTCAGGGCGTTGGTCATGGCGGCAATGGCGCCGCGGCCGTCGGGCTGCATGTCGGTGATGCGATAAGCGTCGGCCGTCGACCCGTAGCCTGCGATCTCAGCCAGGGGCGTCGCACCGCGCTGCCGGGCGTGCTCGAGCGTTTCGAGAATCACCATGCCCGCGCCTTCGCCCAGCACGAAGCCGTCACGATCAACCGAGAACGGGCGCGAGGCCCCGGCATAGTCATCGTTGCGAGTGGACAGCGCGGTCAGGCGGTTGAAGCCGGTGACGCCGAAGGGGTGGATCATGGTGTGCGCGCCGCCGGCAATCATGATGTCGGCATCGCCGCGGCGCAGCACTTCCGTGGCTTCGCCGATGGCCTGGGTGCTGGCGGCACAGGCGGTCAGGCAGTTGTAGGCCGGGCCCTGAGCGTCGAACTCCATGGCCAGGTGCGACAGGGGCATGTTCGGCTCCTGCTCGAACTCGCGCACCGCCGTCAGGTGTTTGAGCGCGGCATCAGCCCACTTGACCGTATCCACCTGCCGCTGCTCCGCGTTCCAACTGGTCAAATTCGACCAGACGTAATTGTCGAAATCGAGCGAACCTTCGCCCGAGCCGAGGTATATGCCCAATCGCTGGCGATTGATCTCAGCTTCCTCCAGCCCCGCCATCTGCCAGGCCTGGGCCGCGGCGCCGAGGGCGAAACCGGTGTTCAAGCCCACGCCTTCGTGCCATTCGGGGTGCCTGACGTAGGGGCGGTAGTCGTAGTTTTTAACCTGGGCCGCGAAGGTCGAGGGAAACGTCGTGGCATCGAAATGGGTGATGCGATCAACGCCGCTGTCGCCGCGCAGCATAGCCGCCCAGACCGTTTCCAGGTCGTGACCCAAGGGCGTGATCCAGCCCATGCCGGTGATGACGATTCTTGGTCGCGTCGTGCTCAACGGTTCATCCTTACATCAATCCAGTCGCTTGAGGATCACGGCTGCGTTCTGGCCGCCGAAGCCGAGTGAGACGATCAGGGCGCAGTCGAGCCGGTCCGTGGTCACGTTGCCGTTGCCGATGCCGGGCAGCGGCGCGTCGCGGTTGATGACCTTGGGCAGTTGGCCGCTGTGCAGCAGTTTGGCGGCAAAAGCCACATCCACCGCCCCGGAGCCCGCACCACAGTTGCCGACGCTGGCCTTGACCGAGAGCGTGGGGATCATGGCCGAACGCTGGCCGAAGACCTGACGCAGGGCGGCGGCCTCGGCGCGGTCCCATAGGGGAACGCCGCAGGCAAACGGTGCGATCACATCGATGGCGTCCGGCTCCAGCTTCGCTTCACGCAGCGCACCTTGAATGGCAGCCACGATGGCGCGGCCGTCCTCGTTGGGCTCCAGGTTGCGCTTGGCGGGGTTGATCGTTTGCGTGGCGCAGAAACCAGCCACCTCGGCATAAGCCTGCTTTTCGCCCGAACGCTTCTCAAAACTGTCGAGCGATTCGAGCACCAGAATGCAACCGCCTTCACCCAATGCGGTGCCGGTCGCTTTCATGTCGAACGGGCGCACCGCATGGATGGGATCATCGTTGCCGGCCGCGGTCAGGCGGCCGGTGAGTTGCTGACGCAGGTAAGCCATGGGGTTGAGCTTGCTCTCGGCCCCGCCGCAGAAGCAGCAGTCAGCCGCATCGCGCTGAATGACGCGCAGTGATTCGCCCAGCGACAGGGTGCCCGCCGATTCGCCGCAGGTGATGGTGTTGGATGGGCCGCGGGCGTCGTGCAGGATCGTCACGTGGCAGGCGAGCATGTTGGGCAGGTACTTGAGCAACCACAGGGGCGTCAGGTTGCCCATGCCGGTCTCGCCCCACTTGTGGATGTCGAAAGCGCCGCTGTCGTCGCGGGCCTGGACCAGAGCCTCGGTCAGCTCGTTGATGTCCGCCGCGATCAGGCCGGCCCCGACATGGCAGCCGACGCGCTGGGGCGGATAAGTGGCCTGAAGATTGCAGGCTTTGGCCGCTTCCGGATCGGTGGCGGGGGTGACCAGGTGAGCATCGCGGGCTGCGCAGTCGGCGGCAATGACCGCCAGCTCGATGTCGCGGGCCATGACCTTGGTGGCCTTGCGATAGCTCTTGGGCACGTAGTCGCCGATCTTGTACGGCTCAACCTGGGCCGCAATGCGGCATTCGAACCCACCGGGATCGAAGGCGGTGATCGGCGCCAGGGCCGATTCGCCGGCAAAGTAGCGATCCCAGTTGGGCTGTAGTCCGATGCCCAGGCCGGTGACCGGACCCAGGCCGCTGATGACAACACGTCGACTCATGGCGGGCATTCTAGCGGATTGCCCCCGCCCGGCAGCAGATGGTTGCCCGGCGGCCGGTTGTGATGAATAATGAAGGTAATGGGACGCAAGGCCAAAACCTACGTGGTCAGTGACGGCGAACTGGTCCTGCATCTGCAGGAGGCCGGGGACGGCTGGTTTGCCGTCAGCACGCCGCTGGACCCGCATGTCCACACGCAGGCGAAGTCCATCCCCGAAGCCTTCGAGATGGCCCGCGATGCGATGGAAGCATTGCGCCAAGCCCGAGCCAAATACATCAAGCAGATCGAAGCGGCCATGTCCAAGTCCGCTTAACGCTTGGGCCTCGGCACATTCAATCCCTCACAAAGGGACCTTGCGGTGAAATCATTGATTTCGCTGTGGCGCGGAATAGCTTCCTGGTCGCCGGTGGACGGGTTGACCCAGATATCGTGTCTGCCCCCGGCGTGATGAAAGCGGCAGCCATTCCGGCGAAGGTGTTTTTCGAGGTCGCGGCGCTTCATAGCATTGTTTCCAATTCTACTGGTCCCACAGACACTCGCCGAATACCGCCTTACGGCACCGGAAGCTGGTGCCTTCACCGGCAACTAGACTACAATCCACGCCCCATGCTTACGCATCGCATCATTCCGTGCCTCGATGTCCACGGCGGCCGGGTGGTTAAGGGTGTCAACTTCGTCAATCTGCAGGATGCCGGCGATCCGGTCGATATTGCCCGGGCTTACGACCAGGCCGGGGCCGATGAGCTGGTCTTCCTGGACATCACCGCCAGCCACGAAAAGCGCGACATCATGCTGGACGTGGTGCGGCAGGTGGCTGAGCAATGCTTCATGCCCTTCACCGTCGGCGGCGGCATTCGCACGATCACGGATGTGACGCGGCTGATTCAGGCCGGGGCCGAGAAGGTGAGCATCAACACCGCCGCGGTGGTGACGCCCGACATCATCGCCCAGACCGCCCGCCGCTTCGGCTCCTGCGCCACGGTGGTGAACATCGATCCCAAGCGCGTGCCCCCGGAAGATTTCAAGGCCAGAACCGGGCGTGATCCCGAGGTGCTCAGCAAGGACGGCAGGGTCTTCGAGGTCCATACTCACGGCGGACGCACCCCCACCGGCCTGGAAGCGGTGGCCTATGCCCGGCACGTGGTCGAATTGGGAGCCGGCGAGATCGTGCTGACCAGCATGGATGCTGACGGCACCAAGGACGGCTACGACATCGAAATCACCAAACTGATCGCCGACGTGGTGGATGTGCCGGTGGTGGCCTCCGGCGGTTGCGGCAGCCCGCAGCACATGGTGGACGTGCTCAAGCAGACCCGGGCCGACGCGGTGCTGGCCGCCAGCATCTTCCACTACGGCCAGTACAGCATCGCCCAGACCAAGCAGGTGATGGCCGAGGCGGGCCTGCCCATGCGGTTGACATGACGGAACCCTGGCGGCGGGCGGTGAACGGGGATCAGCTTGCCCGATCGTGCGGATTCACCGTACAATGCCGGGCGGTTCCAAAGGTGGGAATATCAAGATGATGCGAAAACACACCCTGCTCGGTTGCACGATGTTGTTGGCAGTCCTGGCCTGGCAAAATGCCGCGCCGGCCTTCGAGGAGGCGGGGGCGGTGCCCAGGGGCTGGCAGCTTGAGTTCACGCACGATCAGCCGCGCACGATTGCCGTCACCTTGCCCGACGGCTCGGTCCGCTGGTTCTGGTACATGGCCTACAAGGTCACCAACAACACCGGCGAAGATCGCCTGTTCATCCCCGAGTTCACCATCGCCACCGATGCCGGCGACATCATCACCGCCGGCCAGAACGTGCCCGCCGCGGTCTACCCGGCTGTGGCCAACAAGCTCAACAACACGCTGCTGGAAAGCCCGTCGCACATCGTGGGCAAGATCCTGCAGGGCCCCGACTATGCCCGCGAGTCGGTCGCCATCTGGCCCGTGCCCGGGCACGACGTGGATGAGATGTCCATTTTCATCGGCGGCGCCAGCGGTGAAACCGCCACGGTCAAGAACCCCATGACCGGCGAAGACGTGCTCGTCCGCCGCAGCCGCATGATCACCTACGCCACCCCCGGCACCGTGATCAACCCCGAAGATCAGCCCGTCAAGCTGCTGGCTGAAACCGACGTGATGCGGTAAGGGCAACGACCGGCGCACGCCATCACCAGTGAACTTCGGCTGAGATATCCGCAAAATTGTCTTTGTGATCTTTTTCTGCGCCGCCATCGGCCTGGATGTAGGCTGCGGTCCCATCTTCGGAACAGATGTACACCAAGGCTTTGCCGGTGCGGGGATTGAGCGGCACTGCGTCGAGAAACTCCGGCACCAGTTCATCCAACGCTGGCGGCAGGCGGCCATGCTGCAGCCGGTAGCGGGCGACAGCGGTGGCTGCGCGCTGAGTCTGGCGGTGCGTCTCAACGCGGCTCACCGATCGCAAAAAACCGGCTACGCTGTGCAACTGTGTCAGGGCCATGCCGTCGGCGACGGCCTGAGTATAAGCAGCGGTTTGCAGCATCTCATCCGATGCCGGCTTTCCGTGGCGGGATAGTTGACGCATGTGGTCGCGAATGTTCCCTGCGTCGGCGTCGAGCAACTCGGCGACAGTGTGCGGATCGTAGCGGGCCAACTGTTCCAAAACCCGATCCACGTCGGCGTTGATTCGTTGCACCGCCAGGGCCGGATCAAAAAGGTCGGACCGCGCCCATTCGATCAATGCGCCGACACTCGGGGTGAAGCTGGGAGAAATGATCAGGCCAACCTCCCGGGGAACAAACTCATCCAGTCCGGCGCACTCGACCAACTCCAGGGCCTTGAGCCGTTCGCAGTGATCGATTGCCTCGGCCAGATCAATCGGTGGTAACGCATCCAGGTCGTCCGCCATCTGCTTCAGAAACCCGGCATCCGATACCGCCCCATCGCGCACGGTTTGCAGCACCGCTAAGAACTGCGACCGGATCGAAACGCCCACCTGTCGTCCCAGCAACGTCGGCTCGCGGCTCATGTGGTTCGACAACTTCCTGATGAGCTGCGCATCGCGATAAGCTTCGGACAGATCGTTATTAGCCACGTCGCGATAGGCGCGTATCTGCCAGGTGCGGGCAATGGTGCGATTCCAGCCAAGGTGTGGCAACAACGCTTCATTCAGCCACGGACGCTGATCATCGGCTATCACCAGCGGCGCGTAGTAGACGGGGCGATCCATGGCTGCGGCGACAAACTCCAATGCACCATCCTGCCCGTAGAGCCAGGTCGATAGCTGCGGCAACTGGGCGGCGGTCCATGGACCTTGCAGGGCGATGGCTTCCTGATGGGCGATGCTCTGGCGGTCCTGTGGGTTGATGTGGCGGATGTGCTGAAAAAACGGCTCGTAGGTCACATGGATGATCCGCGATGTGTCGAGCCCCAAGGCCTCGACCATCCGCGCCGCGTAGATCGCCTGTCCCCAGTCAATGGGCTGGCTCAGCAACAGCCCAACAAAGGCGTTGTCCTCGGGTGCGGGCCTCGGCCCGAGATGCTGGTTGGCCAAGGCAACGTAATCCGTCCGCTGCTGGGCGGATGTCGAACCGGCCCACAATGCCATAACAAACCCAACAGCCACGATGGCGATGCGTGACATGATGACGCCTCCGGATGGATAGTGCTGTTACGAGCGATCCGCCGGGGCGGTTCGCGGGCTGTTTACCGCTTTTCCGCGACAAGCACACGCGGCAGCGCTTCATGGTCGGCCAACACATGCGCCTCGTGCAAACCAGCTTCGGCTGCAAGTTTCACCACCTTCTCCGCGTGCACGGCCGCAATCTCCAGCACCAGTTGGCCCGGCGTGTCCAGCACTTCCACTGCGCCCGCGATCAACGGGCGGATGTAGTCCAGGCCGTCCACTCCGCCACGTAAGGCCAGCGTCGGCTCATAATCCTTGACGTTGGGCTCCACTTGTTCCCATTCAACATCCGGGATGTAGGGCGGATTGCTGCACAGATAACGCACTCTGCCTTTGTAGCGCTCCAGCACCGGCTCCAGCAGATTCCCGGCGGCAAACTCGACGCGGTCGGCCACCTTGTGAAGCTCCGCATTTCGCTTCGCCACCGCCAACGCGGCTTCGCTGATGTCGCTGGCGTACACCGTGCTGCCCTCGATGTGTTTGGCCAGTGACACAGCGATGATGCCGCTGCCGGTGCCGACGTCGGCGATCAGCGGCTCGCGGAAGCCGGGCGTGATGCGAGCGTGCTGAATGACGTGCTCGACCAGTGTCTCCGTGCTCGGACGCGGCACCAGGACGTCGGGCGAAACTTCGAACATCATTGAAAAAAACGACGTCCGGCCCACCAGGTAATCGACCGGCTCGTGTTTGGCTGCCCGCTCGACCAGTTCACGAAAGGCGGCCCGCTCCAGGTCGCTGGCCGGGCGATCGGGGTCCATGTACAGGCGCAGGCGATCGACCTCCAGCACGTGGGCCAGCAGCATCTCGGCGGAAAGGCGCGGCGAGTCGATGCCCTTGCGCTGGAAATGCTCGGCTGTCCATGCCAGCAGGCGGCGGGTGGTCCAGGTGTCAGCCATGGTGTAAACAGTTTAGACTGTTTGCCATGCAGGTTGCCCTTTTGGCCAATGTCGCCTGGCTGGATGAGGAGTTATTGACGTTCAAAGCCCTGCTGGTGGGGCTGCTGGACGAGAATGTCGGGGCGGTCAAGCTGGTGCCGGAAACCATCTCGCCTGAAGAGCTGGGCATGATGGGTCAGCGGCTGACCTGGCGGCCGACACGCTGGGCATGGCTCAACCAGCGAAGGTTGATGGCCCTGGCGGGCAAGACGCAGGAGATGGAGGTCGATCTGATCCACGCCCTGGACGGTCGCATGTGGCGGGCGGCGCGAATGCTGGCGGAGCAGTTGGATTTGCCGGTGATCTATCAGGCCAACAGCCAGATGGACCTGAAGCTGATCGAGCCGACGCTGAGCGATACGACCGTGCCGCGTCTGGCTTTCACCGCCACCACCGCCCCGCTGTCCGAGGCGATGCGTCCCTTGATCGGCGACGACGACATTGAACTGGCCACCATCGCACCCGGCGTACACGGCGCGGGCGATCGGCCGCGGCAGCGCGATCCGGGCCAGCCGCTGTGCGCCATCGTCAGCGGCGGCGATCGCTTCGACACCTACTACCACAGCCTGCTGCACGGGCTGGCCCAGTATGTGCAGCAACACCCCCAGGCCATGTTCTTCATCGACGGCCAGGGCGACAATCAGCATCACCTGTGGCGCGCCGCCAGCCGCATCGGTCTGGCGCCCAACATCTCGATGATTCCCCGGCGACTGGGGCATCGCGAGTTGCTGTTGCGGGCGGACCTGTTGATTCACCCGCAGCCGCAGGGCAAGAGCCGCACGTTCACCCTGCAGGCGATGGCCCACGGGCTGCCCGTGATGGCGGTCGCTGATCCCTGGCTCGATTACCTGATCGACGGCCGCACTGCATGGGTGATGAACAACCCCACGCCGGATGATTATTTTCGCAGGCTGATGGACATCACCGCCGACCCGTCCGCCGGCCGACACCTCGGCGAGTCCGCGCAGCACTGGGTCCGCCACGAACGATTGGCCAGCGACATGGTCGCTCGCCACGTCAGCCTGTACCGCGCCACCTGCGGCGAAGCGATTGAATTTCCGGGGCAGGACAACACTTAAACAAACCAACATCATGCAGGTGATCACCACTGTTTCCGAACTTCGCGCCGCGCGGGCCAGTCTCCGCGGCGATGTCGCGCTGGTGCCCACCATGGGCGCTCTGCATGCCGGCCATGCGGCCCTGATCGAACACGCCCAAACGCTGGCGCCCAACGTGATGGTCAGCATCTTCGTCAACCCCACGCAGTTCGCCCCGCACGAGGACTTCGATCGCTATCCGCGCCCGATTGAGCAGGATCTGACCCTTTGCCGCAAGCTGGGCGTGCAGATCGTGTTCAACCCCACGCCCGAACAGATGTATCCGCCGCAGCGCATCGCAACGCAATTGACGGTGCCTGCGCTTGTCGCTGATCTGGAGGGCGCGTGTCGGCCGGGCCACTTCGACGGCGTCTGCCGCGTGTGTTGCAAGCTGTTCAATATCTGTCAGCCGCAGGTGGCGGTGTTCGGGCGCAAGGATTACCAGCAGTTGCGCGTGATCAGCGCCATGGTGGAGGATCTGGACCTGCCGCTGCGCATTGAGCCGATGGACACGGTGCGCGAGGAGGACGGTTTAGCCATGTCCAGCCGCAATCGCTACCTGGACGCCGAGCAGCGCCCGCGGGCGGTGGGACTGTACAAGGCGCTATGCCAGGCCCGGGCCATGGTCGAGCAGGCCGAGGAAACCGATCCCGCCGCGGTGGAGGAGGCGATGCGCCATGTGCTGCAGACGCATCAGTTGGAGATTGAATACGCTGTGCTGCGTCATCCGCTGACTCTGCGCCCACTGGATGTGATCGATCCGTCACTGACCAGCGGCGTGGTGGCACTGATCGCGGCGCGGCTGGGAGCAACGCGGTTGATTGACAACATGTTGTTGGGGTAAGGGGAGAAAGCGCGGCCCCCCGACCCTGGCTGGAATTACGACCCACACAAATCGCTATTGCGACTCTTGCTCTTTCTGTTCCGCCTCCTGAGCCGGCGCTTCGGGTTGTCTTACCACGCGCGGCGGTGCTGCTACCGATGGATCGAGCACCATCGGATTGCCGTAACCCAGGATCGGCGGCGGCATCTCGGTGCCGGCTGTGTTCAACGGACTGCCGATGCGCGGGTCCAGGCGATAGTCCAATCGCGTGTCCAGTTCCGGATGGCGATCCATCGATGATCGCTGCACCGGATAGGTCAGATCGAACACA
Organism: uncultured Phycisphaeraceae bacterium; assembly: GCA_964471555.1. Classification (GTDB taxonomy): domain Bacteria; phylum Planctomycetota; class Phycisphaerae; order Phycisphaerales; family Phycisphaeraceae; genus JADLFV01. The sequence continues at coordinate 77,419 of CAYYGM010000002.1, forward strand.
GCGCCCGGCGAGATCAACTCGACGTACGCCCCGTCACGCACCGGCTTCGTGTTCAGATTGAACAACGGCTTGCGTGGATTGCTGTCATCGACCACCACCAGATAGTCCGGCCGCGACACCCAGGCCCGCACGCCCGGCTGCTCGTAGATGTAACTTTGCGTGGCAGGGCGGCCGAACGGATCGAGCTGATAGGGGTCCAGCGGACGATACATGCTCACGCGATCGGAAAACACCCCGCCGCCCGGTTGCACCATGCGCTGGCTGACCGCCAACGGATCCAGGTCCTCGACGGTCTGGTCCACCGGGCGATAGTCCTGCCCCAGCACGGGGACGGCCGCCAAGACCAGCACCAGGATGCCTAAAAGCGTTCGCATCAGACATATTCTATCGGCCAGAGCCGAAGAGGCGGCTAAAATGGGTGCTGCCATGAAAATACCCCTCCGCCCGGCCCTGACCGTGATTCTGCTCGTGCTGGCGGCCGCCCCCGTCCACGGGCAGGCCTTCAGCCGCATGGTCATCTTCGGCGACAGCCTCTCCGACACCGGTAACATCTACACCATTACAGACAACTGGCTCTATGGGTCCATCGGCGGTTTGTTGTTCCCTGATATGCCGTTGCCCTATCCGCCGTCGCCCTATTACAGCAAACGCTTCTCCAACGGACCCGTCTGGGTCGATTACCTGTCCCAGGATCTCGGCTTGTCCGGGCCGTCACACGATCTGCACAACGTCGTCTTCCCCACCACCGGCAACGGCTACAACTATGCCGTCGGCGGGGCACAGACCACCAACCCGGACAATTACCCCTACGTGGACATGGACAAGCAGCTCCCGCGCTACCTCAACAACCATACGCCCTCCGGCAGCGAGCTGTTCGTCATCCTTTGTGGGGCTAACAACATCAACAACGGCCAGACCGACGTGGCGTCAATCGTCAACGACCTGACCGGCTACATCACCACGCTCTACAACGCCGGGGCCCGCAACTTCCTGGTCTCCAACCTGCCGCGGCTGGGCCAGACCCCCGGCAACAAGGGCACCTCAAGCGAAGCGAGCAAAGACCAGGTCACGCTCAACTTCAATGCCGCCTACGCATCCGCCCTCGACTCGCTGCAAAGCTCGCTCAGCAGTGCCGAGTTCTATCGCATGGATTTCTACGGCCTGACTGAAGATCTGCTCGCCGATCCGTCCGCGCACGGGTTCAACAACATCACCGACCCGGCTTTCAATGAAGATACGTGGACCATCGACCCCAACTTCAACAACGATTACGCTTTCTGGGACGACATCCATCCCACAACAATGTTCCACGAATTGATCGCCGGCGCGGCAGTGGATGCGCTGGCCCGAGCCCTCTATGAACCCGGCGACGCCAACGGCGACGGCAAAGTGGATTTAAGCGACCTGCAAATCCTCGGCGACCACTGGCAGGCAACCAGCGCCACCTGGTCCAAAGGCGATTTCAACAACGACGGCCAGGTGAATCTGAGCGATCTGCAGGTTCTCGGCGACAAGTGGGGATTCGGCGTCGGCGCGGATCTTTCCTTCGACGATGCCCTGCAACTGGCCGGGTTGAACATTCCCGAACCGACCGCCCTGCTGCTGTTGACTTTCTGCGGCGCAATCCTTTGTGTCGGCCGCGGCTCTATCATGGTCGGGCATGAGTAACCATTCGCCCGACTTCGACGACTGCATCTTCAGCTTGCATTCCAACGACGCGACAACCACGCCGTTCGATTTGTCCGGCGCGGCGCAGATGACGCTGTATTTACGCTTGCGCGATCCAAGTGGACAATGGCAGGGTTCGCTGCTGTCGTGCGGTGATCCGGACGATCGGTGGTCCGACATTCTGTGGGCGGGTCCAATCGATACCCAGCATCTGGGTTTTCGTGAAAAGCGGCGCCTGACCGGCGATCGCGGCCTGCACTATCGCTGGCGTACCTCACCGCTGGCAGAGCGATCGATCCCGTCATACATGCGCGACGATCCGACCGGCTGGTTTGAATTCCTTGGCCGCGACCCGGACAACCGCAGGCGACTGCTGGACGGCGTGCTGGAACTGGACGTGCCGGTGGACCTGATCGGGGCTGACGGCTGGCACGATGTGATCGTTCGCTATCGCGGCCATGTGGTTGAACTGTTTGTTAATGGCGTGCTGGTCGATGAGGAGTGGCCTCACGGGACGCTGCGTTGTTTCGCGTCGCCATTGCGGATCGGGGCTGGTTTTACCGGGGAAATTGAACGATTGGCCGTCTGGGACAAGGCGCTTGACGACCAGCGCGTGGCCCGGCTCAGCGGCACGAACCATGAAATTGAAATACTCAGTGGCGATCCGCCTTCACCGCAATACTGGCGGCCGCCCGGACACAATGTCCACGTCGGCGACTGCATGATCTTCTGCCACGAAGATCGACTGCACGTCTACTACCTCTACGACCGCCGCCATCATCAGAGCAAGTGGGCCATGGGAGCGCATCAGTTTGCGCACCTGAGCAGCAATGATCTGATCCACTGGCAGCGTCATCCGATGGCCCTGAGCATCACCGATCCCACCGAGTGCGCTCTGGGCACCGGTTGCTTCGTACATCACAACGGTTTGTTTCACCTGTTCTACATCGAGCACGCCAAGCGCGGCCTGTTCATCGATGCCCGTCATCATGCCGACAACATTTTTCTGGCTACCAGCCGCGATGGTGAGATTTATGAAAAACATCCCGAACCGGTGGTGAAGCTGGACTACGCCCAGTTCGGCGACATCAACCCGCACGTGATCCGCTGCGCTGACGGAAGCGGTTTTCTGATGACCAACTCGGGGCGCAGCATCTTCCACTCGACGGACCTGAAACACTGGCGGCCGACGCAGCGAGGCCAATCCCTGCAACAGGCGCGATGGGTTTGCACTACTGATTTTTTCTGGAACGGCTGGCACTACATCACCGGGCAGGGCAAGTACCTGATGTCGCGCACGCCCGTGGAGGATGCGCAGTGGATCGAACCGCCCTATCAGGGACTGCAGGACGGTTGGGGCGTGCCGGTGGTCAGTCAATTCCGCGAGGAGCGGTACATCATCGTCGGCTTCGCACGCGGTGAGCGCAATGCTTTGGGTAAGCCGCGCTATGCCAACGAGATGATCTTCCGCGAACTGGTGCAGCATGCCGACGGCACGCTGAGCATGAAGTGGCCAGCGGAGTTGATTCCGGCAACAGGTGACGCGCTGTCGCTGAAGATTGGTACAGGCGCGGGTAATGCGGCGTTGATTGAGCAATTGCCTTTCAACTACCTGCTTGAGGCGACGATGGTGCCGGATTCGGGTGTCAACGGTTATCGCCTGATTCTGCGGACAAACGGAATGGATGGCGGCTGCGAACTTTGCTTCGACCCGGCAGAAAAACGCGTGCGTTTTGCGGACGCCGATGGTTTCGTGCTGGAAGCGGTTGAAGGCCTGGACCGCCCGCTGCGCATCCAGGTGGTGGTCAAGGACGATCTGATCGACGTGTGCCTCAACGATCGGCGGACACTGCTGCACCGCCATACGGCCCGCGGCGATGGGTTGCTTCTATCAGCCGCCGATGGCCGCGTGCACTTTGAGGCTTTGACCGTGCGACCACTGCTCACAACAGACACTGGAGTCTGCTGACAAAATGGACTACCTTGGTTAACCGACTCGATGATGTATTGACAACCTGAGCCCCTCGCCAGACGTCGTCCGGCGGATTCAACCGCAGACCATCAGACGAATGCCTGAGCAAACGCTTCTCTACGCGACCGTGATCCTGTACCTGGGCCTGTTGATCGGCCTGGGCGTGGTTTTTCAGCGCCTCAACAAAAACACGGACGACTATTTCCGCAGCGGGGCCCGGGCTTCCTGGTGGCTGGTGGCGCTGAGCATCTTCGCTTCCGGCATCAGTTCCAAGACCTTCACCGCCAATGCCGGCGCAGCTTATGAAGCGGGCTGGAGCATCTGGGTCGATTACGGCAGCGGCGCGGTCGGTTCGTTCCTGGTGGCGATCTTTCTGGCCCACCGCTTTCGCCAGGCCCGAGCTATCACCTTCGCCGAGCTGGTGCGCGAACGTTTCGGGCCCGTCACGCAACAGACCTATGCCGTGTTCGGCATCTTCCTGGCGTTGCTGATCGGCGGCATGTGGCTGTGGGGGCTGTCCATCTTCGTCAGCTCGGTCTTCGGCATCGAAATGCACGTGCTGATCATCGGCCTGGGCCTGGTGGTGCTGCTCTATTCGACCACCGGCGGCGTGTGGGCGGTGATGGCCACCGACTTCGTGCAGGGCACGATCATGATCATCATGTCCATCCTGCTGACGGTGCTGTGCCTCAAGGAAATCGGCGGCGTGGGTGAATTGCTCAGCCGCATCCAGGAGGCTGGACTCGGCGAACAGTACGCCATCATCAACAGCCAACTCGATCCGGGCCGATCCGATCCGTATCAATACACCGCGCCCTGGGCCGCGGCCATGATCGTGGGCACCATCTTCGGCCACCTGTCGATGGGCGGCGCGGTCAAGTACTTCTCGGTCAAGACCGGCCGCGACGCCCGCAAGGCGGCGGTAGTGACCGGGTTGCTGTTGATCTTCTCCCTGCTGGTGTTTTTCATTCCGCCGATCACCGCTCGTCTGCTATACGCCGAACAGGTGGCCCAGATGAACCTGACCAAGCCGGCCGAGGCTGCGTATGCCGTGGCCAGCATTCAACTGCTGCCGCACAGCCTGCTGGGGGTCATGGTCGTGGCCATGTTCGCCGCCACCATGAGCTCGATGGACACCGCGTTGAATCGTAACGCCGCCTTCGTGATCCGCGACATTCTGCCCGCCGTGCTGCGCCGTTTTGGCAAATCCATGCCCGACAACCGGCGGCAATTGCACATCGGGCAATTGTTGACCGTGGTGTTCGGGTTGCTCGTGATCTGCATCGCGCTGAGCTATACCCAATTGCAGGGCTTGGGCGTGTTCGAGGTGGCGCTGAACATCACGGCCCTGGCCGGCCTGCCGATGGCGGTGCCCCTAGTGATGGGCCTGTTGGTCCGTCGCACGCCGGGCTGGTCGGCGTTGGTCACCATCTTCGCTTCCCTGCTGCCGGGGGCGTGGGCCATGATCGACAGCATGTTCTTCGATCGCGTCTGGCCCTATCACGTGAAGGTGTTCTCCGTCCTGCCTCTGGGGATTGCCGTCTTTCTGTGCACGCGATTCTTCTGGCGCTGGTCGGGAACGGATGAACGCGCACGGATCAACGCCTTCTTCCAGCGCATGAAAACGCCGGTGGACTTCGAAGCGGAAGTCGGCCAGGCCAACGATCATCTGCAATTGCGCATGCTGGGCGGCGCCATGCTGGTTGTTGCACTGGGAGCCAGTCTACTGCTGCTGGTGCCGCAGTCAGGCGGTGATCGGCTCTGCGTGCTGGCGGTGGTGGCGACGCTGGCAGCCATCGGCGCAGGCATGTATGCCACCGGGGCCCGCCGGCTCAAGAAGCGAAAGCAAACTGCCTGACTGCTGCGAAAAGCCCTACTCCAGCGCCTCGAAACGCACGCGCAGGCGCTCGGCCGGGCCGTCGGGCGCGGTGAAGCTGTAGAGATACTGCTCCGGCTCACCAACCACCGGGATGTACAGGAACGTGTAATCCACGCCCTTCTGCACGCGGGCGACGACAAAGCTGTCGGTCAGGCCGCGAGTGACCGCATCGCTGACCAGGCTGCTGCGCATGGCCTTGTGGATGGGCACCTGCGTGCCGGATGGATCGCGAATGATGAAGTGCTCGGTCGTCCAGCGCGGCCAGTCGATGCCGCCCTCGGGAATTGAATAGGCCCAGGTGTCCTGGGCGGCCATGAGGGTGGTCAGCTCCGCGTGAACCTCCACCGTCTGTTCGTCGGGCAGGCCGAAAGTCAGGCAGATGAGCTTGCTGTCGTCATCGCTGTTCATGGCGGTGAAGACCCAGATCGCCGCACCCAGCAGGATGAACAGCAGGACCATTCCGATGATGAAGCGTGCTGCGGCCATGGATATGCTCCCGGTGGAAGTGTCAGCCCGCATTGTACCGGCAGGCGAAAAACCAGCCACCTGCACCCGCGATGATTCGGCTAAGATGACGACACATGGTTAACACGATGCAAACCGAATTGGATACCGCCCTGGCGGCGGTGCGGGCAGCAGCCAAGGTCACCAGCGCGGTGCAACGCGCCCTGGTCACCTCCGACAGCCTGCAGAAAAAGGACAAGAGCCCCGTCACCGTGGCCGACTTCGCCAGCCAGGCGGTGATCTGCGCCGCCCTCGGCCAGGCCATGGCGGACGACCCCATCGTCGGCGAAGAAGATGCCGCCGAACTGCGAAACCCTGAGAATGCTGCCCTCTGCGAGCGCGTGGTCGAACACGTGCGCCGCATCAACGAAGGCGCCAGCCGCCAGCAGGTGCTCGACTGGATCGACCGCGGCAAGGCTGACGGCTCCACCCAGCGCTTCTGGACGCTGGACCCCATCGACGGCACGCAAGGCTTTCTGCGCAAAGAGCAATACGCCATCGCCCTGGCCCTGATCGAGAACGGCCAGGTCGTGCTGGGCGTGCTGGGCTGCCCCAACCTCAGCGGCGGTGTGCTGCTTTCAGCCGTGCAGGGTCAGGGCGCCAAGCAGCACAAGCTGGACGCCGACGAAATGGAGGGTGAGCCGATCGCCGCCGACGAGATCACCGACCCGGCCGCCGCCCGCTTGTGTGAATCGGTGGAGAGCCGCCACAGCAACCAGAGACAGTCCGCCCGCATCGCCGAGGCGCTCAAGATCACCCTGCCGCCGGTGCGCATGGACAGTCAAGCCAAGTACGCCGCCATCGCCCGCGGCGAAGCGGAGATTTACCTGCGTCTGCCCACCAGCAAGGAGTATCGCGAAAAGATCTGGGACCACGCGGCCGGCATGATGATCGTCCACGAGGCCGGCGGCACGGTCAGCGACGCCGATGGAAAACCGTTGGACTTCTCGCACGGCCGACGCCTGGAAGTCAATCGCGGCATCATCGCCACCGCGGGCCGGATCCATGAGCCGGTGGTGCGTGCGGTGCGCCAGGTGTTGCGAGCGAAACCGTAAGTCCGTTCACACTGTGCCCCAACGAATCGATACGGACTGCCGCCATGTCCAAGCGAGCCGTCATCTGGAGCATTGCCGCCCTTGCCGCGGCCGTGGTGTACGCGATCTACTTCACGCCGCTGTTCCAAGAACCGCAGATGCAACTATCCGTGCGCTACACTGTGCCGCCGGGGTCGAAGGCGAAGGTGTTGAACGTGGTGTTTTCTCTGGATCGCATGTACGAACTGACCGCCGTGCGCGTGGTGAGCCTGCCCCCGCCCCCGGAAGGGAACGAATCAGCGCGGGACACGGCCGCCAGCGATGCGGCTGCGGCCGCCGGTGAACCCAGGCTGGTCTGGGAACTGGTGGGCGCGCCCAACTCACAAGCGATCAGCGCCTTTCGTTTTGGACAATCGCTCGAAGGCATGACGGAAAACACCCGCCAACCGCTGGAGCCGGGCAAGAACTATCGCATGACCATCGAATCGCACGACGTACAAGCCAGCATCGAATTTCTCGCCCGCCCCAACACCCACAACACCGATTAGCGCCAATTTCACCAGGGAACCGCCGGGCACGGCCGCGGCCTGCGGGCTGCAAACGATGCGGCCGGGTACCATGCGGCGATGAATGCACAACGGTCAGCCGTGATCGCGGCGCTCGCCTGGGTGCTGACACAGACGGCGTATGCGGGGACAATGGTCAGCCAACCTTTCGAGGGCGTGACCCGTTATCACCAGACACTGGCACAGCCGCGGCCGCTGAATGTCAACGTGCTGGTGATCGATCCGCAGGCTGCGGGCATTCGTTTTGCCGTCAGTCCTGGAAATGGTGATGAGCCGCGCGAGTTCAATCGGCAAACGTCGCTGGAATTTGCCAAGCAGATCGGGGCGCAGATTGCGATCAATGCCGGGTTCTTCTTTCCCTGGCCCAATCCGTCCAAAGAGGTGGATGTCAAAGGATTGGCTGCCTGCGAAGGAAAGATTGTCTCGCCGCAGGAGGACGACATCGTGCGCCCGGTGCTGAACATCACCGCGGACAACCGGATTTGCATCATCGACAGCGATACGGTGAAGGCCGGCGAACTCTACAACGCGGTCAGCGGCAACGAGCGACTGCTGGTGGCCGGGCAGAACCATGGCGGCGAGCACCCGTACAACGACCCGCAACACCGCAATCCCCGGTCGGCTGCGGGATTGACCGCGGACGGCAAGCTGGTTCTGATCACCATCGACGGCCGACAGGACGGGTTCAGCGAGGGCGTGCTCAACCATGAGACCGCGGATCTGCTGCTCGAGTATGGCGTGACCGATGCGCTGAACCTCGACGGCGGCGGCTCGACCACCATGGTCATCGCGGATCCTGTGCTGCGTGTGCTCAATCATCCGCCGGGGGGCAGACTGCGGGCGGTGGCTAACAGCCTCGCGGTGTTCGCCAAGCCGACGGACGAGCCGCGCGATGATTACATCTACTGCGATTTCTACAGCGGTGATCTCGGGGCGCTGGCGTACTACATCCACCACTGCGCCAAGTCGTCACTGGGGGAAGTGTTCCGCGACGGCAATCGCTGGATCGGCCGGCTGACCGTGATCGAAGACCCCGCGCAGACCGATTGGCAGGCGGGCTGTCTGTGTCTGAAGAACCACCCGGCTAACCCGCTGCGCCCGTTAAGTGGAAAGGTGAGCGTATCCGTGCGCACCTGGACTGTTGGACAGACCGCCGCGATCGTGCTGCAGATCGGCGATTCGGTCAAGCACCTGGCGCGACAGGCCATCCCCGGCGATGGCCAGTGGCACACGCTGACCTGGCTGGTGGATGAGGTGGCCGGCGAAACGACGTTCCAGTTGCTCGGCTTGTCGTTCTTCGGCTCCGATCGCGCGGTGATCGATGTGGACGACCTGATGCACGAGGCGGAGTGATGAGCACAGAAAAGCCGCGGCGCTTCACAGGGGAAGCGCCGCGGTTGTGGTGATTCAAGTTGTCTGCGCGGGGATTACTTGGCCAGGTGAACGAAGACGCGCAGGCGCTTGTAGCTGTAATCGTTGCTGTTTTTCTGGAAAGTCCAGTCCGGATTGGTGCCGGGGTTGTTGCCGATGCCGAGGTCGGAGGGAACGCTCTTCCAGTTGTTGATCGAGAAGATCGTCTGGCCGGCGACGGGGTTGTGCACCTGCATGGAGCCGTAGCCGTCGACGCGGCTGGTGTTGATGGTGTCGTCAAAGTCAAAGAGTTTGCTGGAAGCGCCGGTGATGTTGCGCGTGGTGGCCTGGGAGTAGTTGTTGGGCCAGAACTCGATGTTACCCACGGCAACCTCGCCGGTGGTCAGGCCGGGCACATTGCTGAAGATGTGCAGGTTGTTGACGTTCACCTGGAAGTTGGCCCCACTGATGAAGGTGGGGATACCGAGCATGGACAGGTTCTCGGTGAACGGGTCCATGGAGACGTAGACCCACTGCAGCTCCTGGCCGGGCTTCTGCAATTCGAGGCAATAGGCGACGCGATCGATGCGGCCGGTGATCTGGTTGCGGCGGTCCTGGTCATATCGGGGGGTGGAGCCGAGGTTTTGCAGGTTCAGTTCGTAGAGCAGTTGATAGTCAGCGGCCTCGGGCACGGCTGCCGACAGCGGATCAGCCGGGGGCGGCGGGGCGGCGTGCACGAAAACGCGCAGGCGCTTGACCTGGAATTGCTTGGCGTTGTCGGCAAAGGTCCAGTCGGTGTGCCGGCCCGTACTGCAGTTGCCAATACCCAGTTCGGGGTCAGCGCCTCGCCAGTCGTTGATCGCGAGGATGGTCTGCTTGGCGGCGAAATTGTGAATCTGCATGCTGCCATGGCCTTCGACCTTGTTGGGATCGATGCGGTCGCCGAAGTCGTAGATGGCGTCGGAGGCGTTGGGGATTTTGGCTTCGTTGACGGCACTGTAGTTGTTGGGCCAGAACTCGATGTTGCCTTCAGCCAGGCCGTTGACCGTGATCACGTCGGCCACGTTGGAGTAGATGTTGAGGTTGGAGACGCGCTGCTGGAAGGTTGCGCCGGACTCGTTGGTGGGAATGCCGATCTTCTTGAGGTCGCCGGTGAAAGCGTTCATGGAGACGTAGGCCCACTGCAATTGCTCGTTGGGCTTCTGCAGTTCGAGGAAATAGGCGATGCGGTCGAAATTCGCGGGCGCCTGGGCAGTCAGATCCTGGTCGTACTTGATGGTGGCGGCCAGTTTGTGCAGGTCCAGGTCGTAGACCAGTTGATAGTCGCGGGCCTCAGGGATATCGACGACCAGCGGATCACCCGAGGGCACATCACCGGCCATGAAGGCGGGCGCGGGCAAGCCTTCCTTATTCATCAGGTTGGGCATGGCCAGCTTGTCCCAGGCGAAGCGCACCGCCACCGGCTTGGGCACATCGGGGCTGCTGAGCACGATGGTGTCTTTGCCTTCGATGGTCGCCTGAGCATCGCACCAGCCGGTGCCTTCGCCGATGATCTGGAACCAGGTCAGCGGTTTGTCATCGCGTGACGCCAAGCCGCTGCCGACCTGATCGAACTGCACGCGCAGCTTGTCGCCGGCCAAGGTCAGTTGCTTGAACTTGGGGCCTTGATCCACGATGCCCTTGCGGCCGTAAACTCGAGACAACGCCATGTTGGCCAGGCGTTTGCCGACGGTCTGCTTGTCGGTGGGGTGGATGGTTTTCTGTTCGCCGACGTCGTTGGTCACCACCATGCCGCTGTCGGGCAGGATCTCTTCGATGTGTGACTGCTGGACCCAGAACTTGGGCAGTATGGTTGGATCTTCCGTGCCGTACTGGTAAGGAGCGATCTGCACGTAGAAGTAAGGAATGTCCGGCTGCCAGACTTTGCGCCAGCCTTGCACCAGGGCCACGGTTTTTTCGGCGTAATCCTTTTCGACGCGGTTGGACTCGCCCTGATACCAGATCGCGCCGCGGATGGCGTAGGGGATTACGGGGCAGAGCATGCCGTTGTAGAGGGCGGTGGGATCCTGGCGATCCTTGAACGGCTCCGCCTCGGTGGGAAAAGCCGGGGGCTGCGGCAATGCCTGACCGGCCTCGACGGCGGCGCGAGACTCCTTGAGCCAGGACTCGGAAGCAGCCAGATAGTTATTCACGATTTGTTTGTGGACGGCGCTGTTGGGATTGCGGCGCTCGACGTTGTCCAGGATGGGCTTGAGTTCGGGAACCAGGGCGAAACCTTCCGGCGGCGTCCAGGGTTCGATGCGCGTGCCGCCCCAGTTGATGTCCAACAGGCCGATGGGCACGTGCAGTTCTTGCTGCAGATTGCGGGCCATGAAGTAACCCACCGCGGTCCACGGCCCCACGGTTTGCGGCGAGCAGACCTCCCAGGTGGACGGTTGATCGTACTGCGGCTGGTTGGCGGGGATGTGCGGCACACCGATGCGGCGGATCTGCGGCCAGTTGGCGGAGTCGGCGATCTCCTGCCCGGCGTTGTTGACCTGGCTGACGGGCCATTCCATGTTCGACTGGCCTCCGCAGTACCACACTTCGCCGATCAGCACGTCGTTGATGGTGATGGTGTTGGCCGCGGTGATGGTCAACGTGTAGGGACCGCCCGCTTCGCCGGTGGGCAGCTTGACCTGCCATTTGCCGTCGTTGTCCGCGGTGGCGCTGACAGGAGCGTTCTGGCCAAGTTGCACGCTGACCTTTTCGCCGGGATTCGCTTTGCCCCAGACCGGCACGTCGCGCTGCTGCTGCAGGACCATGTGATCGCTGAACACGTGCGGCACGCTCACCTCGGCCAACGCCGGGGCCGCCGCCGCGCAGAGAACCAGAGCCATAAACCAATGCCGAATTGATCGAAGCTTTTGCATCGAGGCATGCTCCTGTCTGTAGAGAGGCTGAACTGAAGGCCAAAACCCCATGTTATCTATAGCCGAATATGTTGTCACCCGGCGTCGGTCGCGGCGGGGAATGGCTGCGCTTACAATGGAAAAAATCAAAACAAGGAGCAATGATCATGGCTGCAACCGCCTCCACCATGATGGACCTGGGCACCGCTGCACCCGATTTCGCACTGCCGGACACGGAAGGCAAAATCGTCAGGCGTGATGATTTTCGGGGCAAACCGCTGCTGGTGATGTTCATCTGCAACCACTGCCCGTTTGTCAAGCACGTGGCAGGCCAACTCAAGAAGCTCGGCGACGACTACGCCGGCCGCGTGAGCCTCGTGGCCATCATGTCCAACGACGTGGCCAATCACCCCGACGATGCCCCGGACAAGATGAAGCAGGAAAAAGCCACTCGCGGGTACAACTTTCCGTACCTGTATGACGAAACACAGGAAGTGGCCAAGGCCTACAGGGCTGCCTGCACGCCGGACTTCTTCCTGTTCGACGCCGATCACAAGCTGGTTTACCGCGGCCAGCTCGATGATTCGCGTCCGGGCCGCATCAGCTCGGGCAATTACGACTTCCAGAAAGATCCCGCCACCGGGGCCGACCTGCGGGCCGCCATCGACGCGGTGCTGGCCGGCAAAAAGCCCAGCGACCGGCAACTGCCGTCCATGGGCTGCAACATCAAGTGGAAGCGCGGCAACGAACCGGCGTACTACAACGCATGATCTCGTTGTTCGTCCACGCCATCTGCGGTTAAACTCTTGCCCGTGCACCTGAAGCGCACGTTCCTGATGTGCGTCATCGCGGCAGCGGCCACCGCGGCGCTGTTCGGGATCTGGGTGCTGCTGTTTGAACGCTTCTTCGGCATCGAGGGTGAAGTCTGGGGATCGCTGGGTTCCATTCTGCTGTTCTGCCTGCCGGCCATGGCCTGCGCGGCGCTGGCGGAGCGAGGGCACTGGCGACGGCTGATGCAGATCAACATCGTGCTGTGCCTGGTGAGCCTGGCGTGGTATCTGCTGGTGGTGTGGTTCAACAACTTATTCTGGACCTGGTTTGATGAAGAGTGGATCTTCAAGCCCATGCTCATCCAGGTGTGGTGGACGCTGGGGTTGATGTGGATGGGATTGATCTCCGTGCGGCCGTTGCGCAAAGGTTGGCCGCGCTGGGTGCAATTGGGATCGCTGGCGGCGGGATTCCTGCTGATCTGCGCGTGCTCCTTCGCCACGCTCTACATCGATTACTACTTCGATGAAGAACTGTTGATGAAGATTGTCGGCACGCTGGGCATTCTCACCGCGCTGGGCACGGTCATTGTGCCGATTCTGGTGCGAGTCGAGGGGTTAGACAAAGTTTCGGGCACGGAATCGACGCCGCTGGCGTTACAGATCACCTGTCCGCGCTGCCTGACGCAGCAGACGGTGCCGTCGGGGCACAGTCGCTGTCAGCAGTGCAAGTTGAAGTTTCATATCGAGATCGAGGAGCCGCGCTGTCCGCAGTGCGGGTATCTGCTGCACATGCTCGAGCACCCGGTGTGCCCGGAGTGCGGGGCGAAGTTGGGGACGGAAGAAATCGCGGGCGGTTGAAAACGGCGCGATGCGCGAGGAGCATGATGTGGGGGATCCGGGGCTTCGCTGCGCTCAGCCCGCGGCTAGCGCCGAAAAGTGCGAATCACTCCTCGGCTTTTTCGATCTGCCAGTATTCGATCTCCAGCGGGGTGGAGCGGCCGAAGACAGTGACCAGGACGCGCACCTTGCCCTGCTCGGGCAGGGTTTCATCGACCACGCCTTCCATGTTCTCGAACGCGCCATCAACGACCTTGATGTGATCGCCCTTGGCAAATTCCATCTTGACCTGCGGCTGCTCCTCGGCGGGCTTGGAGGCCAGCAGCATCTTTTCAATCTCGGGGATGGTCATCGGTGACGGCCGGCCCGCGGTGCCGATGAAGTCGCCGACGCCGGTGGTTTCCTTGATCAGGAAGAACACGTCCTGGGGGATGCGGCCGTCGTCTTCGAGTTTCATCTCGACGAAGACGTAGCCGGGATAAAGTTTCTTCTCGACAATCTTCTGCTTGCCGGCCTTGACGACTTTCTCTTTTTCCGTCGGCACCAGGATGCGGTTGACCAGGTGCTCGAAGCCCTCGATCTTGATCTTGCGCAGCAGGGTGTTGCGGACGCTGTCTTCCTTGTTGGAGGCTACGCGCAGCACGAACCAGTTCATGCCGGGGGTGACCATGGGCTCTTCCTCGGGCGGAAGATCCGCGGCCGGGCCGGCGGCATGGGGGGCAACGGGAGCGCTGTCCTGTTCGTGATCCGGCACGGGATCAGGGGCCGGGGCGCTATCGAAGTTGGCGTCTGGTTCGGTCATGGGAATGTCGGCTCAGTTAGGAGGCGACCGCCTCGAGCACGTTGATCTTGAGAAACAACCAGCCGAAGAAGATGTCAATGAAGAAAAGCAGGGCTGCGATAAACAGCGTGCCCCAGATGACGACCATGACTGATCCGATGATTTCCTTGCGGTTGGGCCAGTGGACCTTGCGCATCTCGGCTTCGGTGGCGATCATGAACTCGACGATGCTCGGCTTGTTGAGCAGATAGAACATCAGCGCCCCGAAGAAGCCGACCACGGCGATGACCATGCCGGTGCGCCAGTAGGTCAGGTGCAGGGAGATGGCGTTGATGGTGTCCATCTGATCCCACAGCCAGCCGACGCCGGAGAGCACGATGGTGGCCGCGCCGCAAGCGGTCAGCACGCGAGTCCAGTAGCCTTGTCCGGGTTTGTAAATTGAGAACAGTGACATAGTCGACTTCCGATCATCACGCCAGGAGGGACTTGAACCCCCAACCTGCTGATTTGGAATCAGCTGCTCTGCCAATTGAGCTACTGGCGTAGGTTGGGAGGCTTGAGGGATGCGGCCTGAGATCTGAGGATTTCTCGCGCCTCACCGCTCAAGCCTCACCACTCACTTCCTCTTGATCTTGTGCAGCGTGTGCTTGCGCAGGCGGGGCGAGTATTTCTTGAGGCCCTTCTTGAGCTTCTCAGGAATGCCGCCCTTGACGTTGACGGGCGTGCGATAGTTCAGGTCGCCCGTCTCTGAGCACTGCAGCCACACGTATTCAACTGCTTCAGCTTTCTTGGCCATAACCTTGCTCACTTAGCCCCCGGTGAACACACCGGGGGGATGATCCGAAGATCGGGGAAACAGCCCCCGGCGTATTCACCGGGGGCTAAATGGTTACGGATTACTCCAGGATCTTGGTCACCACGCCGGCACCCACGGTACGGCCGCCTTCACGCACAGCGAAACGCACACCCTCTTCCATGGCGATGGGCTTGGCGCCCAGATCCACGGAGATGGTGATGTTGTCGCCGGGCATGCACATCTCGGCCCCGCCCAGCAACTGGATGCTGCCGGTGACGTCGGTGGTGCGGAAGTAGAACTGCGGCTTGTAGCCGTTGAAGAACGGCGAGTGGCGACCACCTTCTTCCTTGGTCAGCACGTAAACCTCGCCCTCGAACTTGGTGTGAGGCGTGATGCTCTTGGGAGCCGCCAGCACCTGACCGCGTTCGATCTGATCCTTTTCAACGCCACGCAGCAGGCAGCCCACGTTGTCGCCGGCCATGCCTTCGTCCATGGTCTTGTTGAACATTTCGACGCCGGTGATGGTCGTCTCCTGCGTGTCGCGCAGGCCGACGATCTGAACCTTGTCACCGACCTTGACCACGCCGCGCTCGATACGGCCGGTGGCCACGGTGCCGCGGCCCTTGATGCTGAAGACGTCTTCCACGCTCAGCAGGAACGGCTTGTCGGTCTCGCGTGCGGGCTCGGGGATCCAGGAGTCGAGGGCATCCATCAGTTCCTGGATGCACTTGGTCTTGTCCGCATCGTTGGGGTTGTTCAACGCCAGTGAGGCGGCGCCCTTGACGATCGGGGTGTCTTCCTCGAACTCGTACTTGGTCAGCAGCTCCTGCACTTCCAGCTCGACCAGGTCCAGCAGTTCGGCATCGTCGACCAGGTCGACCTTGTTGAGGAAGACGACCAGCTTGGGCACGTTCACCTGGCGGGCCAGCAGCACGTGCTCGCGGGTCTGCGGCATGGGGCCGTCCGCCGCGGAGACGACGAGAATAGCGCCGTCCATCTGGGCAGCGCCGGTGATCATGTTCTTGACGTAGTCGGCGTGGCCGGGGCAGTCCACGTGCGCGTAGTGGCGCTTGTCCGACTCGTACTCCACGTGAGCGGTGGAGATGGTCAGAATCTTGGTGGGGTCACGGCGGCCGTCAGACTCGGAAGCCTTGGCGACTTCGTCGTAGCCCTTGAAGGTGGCCAGACCCTTGGCGGCCTGAACGGCGGTGATGGCCGCGGTCAGCGTGGTCTTGCCGTGGTCGACGTGGCCGATGGTGCCGACGTTGACGTGTGGTTTGGTCCGTTCGAAGACGCCTTTTGCCATGGTTAGTGAACCTCCAGGTAATTTGCGATTTCAGATTTTCGATTTGCGATTTGTCTCGCTGATTCGCGCTAATTTTCCGGGCCGACCGTCGGCCACTGTCAATCGAAAATCGCAAATCCCAAATCGAAAATCCTTGCCTAAGCCACCCATGGGATTTGAACCCACGACCTCACCCTTACCAAGGGTGTGCTCTACCAACTGAGCTAGGGTGGCACAACACCCCGCCCCATCCTAGCGCCACCCGGCCGCCATCAAGCAGCCGCCGGCTAACCCCCCAAGATTGACAAGGGGCGTCGAATCGGCGATCTGAACACCAATTCGCGCCCCTTTCATCCAGTCAGAGCCGCTCACCCGCTGTCCAACTTAGCGAGGAACAGCGAGATAAAGACTCTACCACCACCCCCCTAGGACGTCAAACCTCCATCGGCCGCCCGGGGAGGATCCGTGGAACGTTTCCAAGGCAAATTTCCCGGGGAAACTTTCAGGGATTATTCCATGGCTGGAGGAAAACAAAAGATTGAACCACCCCCCGCACGATCCTAAAATCCAGTATCGGCCTGTTGAGGCAGCAGGAGCAGCCGCCCCGTGGATAGAAAGTGTGACAAATGCAACCGACGGGCCACCCACCACTCCGTGGAGATCATCCAGGGCAAGAAAATAGAAAAGCACCTGTGCGAAATTCACGCCGCCGAGGCCGGGCTGTCCATCAAGGCCATTAATACCCCCATCAACGAGCTGCTGACCAACTTCGTCAAGCTCCACAGCGGTGGACAGGCCCTGGCAGCGGCCCAGGAACTGGTCTGCGACGTCTGCGGCCTGACCTTCGCCGAGTTCCGCGAACACACCCTGCTGGGCTGCCCCCACTGCTATCAGGCCTTCGAACGCCAGCTCAGCCCCCTGCTGGAGCGGGCTCATGACGGCGGCTGCAACCATGTGGGCAAAGTGCCCCGCCGCTGCGGCTCCGGCCAGGATCGCCAGGAACAACTCACGCAATTACGCCAGCGCCTCGACGAGGCGGTCACCCGTGAGGATTACGAGCTGGCCGCCCGCCTGCGCGACGACATCCACCGCATCTGCCCGCCGGCCCCTGAAAGCACCAACTCTCCCGGCAGCAACGACGCTCCCGCAAACTGAATATCGTTCACCACACCGACCCCTCGAAAGAATCAACCATGACCCTGCGACAGATCACCGAGCATGCTGGCGAATGGTTGCGCGGGGCCGGCCCGCACAGCGATGTGGTGATCTCCAGCCGCATCCGCCTGGCTCGCAACCTGGCAGGGTACCCTTTCGTCAACCGCGCCAAGCTGCGCCAGCGACAGGACATCCTCGAAACCGCCAAGCAGCAGATCACCTCCAGCAATCATCTGGGCGAAGGTCTGTTCTGGGTCGATATGCGCGACAGTCCCCGACTGGACCGTGAGCTGCTGGTCGAACGACACCTGGTCAGCCGGCAACTGGTCAGTGCGGCTGAGGATTCCCCGCGCGGGGTGGCCATCGGCTCTGATGAGACCTTCGCCATCATGGTCAACGAAGAAGACCACCTGCGCATCCAGGTGCTGCGCAGCGGCATGCAGCTTTCCGAAGCCTACGAGCAGATCAACCGCATCGATGACGCCCTCGAGGACAGCCTCGACTTCGCCTTCAGCCCGCGCTTCGGCTACCTGACCGCCTGCCCCACCAACGTCGGCACCGGCCTGCGCGTCTCGGTCATGCTCCACCTGCCCGCCATCAAGCTCACCGGCCAGATCGAAAAGGTCCGCCGGGCCGCCCGTGACCTGCACCTGGCCGTGCGCGGCCTCTTCGGCGAAGGCTCCGAAGCCCTCGGCGATCTCTACCAGATCTCCAACCAGACCACCCTCGGCCGCAGCGAAGCCGAGATTCTGGCTGACTTCGAGCAGACCGTCGTGCCGCAGATCATCGCCTACGAGCAGCAGGCCCGGGCCGCCCTGTTGCGCGATCGCCCCGAACAGCTTGACGACCGTGTCTATCGCGCCTGGGCGGTGCTCACCCATGCTCGGCTACTGACCAGCGAGGAAACCTTCGCCCTGCTCAGCCACGTGCGCCTCGGTGTCAACCTCGGCCGGCTCGAAGCCATCGACCTGCGCTCGCTCAATGAACTGCTGTTGATCTGTCAGCCCGCCCATCTGCAGCGGATCATGGGTAAAAACATGAATCCCGCCGAGCGTCGCATCGCCCGCGCCAACCTGGTCCGCCAGCGCCTGGGCGTCCGCCGCACACCGTAATTTCCAGCCCCACTTCCCACCAACCACAACCGTGCCCGCAATCTCTCACCAAAACCGCCACCAAACAAGATCATATTTAAGTTAAATATTAAATATACGCGACCGGGTTTTCAGAGGTGGTGATTGTTGGCGTGGGGTTGAGCGGTTAATGCGGAACGCACGCTGAACTTGCCTGTTTCTCCGCCGCTTGCCGCTTCGCGAAACGCCGCCGCGAGATCGGAGGGTATCACCAAGCGGCAAGCGGCGGAGTGTGTAAATTGAGAATGTGATCCGTATAAGTGGTCGCGCGAAATCGGCGATCACACAACACAATACGGTTTTAAAAAAACTTGGGCGCGCCCGCTTGAGCTGGCATGCGTACCGGCCGGCATGCCGACTGAAGTTGACACGCCCGCAAGCATGAGTTTTTCGTGGGATTGATATAAATCGTGTGCCGAAGATTGTTGGGCCTGCTCGGTGATCAGGTGCTGATGTCCAGCAGGTGGTGCAGCAGGTTGGATTCGGCCTCGTCCAGCGTGATACCGCGGCGGTCCAACACGGTGCGGGCGGTGGCAAGAAACTTGTCGAGGTCATAGCGCTGCGGGCCGGCGTCGGTCAGGAAGGTGAACGACGGCACATACTGCGGCGTGAAGCGGCCGGGCTGAGCGATCATGCAGCCGGTGCCGACGACTGTGCCGGTGCGGATGAGCGTGCCGATGGCCAGGCGGCTGTGATCACCGATGATCGGGCCGAGGAACCTGCGTCCGGAGTCCTCTGCGGACTGGTTAGATGACAGTTGCACGCGCACGGGGCCGTAGGTGTTCTTGAGGTTGGAACAGGTGGTGCCGGCCCCGAGGTTGACCCACTGGCCGACCAGGGCGTGGCCGAGGTAGCCGGCATGTGCTTTGTTGCTCTGGCCCTGAAAAATGCTGAAGGACACTTCACCGCCCACGCGGCAATGCGGGCCGATGACGGTGTTGGGGCGCACGTGAGTAAAGCTGCGCAGCTCCGTCTGTTGACCGATGTAGGCGGGGCCCTGCACCACGGACAGCGGTTCGAGCACCGCATGTTCGTCGATGACCACGGGGCCGCTTGACTCGTCGATCACGGCTGTCGCATGAACGCGGGCCGTTGAGGCGACGCTTGCGTTGGGCCACTTTGCCAGATCATCCGCCAGCGTGTGCTCCAGTTGATCGAGGATATGCCACGGTCGCGTTATGACATTCTTGCTTTCGATTTCAGGCGGTGCGGCCAGCAGCTTCGGCACTTCGCGGCCGTCGAGTTCCATCGCCGCGCCGGGGGGCGGCTCATCAAGCCCATTCCAGCGGCCGTTGACGACTAACCAGCGGCCGTCGTAGTGATCACCATTGATCATCAGGCCCGCCTCGCGCCGGCGCATGACATCCGCCAGGTGATCAGGCACCGATAACGCGGCGGCGGACTGGCCCAGCGTTCGCTCGATCCGCGCCCGATTGGAAACCGCGCCGCTGCGAACATCGAAGATTGGCCGCAGATCGGTCAGCGGCCCCCAGCAGCCCCGCTGGTCATCATAAATCAGCAGTTTCACATGCTTCATAAAATCAGGCTTTCCACGTCACCACGGCCCTTGGATGATATCGGCCAAAAACCGCCATTGACACAACCGGGTCCGGGTCGTTAGTTTTTGCATGTTGGTGGCGCCGCTGCACTGTGCAGGGCGCGCTCGGTGGGAATCAAGGACATCTCGTCAACCCAATTCGGGCTGGACGTTGAAACGATGGCGCGAGTCGATCCGACGCTGTGGCGTGACATGATGGCGTATCTGCGGAGTCGGTACGCTTCCATCAGTCGTCAATGGTTTGAGGCTCTTGAGCCGATCGACCTGAGCAGCGGCTTGCTGGTGGTTTCCACGCCCACCAGCGTGCAGCGCGACTACCTGCAGCGCAAGTGCATCGATCAGTTTAACGAGGCGGCCCAGTCCTCCACCGGCAAGCTGGTGGGCGTGCGCTTCATCACAGCCGATGAGGCAGCCAACTTCAGTGCGCCTCCCCCGGCCCACGCCGCGTCTGCTTCTGCTGCTGCCACGGCGGCACCGGCCCGCGTTCACGTGCGCATCCCGGACAATGGTGGCCACCTCGACAGCTCGGACCAGGTCGTCCTGAGTCCCGACTACAGCTTCGACAACTTCATCACCGGGCCCAACAACCAGTTGGCCTATGCCGCATCCGTCGCAGTGGCCAATCAGCCGGGCAATGCGTACAACCCACTGTTCATCCATGGCGGCGTGGGGCTTGGAAAAACACACCTGCTGCAGGCTATCTGCCAACAGGTGCTGCGCGAGCGGCCGCAGACCAGCATCCTCTACGTCTCCTGCGACGCATTCATGAATCAATTCATCGAGTGCGTACAGGCTGGCAAGATGGCGGAGTTCCGACACCGCTATCGCCACGTCGATCTGCTGGTGCTCGACGACATCCACTTCCTCGGCGGCGGCAATCGCGAACGCTCGCAGGAAGAGTTCTTCCACACGTTCAATGAGCTATATCAGTCCAGCCGCCAGATCGTGCTCTCCTCCGACGCCCCGCCGGCCGAGATCCCGCACCTGGAGGAGCGCCTGGTCAGCCGCTTCAACTGGGGGCTGGTCGCCAACGTAACCAAGCCGCACTACGAGACGCGCGTGGCCATCCTCCGCGCCAAGGCCCGCCTGCGCGGCATCGAAGTGCCCGACGACGTGATCAGCTTCATCGCCACCCGCGTGGACTCCAATGCCCGCGAGCTGGAAGGCGCCATCACCACCGTCATCGGCCACGCCTCACTGCAGAACCGCCCCATCGACATGGAACTGTCCCGGGCCGCCCTCGGGGAGCCACCCAGTGACGGGCAGACCTCGCAGGTCACGCTCCAGCAGATCATCGACGTGGTGACCCGTTACTACAACGTCAAGCTGTCGGACCTGCAGAGCCGGCGGCGGCACAAATCGGTCACCGAGCCGCGCCAGGTCTGCATGTACCTGGCCCGCCAGCGCACCCGCTTCAGCCTGGAGGAGATCGGCGGCTACTTCGGCGGCCGCGACCACACCACCGTCATGCACTCGATCCGCACCGTGGACGACCGCTGCCTGACCGAGCCGGCCTTCGCCCAGCAGGTTGCCCATCTTGACGGCCAGATCGCCCCGGCCTGACCACTTGTCAACAACGCTGTGAATAACTCGTGCAAAAGCGCGCAACTGGCGTCGCGCGACCTACTGCTGCGCTGCCCTCAACCGACCGCCAGCGGGCTGCGTTGTCCACAACCTCTGCGCGTGCTGCCTCTGACCGACCGGCCGCAGGCGAATAACACATAGCTTTCCCACACCGTGCCATGATTCACAACCCTTGATATGCGCGGCTTTAACGCTTTTACCCCCCAGGTAATCCACAAGCCGACAACCATACGACTGGGACGATGAAGTATTTAATCTATTCATACCCGGAAGATGTAGATAACCGCCGATAGGTCAGAGGCCCGTCGGCACCACGGCAGTGCGAGTTGCAGTCTCCTGCTCCTGTCTGGCATTGGTTTCTGCATAAGTGCGGAAGTCCTGCACCCGCAGTGTCAGTTCCACCCGCTCGCCGTCTGACTTGAAGCCCAGTACCCGGGCCCGACGGCGGTAGGGTAGATCGTCGAGTACCGGCTTGAAACGCAGCTTCTCCATCTTGCTGAGCCATTCACCGGCAGCTTGGGCGGAGTTGCCGGCATTCTTCTGCAGGTAGTCCCCAACCTCAGCGGCGGGAATCGGCATGCGGCCGGCCAGAAGGCTGTCGAGCTTCAGCGTCGCATAGCCGTCATCGCTGAAGGCCAGGTCGAACCGTCCGGTGAATACCTGCGAGAATCCGTGGGAGACGAACTTGAAGGCGGTGACCAGTTGATCGCCGTCCGGCTGGATCATCGGCTCGGTTAACTCCTCCGGCTTGACATATCCGCGCGAGTCGAGCCACCGCTCATAACGAGCGGTGACCAGTGCGGCCAACTCGTCCCGAGTCAGCGACAACTTGCGCACCTCATCGATGCGGATCATGGTGGGGTCGATCGGCTTTTCTTCCCTGGCGGCATCGTCTGAACCACCAGTGGCCGCTGACTGTTTCGCACCGGACGAAGTAGACGCAGATGACGATTGGGCCAGCAGCGCTTCGACATCCCCGCTGATGGCCTGCTCAATGGTTTTCTCCGCGCCGGCGGCCATCTGCTCGATCTGTGCACTGCTGTGCGTGGACAGGAACTGCTGATGCTCTTTCCATTGCGGTGTCTGCGAGCGCAGCAGGAACACCATGCCGCCCACCACTGACACGGCAACCAGCAGCGCGATCAGCACCAAGCGGCGCAGGATCGTCCACTTGCGCTTGCGGATCGGCTGAGTCGGGCTATCTTCCGTTGTTATCATGGCGACCACCCCGTGTGCTCATCGGCGCAATCGACGGTTATGCTTAGTCGGTTTAAGCCCCCAAGCGGCCCTGACCGATAGGCCTCGAGTAGCACCGGCCACACTGTGCGAGCATTATCGGATGATGCCCAACGCAGTCGAAAAACCCAGCCCCCCCGTCCGCTGCATCAGCATCGATGTGGAGGAGTACTTTCAGATCGAGGCGGCCCAGTCCGCGGTCAAGCCCGATCGCTGGTGCCAGTGGCCGACCCGCGTCGAGCCGTGCATGGACAAGCTGCTGACACTGTTCGATGAAGCGGACTGCAAGGCGACGCTGTTTTTCCTGGGCTACATCGCCGAATCGCATCCGTAGCTTCTGCGCCGCTGCGCCGCGGCCTGCCACGAGATCGCCACCCA
>CAYYGM010000003.1:0-99155 GCA_964471555.1 uncultured Phycisphaeraceae bacterium
GGATTTGCCGAGTGCGGTTGAAACCTGCTGCCGGGCGGTTGTCATTGAACTGCTCGATGCGCGATCTTACTCACAAACTCAAAAGACCACACCGCCATCTTTGCTGTTATTAGATTTTTAGAAAACTAATAATAGCTCGGGCGGGCTTGAGCGAGGTGATTGCGGGGTGGGGGGAGCAGGGTGTGTGCAGGGGCGGCGGGGGAGGGGGGCTCGGAGTAGAGATGGGGCGCAGGGGGCGGGGCCGGGGTTGGCTGCGGAGAGGGGCGCGGGGACGCAGGGCGCGGGCCGTAGCGAGTGGGCGTGGTGCGTGCGGTGGGTGTGCAGCGCTGCGTGTTACGGGTTGCGGGCCAGGGCGACGTGGTCGGCGAACAGTTGCGTTCGCAGCAGCAGCAGGGCGTTTTCGAGCTGAAGATCAACGCCGTCGTCCAGCAGGGCAGAAGCGGTCACGGCAGGTTTGCGCTGCTCAGGTGCAGACGCTTCAGATGTGGTCTTGCCATCATCGGTTTCGGCGGCGAGTTCTTCCGGGGGTGTGGCGTCGCTGTCGAGCTTGTTGAGGTCAATCCCGTTCAGGTCGATCGCGCTGCCATCGGCTGGGGATGAGTCGGCCGGCGGCGAGGCGGCGATCGGATCGGACGGGTCGCGGATCACGTCGAGATCCTGGCGCATCTGCAGGGCTTCGGCCACCTGGCGATCGGTCATTTCGACGACCACGTCGGGCTGAATGCCCCAGGTGACGGCGTTGGGTTTGTGATGGATGATGCGGCCGCCGGGCAGACGGTAGTACTGGGTGGTCAGCTTGAGGTAGGCTTCGCCGTGCTCGAGGGGGAACAGATCCTGCACGGAGCCTTTGCCGAAGCTGCGGGTGCCGACGATGGTGGCGCGGTGATAGTCCTGCAGAGCGCCGCTGACGATTTCGCTGGCACTGGCGGAGCCCTGGTTGATCAGCACGACCACGGGGAAGCGGGGATAGGTGACGCGGGGGTCGGCGCTGCGTTCGTCGTTCTGTTCGCCGTCGGCAGAGACGGTGGAGACGATGGTGCCCTGGCTGATGAAGCGATCACAGATATCGATGGCGGATGAGAGCAGTCCGCCGGGGTTGAAGCGCAGGTCGAGGATGAGGCCGGAGAAGTTGGGGTCTTTCATCAACTGGGCGACGGCGGCGTCGAGGTCGTCGGCGGTCTGGGGGATGAACTGGGTGAGTCGGATGTAGCCGATGCCGGAGTCGCGGTCGAGCCAGTAGCTCCAGTTGTTGTTCTGGTCGCGTTGCCAGCCGAGGATGGACTCGATGGCGATACGTTCGCGTTTGATGGGCACGTTGATCATGTCGCTGACACCCTGTCGTTCGATGCCGAGGGTGACGACAGTGCCGATTTCGCCGGTGATTTCGTTGACGGCGCGGTCGAGTGACCAGGCATCGGTGGAGAGGCCGTCAACGGTGGCGATGACGTCGCCGGCCTTGATGCCTGCGCGCTGGGCGGGGGTGTTGGGCAGAGGGCTGACGACGATGAGCCTGCCGTTGCGGCGGATCTGGATGCCGACGCCGGTGAAGGTGCCCTGGGTGGAGCGGCTGAACTCCGCCACATCGTCGGGCCAGATGATGGCGGAGAAATCATCGAGGGTGCCGACGGCGCCTTCAGCCAGTTCGTAAACGATCACCTGCTCGGGCAGGTTGACGGTGTCGTGGTTGGCGTTGAGGACGCGCTCGATCAGGCGTAGGGTGTCGAGGTAGTGAATGTCGGAGCCGTTGTCCTTGTCCAGTTCGGCGGCGATGCGGTCCAGTTCATCTTTGAAGCGGGTGAGCTTGTCGCGGTCAGCCATGCCGGGGAAGGTCTGGCTGAGAGCTTCGGTGTTCAGCAGCACCTTGAGGTCGGCGACGGCGCCTTTCATCAGCGGGCCGTAGCCGCCGGCGTCGATGTGCTTGCGAGCGGCCTGGGCCAGTGCCTGGCGCAGCATGGACAGTGAAACCTGCTCGAGCTTGCGCTGCCAGGCTTCGGGCTCGACACGCAGCGGCTTCTGATCATCGCGGCGATCGGCGTACTTCTGGTACAGCTTCTCCAACTCCTGCGGGGCATAAAGCTGGAGCACGCGGATGTGACGTGCGGTGCGGCGCAGGTCGTCACGATAGGTGCCCTGGTCCTCGAACAGCAGGTCCAGTTCACGGTAGAGGTTGAGGGCCTCGACCCAGTCGCCGTCTTTTTCCACAGCTTCGGCGCGATCGCGGGCCTGGCTGATCACCTGGGCCACGGTGGGATCTTCCAGCGTGGCGGCGGGATCGGCAGCCAGGGAGTGGGCGTCGATGGCGGCGATCAGGGCGTCCTCGATTTTGCCGGCCTCGAACTCCTGGCGCACCTTGGCCAGGGCTTCATCGTGATTCTTCTGCTTGGTGGCCTGGGCGGCGGCGATGTGCTGCTGGTACTGGTTGATGTGCCCGATGAGGGAAGCGACGGCCGGATCGCCGGGGGTGGGCGCATCGTTTTTCAGCAGTTGCAGGACGGCGTTGAAATCGCCGCGCTTGGCGCAATCAGCCAGCTTCGCAGCGCCAGGCTCAGCGGTCGCACTCAGCGGCAGCATCAGAACCGCCAGCCACAGCGCGAGGCGTAACGTTCGGCCGAGGTTGAAAAAACATCTCATCCGCGTCATCTCGGTCCAGGTCCAATCGGAGCGAAATATTCTAGGCGGATTCCTTCTTGGCCTCTCGCAGCTCGGCCAGGGTCTTGCGACCTTCCACGGCGGCGGAGTCGATGACGTAGCGAGCCCCCTCGTTGTTCATCTCGGGCAGCTCGTACATCAGGCCGAGCATCAGCTCTTCCATCACCCCGCGCAGGGCCCGGGCGCCGGTGTCGTGGATCAGGGCCTTGTGGGCGATCTTCTGCAGGGCCTCGTTGGTGAAGCTCAACTCCGCGTTCTCGATGGAGAACATGTACTGATACTGGCGGATCAGGGCGTTCTTGGGCTCGGTCAGGATCTTGATCAGCGTGTCCTCGTGCAGCGGCATCAGGGGTGCGATCACGGGCAGGCGGCCGATCAACTCGGGGATCATGCCGAAGGCCAGCACGTCCTCGGGGATGATGTTGCTCATCAGGTAATCACGATCGGAGGTCGGCTCATCGATGATGTGCTCGCTGGCAAAGCCGATGGACTTGGAGCCCATGCGCTTCTTGACGATGTCCTCGATGCCCACGAAGGTGCCGGCACAGATGAACAGGATGTTGGAGGTATCGACCTGGATGTACTGCTGTTCGGGGTGCTTGCGGCCGCCCTGGGGAG
Source organism: uncultured Phycisphaeraceae bacterium (assembly GCA_964471555.1). GTDB lineage: Bacteria > Planctomycetota > Phycisphaerae > Phycisphaerales > Phycisphaeraceae > JADLFV01. The sequence continues at coordinate 3,268 of CAYYGM010000003.1, forward strand.
GCACGTTGGCGACGGTGCCTTCGAGCATCTTGAGCAGGGCCTGCTGCACGCCTTCGCCGGAGACGTCGCGGGTGATGCTGACGTTCTGGCTGGTCTTGCCGATCTTGTCGATCTCATCGATGTAGATGATGCCGCGCTGGGCGGCTTCCAGGTCGTAGTCGGCGGCCTGCAGGAGTTTGAGCAGGAGGTTCTCGACGTCTTCGCCGACGTAGCCGGCCTCGGTGAGCGTGGTGGCGTCACCGATGGCGAAGGGGACGTTGAGGGTGCGGGCCAGGGTGCGGGCGAGCAGGGTTTTGCCGCTGCCGGTGGGCCCGATGAGCAGGACGTTGGACTTATCGATCTCGACGGGCGTGTCCTTGTCGGTGGCCTGGAGACGTTTGTAGTGGTTGTGCACCGCCACGGAGAGCGTGCGTTTGGCCAGTTCCTGTCCGATGACGTACTGGTCGAGGAACTCCTTGAGCTGGCGGGGCGTGGGGATGGAGCTGAAGGTGGGCCGACCCGCGGTGACGCGGCGGCGTTCCTGCTTGAAGATGTTCTGGCACAGCTCGGTGCAGTTGGCGCAGATGTAAACGTCGTTGGGGCCCTCCACCATGGGGCCGACTTCGCGTGAGCTTTTGCCGCAGAAGGAGCAGGTGGTCACGCGCCGGCCGCGGAAGCCGCCGTCACCGCCGCCGCTGCCACCGGAGTGCCCGCTGCCGGAAGAACCGCCGGGCAGTCCGTCACTACCGGAGCCGGAGCCACCCTTACCGCCACCTTGTCCGCCGTTCTTCTGGTTTGACATGTTCCCTCGCCGTCACCTGGTCGCAACAAATCCAAGCCCCACCACGGGATGCGGTGCGCCAAAGTTTGGATCGTCCATTTGGCGTCCGAGCCTTAGCCGCGGTCGTACATGGACCGAGCCGCCGATTCGATCTGAACCGAGAGAATATGATACCCGTTTGCGGGGTCAAAATCGCTGCGGAGGCGGGGGAATTTCCACGAAAATGCGAGCTTATTGGGACTTACCCGCTGTCGGGTCGGCGTCGGCGTCATTATCGGCTTGCAGGCCGGGATTTTTTTCACTGCCGGTCATATTCATCGCCGCCCGCTGGTGTGCGATCAGTCGCTTGCGGGCGGCTTCATATTCTTCGTCCGATAGCTGGCCCTGCTGGTGCAAACGTCGCATATCCGACAAAGTGAACGATTCGCCCGGATCGTGCCGGCCCAGCATGAACCGCCGCACCACCAGGGCCACGATCACCAGCACCACGGCCGCGCCCACGATGATCCCCAGGTAGAAGAAAATCTCGCGCTGGATCTGGGCGTTTAATGCCAGAGGGGTCGGGATGAACGTGGCGAGGGTTTGCACGCAAGCAACCTGGGATGGTGGTTGCCGCTTGCAGCTTCGCGAGGCTGTCTGTTGGACGGAGCGCTGCGCGAAGCCGCAAGCGGCGGAAGCCGGAGTTTTTATTCGTCGGTGCTCTTCTTCTTGCTGGTGGTTTTCTTGCTGGTCTTTTTGGTGGTCTTCTTGGCGGCAGGCTTGTCCTCGGTTTCGGCCGGGGCGTCGGTGACGGTGGCCTGCTCGATGATCTTGTCCAGCGTCTTGTGCTCGCGGATCTGCAGGTAGAGATTCTCCAACTCGCCGCGGCGACGCATTTCCTGGCGCAGCTTCTCGGGGCGGCGGCCCTGCTGCATGGCGAGCATGGCGACGCGGCCGTTGACTTCGTTGTCCTGGACCTCGATCTCCAGCTTTTTGGCGGCTGCATCGAGAATGAAGAACTCCGCCAACTGCTTGCGGGCTTCTTCTTCGCTTTCGCTACGCAGTTCAGCCACCTTTTCCTCAGCCTCCTGCTCGCTCATGCCGCGGTAGAGCATCTCCAGCTTCTGTCGCTGCAGGTTGCGCTCGGCCTGGCGGCCGGTGATGCCTTCGGGCAGTTCGAGATTGATCGCTTCCAGCAACTGCTCGCGCACCTGCTGGTGCATGTCGCTGCGCTGCTGGGCTTCCTTACGCCGGCCAAGCTCGGTGCGCAGGTCGGTGCGCATCTGCTCGTCGGATTCGTAACCCAACTGCGTGATCAACTGCTGCGGCTCGGCAGGTTTGATGCGCTCAATCTTGGTGACCTTGAGGTCGATGACGATGGGTTTGCCGCGAATCTGTTCGTTTTCGTGGGCCGTCGGGCCGGTCATCTCGATCTTTTCTTCGTGGCCGACACCTTTGCCGATCAGGCGCTTGCCCAGGTCGTCGATGAGGATGCCCAGCACGTGGCCCTTGTGGTCGTGTTCCTCGCCGTGGACCATGGCATAGACGTTGTCGCGCTGCTCGATGGTGTTGCCCTCGGCATCGGCGATGGTGGCGTTGACCTGCACATAGTCGTGGGCCTTGATCTGGCCGTCCTCAGCCTCGGCGATGGCGCCGAAGCGCTCGGCGTAACGCTCAAGCTCAGCCTCGACGTCAGCGTCGGTGACTTCGATCGAGGGCTTGTTGACCTTGATGCTGGCAAAGTCGGGTAGTTCGACGGTGGGGGTGACCTCAACTTCGACCTCGAACTTCAGCGAGCCGGAGTCCGGCAGCTCGATCTTGTCCAGATCCTTGATATCGGGTTCGCCGATGACCTCGATCTTCTCCTGTTCGATGGCCTGGGAGTAGGCCTCGGAGATGATCTGGCCGCGGGTGTCGCTACGAACGGAATCGCCGAAGCGTTTTTCGATCAGGCGGCGGGGGGCGCGGCCGCGGCGGAAGCCGGGCACCTGGGCGTCGCTGGACAACTGGGTGTAGGCGTCCTCGATCTTGTGATCGATGTAATCGTGAGGCACTTCAATGCTGAGCTTGCGTCGGGCGGGACCGATGTCCTCGACCTTGACGTTCAGCTTCGGCTTGTCCTCCGCGGTGGTATCGGTGTCGGTTTGCGGTTTGGTTTCGGCGGCATCAGTCATGGCCCACGCTCCTGGGTTAAAACGGGTGTTTGTCTGGACGTGGGGGATACGGGTTAGAGTTTTCCGTGCCGGTCAATACGCAACCTTCCGGGGCGGGGCGTTGACCCACGCCTGGCGAGCTTCCCGTCGCTCGCCGGTATCTCAACGCCGCCAACATTATGGGCCTGGTGGAGGGGAAAAGCAATTCCGCGCCGCCAGGGCCTCGTCCAGGCCGGTCCGCCATTCGAGATAGAGATAGGGCAGTTCGAAGTGCTCGTGCAGGGCGGTTAACTGGTTGAGAAAGCGTTCGTAGGTCTGATGTTGCCAGTCCTGCGTGCCCTGCTGGCAGAAGAACACGCGGCAGCCCATGGGGCGGACGGTGTGGGCGGTGCAAAGGTTGTTCTGCTGGAAAGGACAAGTGGGGGAAATGTTGATTTTTGATTGATGATTGTTGATTGGCAGGACGGGTAAGTGGGTGTCGGGTGATGGGTGATCGTGCCCATCTGCCATCTGCCATTTGCCATCTGCCATTTGGAGGAACCAAGCGATTTCCAATGCGGTGACGTAGAGCTTGTGGCCGAAGGCGTCGAAGTTGCAGCAGCGGCCGGACTGGTTGCAGACGGGGCGGCGCTGAGCGATGACATCATCGAGCTGGCGGTAGAAATCGCGCAGGGCGGCGTCGATGTCGGGTCGAACGGCGGCGGCGAACCAGATGGGCCAGGGGTCGGGCATGGCGGGTGGCAAATGGTAATGTTAGAGCGGGTCGGGTTTTGTATGCAACACGTTTAGCCGCCGAGCTTGCTCGGCGATGGGCGAGCAAGCTCGCCCGCTAAACAGTCTGTGTCACAATTATTGTTGGGATTACAGCTCCGGGGGATTGTCGGCGAGGATGATGCGGATCTGCGAGGTGGGGAAGAACTCGCCGGAGTCGGCCTCGCGCTGTTTGCCCCGGCCTCCTTTGCGCATGCCGGGACAGGTTTTGGCGGCCTGCCTCCAGGTTTCGGGATTTGCCATGATCGAGGCGTGGAAGGGATAGGAAGCACACTGGCGGGGGCGGACGGGGTGGACCTTGCAGAAGACCTGGCCGTTGGGGTCGTGCCCGAGGAAAACACATTCGAGTCCATGCTGCGGGTGCAGGTGGTCCATCAACATCCAGCGGCCGTCGCGCCTCTCGGCGCAAAGCTCGAAGAAGATCTCCGGCTTGAGCTTGAGATGTCCGGCCATGCGATGGCCTTCTTCTTCGGTGAAGGTGACGAAGTGGTCCGGCCCGGAGCAGCAGTTGCCGCAGCGGGTGCAGGAGAAGTTCAGGCCCGGGTCGTACCACGGCGGCGGGGCGTCATCCTGCTTGTCCTCGGGCTCCGCGTTGTCCGGCGTGGTTTCGTTGCGATCAGATAAGTCGATCAACTCGTTGAGATCGACCATCTCGTCCATCGCTTCCAGAGCAGCCGGCTCCAGGTCGTCCATCTCCGGCTGATCATCCAGATCGTCCAGCTCGGGCAGATCGCCTTCGGGCAGATCGCTCTGCGGGTCGTCATCGAAATCACGAGATACGGATTCGTGATCCATGTGCTGACACTCCGGAATGTCGCGACGCCGGCTGAGAGGCAAAAAGCTTGCGGGCCGAGGTGCTTTTACGCCCCCGGGGTCAAGCGATCAGAGTCCCGGCGGGTTCTTTTCAAGAATAACGCGAATCTGCTCGACGGGATAGAACTGGCCGGCGTTTTTTTCACGTTGTCTGGCGTGTCCGCCCTTGCGCATGCCGGGGCAGTTTTTGGCCGCCTTGTTCCAGGCTCTTTCGCTCTTGAGGTTGCTGGGCCAGAACGGCCAGGACCAGCACTGCGTTGGCCGGGCGGCGTGCACGCGGCAGCGGGCCTTGCCGGTGGCTTTGTCAAAGTCGAGGAAGACGCAGTCGTAGCCGCGATCGGGGTGCAGCCGCTCCTTGAGCGTCCATTTCCCGTAGCGATGCTCAGCGTAGAGCTGGAAGAAGCTGGCGGCATCGATGCCCAGGTGATCGGCCATCTTCTGGCCTTCTTCCTCGGTGATGTAAACCACGCCGGCGGCGCCGGTGCAGCAGTTGCCGCACTGGGTGCAGGAGAAGTTCAGACCCGGACTGTACCAGGGCCGGCGGATGTGCGCGGGGTTAGCGTCCTGCGTAGGGCCGTTGAGAGCCGAGGGTGGTTTTGCTGTCATCAGAAAATAGATCGGCAACAGATTACAAACGATGGCGACAGGTGCGAAGATGTCACGTACATCGACGACGGATCATGCGGATTGTAGCTGCTGGAGCAAGCGTTCCACGCTGCGGGCCAGAGCGGCCAGATCATAGCCGCCTTCCAGCACGGCCACCACGCGCCCCTGGCAGTGTTTTTTTGCCTGGCTTAACAGTTCCCGGCTCATCCACTCGAAGCCGTCGTAACTGACCTTCATGCCCCCGATGGGGTCGGCCGCGTGGGCGTCGAAGCCGGCGGAGATGATCATGGCCTGCGGTTGATATTCCTCCAGTGCGGGCAGGATCTTCTGCTCGAACGCCTCGCAGTAGGCCCCGTCACCGCTGCCGGCCGGCAGGGGCACGTTGAGCGTGAAGCCCTCACCGGCGCCGCGCCCGCGCTCGTCCGCGAAGCCGGTGCCGGGATAAAAATGGGTCGGATCGCGATGCACGGAAGCCACCAGCACGTCGGCCCGCTCCTCGAACAGATGCTGCGTGCCGTTGCAGTGATGCACGTCATAATCGACGACTGCCACGCGCTCGAGCTTGTGGTGACGGATCATGTGCTCAGCGGCCAGGGCGGCGTTGCTGAACAGGCAGAAACCCATCGAGCGGTCGCGCTCGGCATGATGGCCGGGCGGGCGGATGAGGCAGAAGGCGTTGTGCACTTTGCGGGCCATCACCGCATCGGTGGCGGTCAGCACCGCGCCCAGGGCCAGCAGGGCGATGTCGTAGCTGAGCGGGCAAATGGCCGAGTCGGGCGAATCGATGTAGCGCTCGCCGGACTCGCAGGCAGCCTGCAGTCGGCGGACATAGACCGGATCATGCAGCATCAGCGGCGCTTCGGGGTCGGCCGGCTCGAAGTGCATGTGCTCGAACCAGTCCCACAGGCAGCGGCCTTCGTTGAGCCAATCGACCACCGCCCGCAGGCGGTCGGGCCGCTCGGGGTGGTCCGGGCCGGTGTCGTGCAGGAGGAATCGTTCGTTGTAAAGCAGGGCGGTGTGCATCAGGGCAATCCCAATCGGATACGCAGAGGGCAATCGGGTTTTTGAGGCCACCCCGATTCATCGGGGCGGGCACGCTCCACTGAAGTGGAGCGGCCTTGAGCGCGGTGCGGATCAGGCCGTGATGCCCAATCGGTCGCGGAGCATAGCAATATTCAGGCCCGTGATCCGAAGCGTCTTCTGCGGGCGGCTGTGGCCGGCGATCAGTTCCACCTGGCGGGCCGGGATGCCCAGCACGTCGGCCAGAAGTGCCACCACCGCGGCGTTGGCTTTGCCGTCCTCGGGCGGGGCGGCCACACGCAGCTTCAGCCGATCTCCCAGCACCCCCGCTACCGCAGAGCGGCTGGCCCCCGGTACCACCTTCACGTGCAGCAGGATGCCATTTTCACTTGCTTCCAACAAGCCGGCCATTGCGGAGCCTATGGTAGCGAGGTTACGCTGCGGCGGATGGATCAACCACCGGTTGCGCCGAGTAAGCCACCTCTGTTGCTGCTGCTGGCGACGCAGTTGCGCGCCGACGTGCTGGGTGGACAGGCGCGCACGCCGCACCTGGATGTGCTGGCCCGGCATGGCGCGGTCTTCCATCGCCACTTCACCAACTGCCCCCAGGGCATGCCCGCCCGGGCTTCGATCTACAGCGGGACAGAACCGTTCCAACACGGCGTGCTGATCAACGGCTGGACGCGCGACGAGATGCCCTTCGCCACGCTGCGTCCGGACGTGCCGCTGTTTCAGCAGAAGTTGGTTGAAGCCGGTTACCGCGTGGTGCACGTGGGCATTCAGCATCTGCGCACGGACCCGATCCTTCCGGAACGGCTTCCGGGGGTCGAGTTTGTTGGGCCGGCTTCGGTGGGGCAGTATCACGAAGCCCTGCGGCAGCGCGGCCTGATGCTGGGTGATCTGAACGCCATGCGCGATCCGGTGATCGACTACAACAACAACCAACCCTTCGTCTTCAGTGCCGCCTCGTCCCGCGTGGGCGTTTTTCCTCTGCGCGAGGATCTGTTTCTGGATCGCCTGATCGCCCAGCAGGCGTCGCAGATGATCAGCGGCTATGTCGATGAGCGGCCGCTGGCGCTGCTGTGTCATTTCTGGCTGACGCATCCGCCGCTGTGGGCCCCGCGCAAGTGGCTGGAGTTGCACGATCCTGATTCGATCGAGCTGCCGCCCACGGTGGGCAAGTGGCTGTTCGGTTCGCCGGTCAACGCCCTGGCCAACATCCCCGGCCAACTGGGGGCGCACGTGAGCGAGCAGGGCTGGCGGCAGGCGTGGGCGGCGTACCTGGGCATGGTGGCGATGCTGGACGACTGCATGGGACAGGTGCTGCGGGCCCTGGAGCGGCGCGGCTGGTTCGAGCAGGCAGCCATCGTGTTCACCGCTGACCACGGCGAGATGCTGGGCAATCGGGGCATGTTCCAGAAGATGTGCCTGTACGACCCGGCCGTGCGCGTGCCGCTGATCATCAAGCCGCCGGGTGCCAGCGGGTCGCGGCAGGTGACGGAACTGACCAGCCACACGGACCTGGCGGCGGCGCTGCTTCAGTTCTGTGATGTTCCAACAACCGCAGGCAGCAACCTGGCGGCACTGGCCACGGGGAAACCGGCCGGGGGCGGGACTTCCGGGGGGGAGGTGTTCGCCAGTTACGACGGCAATGCCGGGCGCGGCTTCCAGCAGCGCATGGTGCGCAGCGCCACGCATAAGCTCATCTGGCACGTCAGCGGGGAATGGGAACTGTACGACCTGGTCGAGGATCCGCACGAGACGCAGAACCTGGCCGGGGACGAATCGGTGTCCGCGGTGCGGCATTATCTGGCCGCGCAGTTGGAGCAATGGCGGCGGTCCACGGGCGACCCGCTGCTGTAACAGGCTGCCATCGGGCGGTGGTTTATGATGACGGGTGCCACGGTCGCGCGTCGGCCGTGAGCAACGCCAGGCACACCCGCACGCGGGTGTGGCACCCAAACCGAACCAGTGGCTGCCATTTCACGCCCGATCCGAGCGCTGACCGATGTTGGCGACAATGACCGTCCACCGATGTGAACGCGGTTCGCTGCGCAAGCCCGTGATCGGGCACGTGCTGCATCGTCTGGCCCTGGCCGGGGCGGAAGTGCTGGCCGCCGAGCTGGCCCGCAAATTGCGCGATCGCTATCGCTTCGTTTTCCTGTGTCTCGATGACAGCGGACCGCTGGGCGATCAATTGCGGGATGAGGGTTTCGCCATCGAGGCGCTGGGTCGCCGGCCGGGCATCGACTGGTCCGTATCCCGCAGGCTCGGCCGCGCCGCGCAGCAGCAGGGGGTCGATCTGCTGCACGCTCACCAGTACACGCCGTTCTTCTATTCCGCTCTGTCGCGCTGGATGCCCGGGGGCTTTCGCGGCCCTATCCTGTTCACCGAGCACGGCCGCCACTACCCCGACCCCCGGAAGGTGAGTCATCTGGTGGCCAACCGTCTGCTGCTGGGCCGCCACGATCGGGTGACGGCAGTGGGTCAGTTCATTCGCCAGGCACTAGCGGAGAACGAAGGCATCGACCTGCACCGCATCGATGTCATCCACAACGGCATCCCCGCCCCCGGAAGTGCCCCCGGAAATACTGGCCCCACTCAACGCCGCGAGGCGCGGCAGCGCATGGGTGTTGATCAGCACGACCTGGTGCTGATGCAGGTGGCCCGTTTTCATCCGGTCAAGGATCACGAAACCGCCATCCATGCCTTCGCCTTTGTGGCTCAGCAGGTGCCGCGGGCGAAGCTGGTGCTGGTCGGTGAAGGTGAACTGATGGAGCAGGCTCGCCGGCAGGTCGAGCAGTTGGAGTTGAACGGGCGCGTCATCTTCCTGGGTCTGCGCAATGATGTGAATGAACTGCTGCCGGGGGCGGACCTGTTTCTGCTGTCGAGCTTGAGCGAGGGGATCAGCGTGACGCTGCTGGAAGCGATGGCGGCAGGCTTGGCGATCTGCGCCACACGGGTCGGCGGCAATCCGGAAGTGGTGGATCACGGCCGCAACGGCCTGCTCTCGCCGCGGCGCAATCCACGCAATCTGGCGGAGAACATCGTGACGCTGCTGACCGATCCGCACCTGCGGGCTGCCATGGGCGCAGCGGGTCGGCGAAGGTTGAAGCGATACTTCAACCAGCAGACCATGCACCGGGCTTACGATGACCTGTACGCGCAGATGTTGGCGCGGCGGACTTGAGCTTATCCTTGCGGGAAAGTGGGGCGGCTACAATCGTTTCGCGCGTCTTTGAGGAAGTGATTCATGATCGATGCACGTTGGTTGGTTCTGTTGTGGTTCGTTCTGAGCTGGTCGTCATCGGTGCAGGCGCAGCCGCTGAGCGCGCAGTTGCGCCAGATGGCGTCCAATGCGGACCTGGGGCAGACGACCTGGGGCTTTTGCGTGGTGGACCTGGATGATGGGCAGATCATTGCCCAGGATCATGATGATGATCCGATGCTGCCGGCCAGCAACATGAAGCTGTTCACCACGGCGGTGGCCTTGCGCGTGCTGGGAGCGGACTACGAGTTCACCACCGTGCTGGGCTGGATTGGGACCAAGGCGGGCACGAGCGACAAACTGGTGGTGGTAGCGGACGGCGACCCGGCCTTCGGCGATCCGGTGCTGCTGGAGCGGCACGGCCTGCGCGTGGACGACCTGCTCGATCAGTGGGTGGCGGCGGTCAAGGGCACGGGACAGGATCACTTCAGCGAGCTGATCATCGACGACCGCGTGTTCGATTACCAGTTCGTGCACCCGACCTGGGAGACCGGCGACCTGGTGACCATGAGCGGTGCGGAGGTGGCGGGGCTGAACTTTTATCGCAACTGTTTCGACGTGATCGTCACGCCCACGGTGACCGGCCAGAGCCCGCGCATCAGCCTGTTTCCGCAGGCACCCAGCGTCACCATCATCAACCGGGCCACCACCGGCTCGCGCGACGACATCATCCGCGACCGCCGCCCCGGCACCAACGAGATGATCTTCAGCGGCCAGATCCGCAATCACCAGTCCGCTCCCTACAGCATCACCTTTCACGATCCACCGCTTGTTTTTGCCGATGTATTTCGCAACCGCCTGGGCAAGGCGGGGATCACCGTGGACAAGGTCCGTCGCTGTCAGCCGCAGGAGATGCTCGGCAACTATCAGCCGCTGCACCGTGTGACCACCACCATGCAACTGGTGCTGGAGCGCACCAACCAGGATTCGCAGAACATGTTCGCCGAGTCGTTGTTCAAGCGTGTGGGCAGCGCGCGGACCGGCGAGCCGGGCAGTTGGTCCAACGGCGCGGCCGCCATGCGGCAGGAACTGCAACAGATGCTGGGCACCTCCGCTGCCGCATTGACCATCACTGACGGCTCGGGCCTGTCACGCGACAACCGCGTCACCGCCCGCCTGCTGGTGGAACTGCTGCACGTGATGGACAGAGACCCGCAACTGGGCCCGATGTATTTCAAGAGCCTGGCGGAAGGCGGCGAAAACGGCACGCTGGAGCGGCGCTTCCGCAAATTCCCCGGCCAGGTCTTCGGCAAGAGCGGCTACCTCACCGGTGTCTGCACGCTCTCGGGCTACCTGCTGGTTCCAACCGGCGACGACGATGCTGACGGCGATGCCGGTGGCGATGACGCCGATCAACAGTCAGCCGACGAGGCGCAGTCCGCCCCGGCCGAGCGCCGCTTCGCGTTCAGCATTCTTTTCAACAATTACCGCTCACCGATCAGCGCCTCGGTGCTGCGTCGTCTTCAACAGCGCATGCTCGAAGCTGTCGCCGTGGCGGTTCAGCACGGTTCGATCTGAGGCGCGTCGGGCATTGGCAACTTTCGATCTGGGAGACGTACGGGACGAGGTGTAGGTCCTGTAATTCATCAACCCTTGCACACAGCCTACACAAACAACCGGCGCTGTCACCTAATCATCCGACAGGCTGCTTCAGCACTGCCGTGACGATCATTGACCGTATCACGGAGCAATTATTAGCACGCATTATCAATGATCCGGATGTTGCCGATGAATTATAGGTGCCAGTCGAGCCATGACTTTGCTTGATGGGGGGTGTATGTCCAGGCCATCACCGATTCTCGGTCAACTTTTGTCGAGTAGCGACCTGCCCGCGTTGCCGGGAGCCGTGATCAAGCTCATCAATCTTCTGGATCAGCCGAACACCAGCATTGATCAGATCGCAGATGCACTGTCGCAAGACGCCCAGTTGGCTGCCTCTGTGCTGAAAACGGTCAATAGCAGTTACTACGGTCTGTCGAACAAGCTATCGTCGATCGTCCCGGCCGTGACCTTGTTGGGAATCAGGAAGATCAAGGATCTGGCCGTAGGCTGTTCCCTCAGCAGCTACATGAAGAAGACCCAAGCCGCAGGCTTCGATCCCGTGTGGCTCTGGCGGCATTCCCTGTTCACCGGGTCCGCCGCCCGCATGATTGCCATCCACGTCCGCGATGTGAATCCGGAGGAGGCTCATCTGGCGGGACTGCTCAAATGCATCGGTGCGCTGGCGATGGCGGTGACGCTCAAGCAGACGTACACCGTGCTGCTGCAGCGTCAGTGGCAGAGCATCGACCAGTTGGCTGCCGCCGAGCGCGACGCGTTGGATATCGATCATGCTCAGGTTTCGGCCGCGATGCTGGAGGCCTGGCACCTGCCGTCCGTGCTGGTGGAGCAGATCCGCTTTGCTTACAACCCCGACGCAGCCCCGCCGCCCTATCAGCGGGCAACGCACGTCATCGCGCTGGCTTCGCTCGCCGGCGACCTGATGGTTGACATACAGACCGGGCACACGGATCAATTCTTTGACAGCGCCAAGCGATTCGCCGATCAGGCTGCAACCTGGTTTGAGGTGAACTGGTCCCAGGCTGATCGTCTTATCAGCGCTGCCTCAGATGCCGCATTTGCCATGGCCGACATGTTCAAGGTCGCTGTGGGTGAGAAGTTGGATTTTGACAAGATGCTGGCAAGTGTCGATATCACCAACGTCAACGTCACAGTCGCCGCCTGACGCGGGGGTCGAACCAACGCAGTTGAGCGGGAACGGTTTTCGGGAACCCTGGTCAAGAGCCATCGATGACCTGATGGGGGCATCGCTGTAGCATCTCAGCACGGTTCGATCTGCGGTTCGTCGGGCAACGCCGGCAACGAACGGCTGACGGCTGACTCAGCGCCGTCGATGTGCAAGGCGTAGGCGTTGTCCAGTGAGGCCACCAGGCCCAGGGCGAAGGCGGTCACGATCCAGCCGGTGCCGCCGCTGCTGATCAGGGGCAGGGCGATACCCTTGGTCGGCACCATGGCGGTCACCACCGCGATGTTCAACGCTGCCTGCAGGCCCACCGTCAGCAGCACGCCCAGTCCCAGCAATCTGCCGAAAGCGTCTTGGCACTGGCGCACGATGCCCAGGCCCACCCACAGGATCACCAGGTACGCGCCGATCACCATCAGGGCGCCGATCAGGCCGAGTTCTTCGCAGATGATGGCGAAGATGAAGTCGGTGCTGTCCTCGGGCAGATAGCCGAACTTCTGCACGCCGTTACCCAGCCCGCGCCCGAACAGGCCGCCTTGGGTGACAGCCAGCATGGACTGGATGGGGTGGTAGCCGACGCCCTGCGGATCGGCCCAGGGATCGAGGAAAGCCAGGATGCGCTGCACGCGGTAGGGGGCCATCACAATCATGCCCACCAGCATGGCGATGGCCGGCGGCACGAAGCCCAGCAGGTGTCGCAGCCTTGCTCCCCCGGCGATGAGCACCAGGGCGCCCACAGCCGCGATCAGTGCAGACGTGCCCAGGTCTTCAGCGCCCACCACGCCCACCGCCAGGCCCAGCAGCAGCAGGGCGGGCAGCAGGCCGTCGACGAAACGGTGCATCACCCCGCTGCGGCGGGCGCACCACCAGGCCATGGCGATGACGATCGACCACTTGACCAGTTCACTGGGCTGGAAACTGACGGGCCCGATCTCCAGCCAGCGGCTGGCGCCGTTGACGCTGCGGCCCATGCCCGGCACCAGGGTCAGCACCGCCAGGCCGAAGCTGATCAGCAGCATGATGATCAACGGGCTGCTGACGCCGCGGGCCCGAAAAACCTCGCGCACATTCAGCCGGCTGCCCACCAGCATGGCTGCGAACGCCAGCACGGCATAGATCGCCTGTCGCTGGACGAAAGCCAGGCTCTCGCCGCCCACGGTCATGCGTGCCGACCAGACCATCACCACCGCCAGGGCCAGCAGCGCGGTGGCAGCGGTCATCAGGATGTGGGCTGGGCGCAGCATATCCCTGACGTTTATCGGCCGGTACACTATCTCGACTTGGGAAATCAGGAGCCCCGGCCATGACCGCACCACATACGCAGTGGTTCACCGACGCCCGCTTCGGCCTGTTCATCCACTGGGGCCTCTACTCGCTGGCCGCCCGCCATGAATGGGTGATGCAGCGCGAGCAGGTGCCGGCCGAGGAGTACGAGGCCCGTTACTTCGGCCGCTTCGACCCCGATCTCTACGATCCGCAGGTGTGGGCCGCCGCGGCGGCCGATGCGGGCATGAAATACTTCGTGATCACCACCAAGCATCACGAGGGCTTTTGCCTGTGGGACTCGAGGCTGACCGAGTACAAGGCAACCAGGACGCCTGCCGGGCGGGATCTGCTGCGGCCGATGGTCGAGGCCTTTCGCCAACGCGACCTGCGCGTCGGTTTCTATTACTCGCTGCTCGACTGGCATCACCCGCACTTTCCCATCGACTCCCGCCACCCGCTGTACGCGGCCAAGAACCGTGATCAACTCAACCAGGGTCGCGACATCCGCCAGTACGCCCAGTACCTGCACGGCCAGGTGAGCGAGCTGCTGAGCGACTTCGGTACTGTGGATGTGCTGTGGTGCGATTTCTCCTATCCGCCCGGCAGGCCCGGTACGCCCGTGGTTGACCAGTCGGGGCAACCCTATGTCGGCAAAGGCCGCGATGACTGGAACAGCCCCGAACTGCTTAAGCTCATTCGCCAGCTTCAACCACGGATTATCCTCAACGATCGGCTGGACCTGGGCAACGAGCCGGGCGCCTGGGACGTCAAAACACCCGAGCAGTTTCAGCCCCGCTGCTGGTACACCGTCGGCAACCAGCGCGTGATGTGGGAAGCATGCCAGACGTTCTCCGGCTCGTGGGGCTATCACCGCGATGAGCAATCATGGCGGTCGGTTGAGCAGTTGATCCTGACGTTGATCGATTGCGTCTCCAAGGGCGGCAACCTGCTGCTGAACGTCGGGCCCACCGCCCGCGGCGAATTCGATCGGCGGGCTCTCGATCGCCTGGCCGGCATCGGCCAATGGATGCGCCGGCACGGCCGGTCCATCTACGGCTGCACGCAGGCGCCGGACGAGTTCACCTGTCCGCGGGATTGCCGGCTGACCTACAACCCTGATACGAACCGTCTTTATGTCCACGTGCTGAATTGGCCCTACAAGTATCTGCACCTGGACGGCCAGATCTACAAACAGCGGGCTGCTTACGCTCAACTGCTGCACGATGCTTCGGAGGTCAAGTTCAAGTCCGTTGAGCCCTGGCAGGAGGCGGCCGCGGTGGAGTCGGGCTTCGACAGCAGGAACACGCTGACGCTCGAACTGCCCCAGACCAAGCCCGATGTGACTTATCCCGTCATCGAACTGTTCCTGAAACCCTGAGCCGCGGAGGCTGCCATTTTCCAACCCACGTCACTTGTTGTTGCGATGGCATTGCTCGCCACTGAAGCCGCGGCCACGCCCATCATTCAGGAAATCTCTCCGACGAACCCACCCGGCGAGGGCCTGTTCACACTGGTGGACACTTCCGGGGGAAGCGCCTCGGGCTTGAGCGGGCTGACTTACGATCCGGTCAACAAGCTTTTCTATGCCGTCAGCGACAACGACTCGCTGATCTATCCGATTCATCTGGATTTCGATCTGAGCACCGGCCGCATCACCGCCGGGGACATCGCCGAGCCGATCACGCTGCGCGACGCCGAAGGCAATCCGCTGGCCTTCCGCGATCAGGAAGACCTGGCCTACAACATCGACAACAATTCCGTTTACGTCTGCTGCGAGTTCGGCCCCGTCATCACCGAGCACTCCCTGATCACCGGAAAACAACTCAGCACTCTGACCATGCCCCCGGCCTATGCCCACATCCGCACCAACAAGGCCCTGGAAGCCATCGCCCGCAATGCGGCCGGCCGCTTGTGGACCTGCAACGAGGAAGCTCTCGATACCGACGGCCCAACCTCGGGCCCCGGGTCCGGCACCACCGTGCGCCTGACCCGCTATGACTATTCGGTCACACCGGCCGTCCAGTATCTCTATCAGACCGACGGCTCCGACCCTTCCTTCATCACCGCGGTCAGCGGCGTGGGCGCTATGTTGCTGCTCAACAACGGCTCACTGATCGTCATGGAACGGGCCGGCGGAACGGGGCTGCGCAACCGGCTGTACCTGGTTGACGCCACCACCGCCACCGATGTGCTGAACGTCGAGACCTTGACCGGCAACGAATCGCCCGTGAGCAAGCTGCTGCTGTGGACCGGCTACTTCCCGCCGCAGACCAATGATGCGGTCAACAACTTTGAAGGCATGGCCCTGGGCCCCGCCCTGACCGACGGCAGCGGCGATCGCGTGCTGGTGCTGGTGGCTGACAACGACCACTCCAAGGACGCCACGCATCACAACTTCTACGCCCTCCGCCTCAGCGGCCTGTCCGTGCACCTGCAACCGTGAAGCGAACGAATGCGCTTTTTCCGTTGAGCGGGCGAACTTGTTCGCCCAACGCCGAGCAAGCTCGGCGGCTAAACACTAGCGCTGGCCCAGTAGCGGCGGGGCATCAGGCCCAGGGCGATCATCACGAGCTGGCTGTTGACGAAGATCAGCAGCCACATCGTCGCCGAGTCGGTGAAGCCATAGGAGTGCAGTCCGACGCTCAACTGGTTGACGCCGAACCAGGACCAGGCGGTGACGATGTTGCCGAAGATCGCCAGCACGGCCAGGCCTCGCTGTTTGACCATGCCGCCCCAGCGGGCGTGCAGGATCAGGGCGTTCCAGATCACGATCATCAGCGCCCCGTTTTCCTTGGGATCCCATCCCCAGAACCGTCCCCACGAATCGTCAGCCCACAGCCCGCCCAGCACGGTGCCCACGAAGCTGAACAGCAGGGCAAAGCACAGGCAGCCGTAGATCATTCGCGTCAGCTCGCGCTCGGCCCGTTCATCCAGGCGACTGGTGAACACGCCGCGCAGCACGAACAGCAGGGCGAACAGACCGGCCAGGAACGTGGCGCTGTAGCCCAGCGTGATGCTCACCACGTGCGTGGCCAGCCAGAAGTTGGTGTCCAGCACCGCCTGCAGCACCACGAAGGTGTCGCCATCCCCGGCCAGGAAGTGGGCGATCAACAGTGTGGCGAAACCGGCGATGGCGGCCACGGTGTTGCCCGCGCCGTTGCGGAAGATGCGCTCCAGCAGCATGGCGGTTCCCACGGCCGCCCAGCCGACGAACACGGCTGAGGAATAGAGATTGGTCACCGGCGGCCGGCCGGAGATGTAGATGCGCCCGATCAATGCAGCCGTGTGCACGATAAACGTCAGCAGCAGCAGCCACGTTGCCGCCCGGTTGAATTCGCGCGGTTTAAGCAACCAGCCGACGGCGGTCAGCAGGAACGCGATCACGTACAGCACCGCGCAGTGATAGAAGGGCGCCGCGTGATTGAAGAACGCCTCGAAGCGCACCCTGGCTGGTTCGTAGTGCGGCGGATGCTCGGCAGTCAGCCGCTTGTGCATCTCCGACACGGCGGTGTTGAAGGCTGCCACGTCGTTCTGGACGTAGGCAGCCAGGATGCGGATTACATCGTGGTAGCGCTGATCGGGTTTGGTGGAAACCAGGGCTGCCAATCCCGCGCGGGACACGGACTGCCACTGCGCATCGTCACCGGTCAGGGTCGGGGGCGGAGGCACCAGCAGGGGAACCGACTGGCGATGCAACTGCTCATCGGCGGCGATGGCCCGCTGCACGTCGCCCGGCCGCTCGATGTGCGGCGGTGAGTCGGCGGCGATCAGACGCTGGCGCAGCAGCCACTGATCAGCCACAAAGTGCAACGCCTGACGATCGAAGCGATCACGCTGCGAGGCATCGATTTCAGACGCATGCTGGGCCTGCACGAAGACCCGGTTGAGTCCCTGCGGCGACATCTCCGAAGCGGCATAGCGAAATCCCTGGCGCGGCTCCAGACCCAGGGCCTGCTGCAGGTCCAGGCTCTCGATGCGGAACACCCGCAGGTCCGCATCGCGCCCGGTGACCGCTTCCAACAGCCACTGCACCGCCGGCCGGGTTTGGCCCTGCCCGTCGCGGTAAGTCTGTCGGCCGCTGAGGATGCGCAGTGCGTTGCGGGCCAGCGTGTCCACCGGCTGCACGCGACCTTCGTACATCACCGGCAGTTCACCCAGGCCCTGCAGGTTGAAGTCATCGGCTGCGGGCGCGGGCTGATAGGTGTGGTAGATCAGCCACGTCCCGGCCAGCACCAGCACCGTCGGCGTCAGCCACTGCATGCTCGGCCGTCCCGTCTTTGCCAGCGCAGGCTGCGGGTGGACGCTGCGATGGCGGGTGAAGGTCAGCAGACTGGCCGCAAAGTGCCACAGCAGACCGACCGCCACGATCATGCACGCGACATAGGGCGTCATCCACCCCGCATTGCGCACCACCTGCAGCACGGTGCCCGAGTCGTCAGCCAGGAACGCCTGCTGATAGAAGATGCGGCCGCCGTAGCGCATGGGATTGTTCATCCAGATGCGCACCGGGCGATCCATGATGCCCGCGGCCGAATCGTTCAGCAGGATGTCAGAGGAAAAATCGCGCGGCGTGTCGGTGCCGGGATAGACGTCGTGATGAAAAGCTTTGAGGGTCAGGCTGTAGGGTGAGCCGGTCTGGCCGTGGCGCAGATAGACGCGGCGCGGGCGCAGGGCGAGGGTGTAGGTTTTGTTGCCCACGGTCAGCGTTTGTCTGCCGTCGAAGGTGCGGCGGTTGAAGTTGGGATCGAACCACAGCGACAGCAGATAGGTGCCCAGCGATTCGCCGTTGGCGGGATTGATGAAGCTGACGATCGCAGCCGGGGCGTCAACCATGCCGCTGCCGCCGGGTTGAGGCAGCACGGTAAGTGTGCGGCCAAGCCCGCTGTCAACGCGCGGATCGGGATGCACCATGGGGGCCCGCGTGGTGTCGATGGCGTTGGAGGTGTTGGGCCACCATGCCAGCACCCGCACCTCGGCCGGCAGACGGGCATCGTGGATCACCTGCCCGGGCTTGAGGAGGTTGTCGGGGATCACCGTGACGGTGTCGTGGTCGGGATCGGATTGGTCGATCAGAGCCAGCTCGTACTGGTGGGTGACATCGATGTGATCGCTGGTTTCACCTTCGCGCAAGGTGAGTGAAGCTTCTACGGCGAAGGTGCCGGTGATCAATTCGCTGATGATCAGCAGGATGATTCCCGCGTGCAGCAGGACGATGCCGGCCCGCCCCCGAAAGAGCAGCAGGCACCCCAGCAGCAACACGCCCGCTGCGGCGCTGCCCTGCAGCAGTTGATAGAGGATGCGCCAGTAGGCATTGAGGTTTCGTGCGGTCAGGTCAGCGTGCGACCCCCGGAAGATGATCCACCAGGTCAGGGCGGCGCCGCCGATGACGATCAACAGTCCGAGGACCAGCATCGGGCCGCGGGCTTTGATCCGGAAGCGCAGGGCGTGGGCGGCCAGCAGGTTGACCAGCAGGGCCGCGGCGATCAGCCAGCCGCCGGGGAAATAAAACCCGCCCGGTGCGTCCATGGAACTGGGGAAGAAGATTCGCCATTCAATCCAGGCCAGCGGCGTGCGGAAGTACTGCTCAAGCACCTGCCAGATCGACTGATCCACCTGGGCCAGCGTCCCAGCCAGGATGACAAACAATGCCATGGCGAACAGCACCACGGTCACGCGCAGGGAGCTGATGAATGCGAGCACTTGTTTCATGGCGAGTCCGCGTGCAAGGCAGACGTAACAGAAGAAACAGACAAGGGGACAAGGCGACAAGGCGACAAGGGGATCGTCAGAATGATGACAATTGGCTTCATCGCGCGATCTCCTTGTCGCCTTGTCCCCTTGTCTCCTTGTCTTCCTGAATTGTGTGCCACTTCAACGAGCGCACGAATTCCATGAACGGCTCACCCTGCCCTGTCACAACTTCCGGGGGTCCGGTCATCTTTACGAACCAGCAGCGATCGGGCTCCTCGATCATCGCGGCGGTCACCCCCGGAAGGGACACCACGTGTGCTCTCCGTCCGTCCACCTCGAAGCTCTGCATCGGCTGCTGCTCGAGGCTGTCCACGGCCGGCAGCTTCACCTGACCCCGCCAGCGATTGATGTTGGCAAGCAGGCCGCCGACGTCGCCGGGGAAGCTGGTGATGGTGATGGTCAGCTTGGCGTCGCCCTGACCGGTCTCGAAGGTGGCGATGCGCATGGCGCTGCCCCCGGAAGGGGGGGCTTGCCGCCAGCCGTCCGGCAGCGTCCAGGTCACATCGCTATCGGTGTGGGTGGCCGCGATCGCCAAGGTCGGCTCGGGGGTCTTGGGGGTCTGGTAGGTCTCGATCTGGCGCCGATCGCAACCGACAAGAATCAAGGCGAGCAGCAGTGCGGGCAACCACTTCATGAGCCGCATCTTAGCCACCGACATACAATCGTTCCCATGCTGCTGTATCTCTTGCGTCACGGGATTGCCGAATCAGACTCGCCCTCAGGGCTGGATGCCGACCGCCGGCTGACGGACGACGGTCGGGCCAAGACTCGCAAAATTGTTGCTGCCCTGGCCTTGCGCATCACACCGCCGCAGGTGATATTGACCAGTCCGCTGGTCCGGGCCTGTCAGACCGCCGAGTTGGCCGGCGAGGCGTTCGGCGTGCCGGTCGAGACCTGGGATGTGCTGGGCAGCAACCATGCGGGGCAAATCCTGGCCGCGTTAGCTCAGAGGCAGTTTCCGGGGGCGGGGGTCATGCTGGTGGGGCACGAGCCGAGCTTCAGCGAGATCATCGAGCGGCTGCTGGGTTCGAGCCTGCCCGGCGGGGTGCAGATGAAAAAAGCGGGCTGCGCGGCCCTGGAAGTGCGTTTCGAGGCCGATCGGGTGGCCTCGGCCCTGCTGTTGTGGCTGGTGGCGCCGAAAATGTTGCTTTAATCAAGTTTTTACAAAAATTTACAGAAACAGACTCTTCCGGGGGTCTGAAAGGTTGCTGTCAACAGCCGCTCTTGGCCGATAGCGCCCGCTGATGAGTTGGTTTTTATTCAAAAATTCCAGCCCGCGCCGTGGCAGGAAGCGCCGCACACCCGCCTCGGGGGCCTCGGCCGGGTGGGATCCGCAGCGAACCCTGTTCGGCGTCAAGCTCATGGTGGCGGCCTGCGTCCTGGTGGGTACCATTGCCGGCTGGCGCTGGCTCGAACAATCCCTGGCGAACTACGCCACGCAAACCCGCTCGGAACCGGTGCACGTGGTGCTGGCCCGCGCCCCGCAACATCTCAGCGACAGCGTGGCCCAACGCCTGGCGGGCATCGTCAGCAGCACCGTCGATCCCGATCCCATGGAGCGGCGAAGTCTGACCACCGCAGCCAGCAAACTGGCGATGGATCCCTGGGTCGCCCATGTGTGGCAGGTCCGCCGCAGCGGTGATGGACGGGTGGTGGTGGAAGCGGATTACCGCCGGCCGGTGGCGCTGATCCAGTCGCAGCGCGGCTACTACGTGGTCGATGTGGCGGGTGTGTGGCTGCCGACGGATGATCCTTCGCACATGACGCTGCCGTTGATCACCGGCGTCAGCGGAACCGCCCCGCGCACCTGGGGGCAGGCCTGGTCGGGACAGGATGCCTCCGCAGCCTTGAAGCTGGCGGTGATTCTGGGCACGGAGCCTTATGCTGATCGCATTCGCGCCATTGACGCATCCGGTCGCGACGCCATGGGGCGCGTGAAGCTGGTGCTCTACACCGATCGCGGCTGGACGGAATGGGGTCTTGCGCCCGGCAGTGAGAAGATGATCGAGCCGAACACCGAGGTGAAGCTCAGCCGCCTGCGTCTGCTGGCCCAAAGCACTGGTTCAATCGACGCCGACGGCCGGGGCGTGTACCTCAACCGCCCGCAGATCATGACCGCCCGGGCTGAGCATTAACCCGATCCGCGATTTGAATGCATCACGTTTAGCCGCAGAGCTTGCTCCGCGCTGGGCGAGCAAGCTCACCCGCTAAACGGGTTGATCTTTAACCGCCTGGCCGCGGACAGCGAAAAAACGCGGCAATTGCCCTACACTGGTGTAGCACCCAGGGGAGCAGCGTATGGCTATTCATTTTCGCTGTAAATGCGGACGCAAGCTGAAGGTTGACGAAAGCATGGCCGGCAAACAGGGCCAGTGCCCATCCTGCGGGCGTCAACTGACCGTGCCGCTGGCGTCAGAGACCGAGCAAGCACCGCCGCAACCGCAGCCGCAGCAGACACCCTCCGGCGGTATGGTCGCCTGCACCGCCTGCGGCAAACCCATGATGGCGTCGGCGGTGGTCTGCACCAGTTGCGGCTTCCATCGCGTGGGCGGCACCTTCGTTCGCACACAGCAACAGGAGAAGGAAAAAAAGCGCCGCGTTCTGATGCAGTTGATGGGCGTCGAGGTTACGCCGTTGCGTTTGGTGCTGGTGATCGTGCCGCTGTTGGCGGTGGTGATCTGGTATCTGACGGGGCCGGCCCGCGCTGTTCACATACTCGATCAGAAGACGGTCACCGTGGTCGATTTGTTGCACGGCGGCGCCACGCGCGAGCCCTACAGTCTCTACACCGGCGCCGGCGATCGCTCGCTGGGCATCAAGACCGCGCCGCAACAGGGCGGCCAACCCGTGCCGGGGGCGGCTACCGTGGCCCAGGTCTATTCCGTCGGCAGCGGCGATCAGTTGCTGGTGACGATTCCTGACGAGGCCGGCGACTACATCCTGCTGGAAGTGGCCCTGAAGCAGGGCGTCATCCGTGATCGCAAACAGACCAGCAAGTACGACAGTGTGTTCAACGAAGGTCAGTTCCGCCTGGAGCCGGCTTCCGGTGCGCCGTTGACCGGGCGGTTGCTGTATGTGCGTTTCGACAAGGACGTCGATGTCGATCTAGGTGGGGCTGACACCAGCAACTACGACAAGCTGCTGCCCCCCATTGCGCCCGACGACATCAACGTGCGTGATGATTCCGGCGTCAAGAGCGGCACGGCCGTCTGGAACAAAGCACCACTGATCAGCGGGCAGATCAAATTCACCAGCTTCTACAGCACCGGCTCAATGCCCG
Source organism: uncultured Phycisphaeraceae bacterium (assembly GCA_964471555.1). GTDB lineage: Bacteria > Planctomycetota > Phycisphaerae > Phycisphaerales > Phycisphaeraceae > JADLFV01. The sequence continues at coordinate 25,678 of CAYYGM010000003.1, forward strand.
CCCCCAAAGGTCTTTCCGCCACCGGCAAACTCACGCTCAATCCCCCCATGGGTAATGGCGCTGCTTCTCCCGGCGCCATCGAGATGGACTATCGCGGCGACAGTCTGCACGCCACGTGGCCCGCCGACGCCACCGGCTGGTGGACCAAATCGCGCTGGACGCGCCTGTCGCGCTTTGAGCCGTGGTATCGCTACAAGTTCGGCATTCTGTTTCCGCGGCCGGCGATGGGCGGCAAGTGCGTGCTGGTCTATTGCGATCAGGCCATCGCCACCATCAAGGTGCCCGACATGCCGGCCCCGCCGCAGCCTGTATCGCACACACCGGGCCTGGTGGCGCCGTCACCCATGAAGGGACTTCAGCACACCAATCAGCCGCCGCCCAGCAATCCCATGACCTATCTGACCCTGCTGGCGGAAGCTCGCTCCAAGGGCCGCGGCATTGTCTCGGCCAGCAACCTCAACCAGATCGGCATCGCGCTGCAGATGTATCTCGAACAGTACCACGGCCAATGGCCGACGGAGTTGAACGACTTGGAAAAAGTGATGCCCGGCATCCGCCTGGTCTTCGACAACCCGCGCACCGGCGAGAACCCCGGCTTCATCTACGAGCAGCCCCCGCCCGGCTCCGATCCAGCCCAGACACCTATTTTGTGGGAATCGCTCAACGGCCAGAAAGACCCCACAGGCGCCATCCTCTACGCCGATGGACACATCGAGTAAGCAATCTCCAGCGTCTGTGATGGCAGACGCTTCAATATCTTGCGATACGATTTTTGCGTTACGGTGTGAGGAGCAATCCTTTGTTTTATCATGGCCTTTCTTCCATTCACGATTCAATTGAATGACATTGAAAGGTCAACCCGCCATGCAAAAAACTCATCGGCATCACGTGATGGCTTTCTGTGGGTCGCTGCTGTGTTTCTGCTTAGTCGCATCGTGCGCCTGGGGGCAGAACAGCCGGATCGTTATCACCACCGATCGCCCCGACGCCATGTACAGCCGCGGCGACACGGTCACCTTCACCATCAACGCCACGCAGGATGACAAGCCCGCGATCGGGCAGGAATTCATCTGCACCATCACGCAGGACGGCGGCCCGGTGCTGGACCAGCAGACGTTCACCGTGACCGATCAGCCGCAGACGTTCCAGGCCAAGGCGGACAAGCCGGGCTTTATTCGCTGCACGGTGCCCTGGCCGGACCAGAAGGACGACCGCGGGCGGGCCGTGGTCGGCGTCGGTGGGGCGGCGGTTGATCCGCTGCTGATCGAACCTTCCTCGCAGGAGCCGGATGATTTCGATGCGTTCTGGAAGAGCAAGACGGATCAACTGGATGCGCTGCCGCTGCAGGTGCAGATGACGGCGGTGCAAAACGACCAGGTGCCGCAGGGCGTGGTGGCGTTCGATGTGACGATCAACAACCTCACTGATCCGCCGGCCCGCGCCTACTTCGCCATGCCTGCCCATGCAGAGCCGCAAACGTGTCCCGCCATTCTGCTGCCGCACGGTGCGGGGGTGCGCAGCTCCACGTTGTCCAACGCCTGCCAGTACGCCGCCCAGGGTTTCCTGGCCATGGACATCAACGCCCACGGCATTCTCAACGGTCAGCCCGCTGAGTTCTACAGCGACCTGGCCAAAGGCGAACTGGCGGACTACCGGTCCCGCGGCGGCACTGATCGTGACACGTTTTATTTCCTGGGCATGTTCCAGCGCCTGTACCGCGGGCTGCAATTTCTCAAGTCGCGCCCGGAATGGGATCAGCAGATCCTCATCGTCAACGGTTCCAGCCAGGGCGGCGCCCAGGCGCTGGCGGGTGGAGCCCTGGATCAACAGGTCACGCTCGTGCTGGCTGGTGTCCCCGCCATGTGCGATCACGCCGGCCGACTGGTCGATCGACAGAGCGGCTGGCCCGGACTGATCGACTACATGAAACTTCGCATCGACCGCGGTGATGCGACGCCCGAGGATCTAGAGCTGCTCAAGAAAACCAGCGGCTACTACGACGGCGTGTTCTTCGCCCGCCGCATCCACTGTCGCACCGCCGTCGCGGTGGCGTTCCTCGACACCACCTGTCCCCCGGCCGGAGTCTATGCCGCGTACAACAACCTCGGCACTGATAACAAACGCATGGTCAACAATCTCCTGTTCGGCCACGCGGTCACCGAGCTGACCACCACTTCGTTCGCTGAAGAAATCGAAAAACACCTGGCCCAACATCAGGCGGTGACCGTGCCATGAACGACCAACAGTTGCTTGCAGCCGCGATCGCAGAAGCCCGGGCCGGTCTGGCGGAGGGCGGCATCCCCATCGGTTCGGTCCTGGCTGATGCCGCCGGCAACATCGTGGCCCGCGGTCACAACCTGCGCGTGCAGAGCGGCGACCCGACCGCCCACGCCGAGGTGGCCTGCATCCGCCATGCCGGGCGCCGGCGGGACTGGTCGAAGCTGACGCTGGTTTCCACGCTCTCACCGTGTGTCATGTGCACCGGCACCGCGCTGCTGTTTCGCATTCCCCGCGTGGTCATCGGTGAAAATCAGACTTTCCAGGGCGCTGAAGATCTGTTTGCCAAACATGGCGTACAGACGACGGTGTTGCAGGATCAAACGTGCATCCAGTTGATGCGCGACTTCATCGCGGCACGGCCGGATTTGTGGGCGGAAGACATCGGAGAGTGATTAGCGCATCTGTTTTCTTAGCTGCGACGCAACGCGTCGCTGGCCCTGCAGTGCGTTGCACCGCAGCTAAGTTGGAGCGAGCAAGCTCGCTCGCTAAACGGCGACATCGAGTAGCAGTTATCCCGCTGACTGTCTTCATTTTCACTTTTCACTTTTCGCTTTTCACTTTACCCCTTACACTCTCTCCAGCCCATGCCCAACAACCCGGTCCACATCATCGACCATCCTCTGATCCGCCACGACCTGACGCAGGTGCGCGATCGCGACACGCAGCCGGCCCGTTTCCGTGAACTGGTGGGACGGATCGGATCACTGCTGGCCTATGAGGCCACGCGCGATCTGCAGACGGAGGCGGTGGACATCGTTACGCCCATGCAGCCATGCACCGGTGCGAAGCTGAGCAAGCCGATCACCATCGTGCCTATTCTGCGTGCGGGTTTGGGTTACGCCGAGGCGATCCATCGGCTCATTCCGGAGGCGGTGATGGGGCACCTGGGCATGTACCGTGACGAGGTGAAGCTTTCGCCGGTCGATTACTACCGCAGCCTGCCGCGGCAGGTGTCGCAGGGGCCGGTGCTGCTGGTCGATCCCATGCTGGCCACCGGCGGCAGCGCCATCGCGGCGGTGAAGCTGCTGCGCGAAGCGGGCTGCACCGATCTGCGTCTGATCTGTCTGATCGCCGCCCCGGAAGGCATTGCGGCGCTGCGTGAAGCCTGCGGCGACGTGCCCATCTACACCGCGGCCGTCGATGAGAAACTCAACGACAAAGGTTACATCCTGCCCGGCCTGGGCGATGCCGGCGACCGGTTGTTCGGCACGGTCTGAACCTGCCGGCAACAATTGTCGGTGCAACATCCGACAACGAAAACAAAGAACTTCTTAGCGCGCGGGGCGTCGGATATACTGACGGGTATTCCGCAGGTTCAACATCCTGAATATGGGGGATCGGCCATGTGCAGTCCGTTCAGCGGCATTCGCGGTGCGCGATGGTGGTTGTTGCAGTCCTCGCATGTGATTCTGATTGCGTGCGGCTTGACCGCATTACCCTGCCTTGCCGACATCACAACCACGGGCGATGTCCATCCCGATCCCGCCAGCACCACCAGCAGCGACGTGCTCTACGTCGGCGACACAGCGGATGGTTCGCTGTCCATCACCGGCGGCGACGACGCGATCAACAGCACCGCGGTTTTGGGCAACACCGCGGCCGCCACAGGCACGGTGACGGTGGAGGGGGGCGGCTCGACCTGGACCAGCAGCGGCAACCTGTTTGCTGGTTATGAAGGCAACGGTTCGCTTACCATCACCGGCGGCGCTACGGTCAGCGTGAATGAAGCGTTCCTTGGCCGCAATCCGGGCTCATTCGGCCAAGTGACGGTCAGCGATGTTCATTCAAGCTTCAGCAGCAGTGATGACATCTGGGTCGGCTTCCGTAGCGATGGCTCACTCCGCATTGCTGACGGTGCAACGGTTCACTGCGGCTTGGCCACGCTTGTCGGCGCCTTTGTCCCGATCGGGGCTGCCGGCAGCATTACCTTCAACGGCGGCACGCTCAATACCCAGGACTTCTGGGCGGCTCCAAGTGACCTTTTTGGATCGGGAACTGTCAACACGCACGGCCTGGTCAGCGACATGGACCTGGTGTTCGATCCGACCCACGGCCCGCAGCAGCAGATCATCCTGAGCAGTGAGCCGGGCCAGAACATCACGATCAATCTGGATGTCGATGGCGCCAGTGCTTTGGGGGTTGGTTTTCACGGCCAGGGTTCATTGACGATTGCTGACGGCGTGACGGTTCAATCCGAAAGTGGTTATCTGGGTTACCAACCCGGTTCGATCGGCCGCGCCACAGTGACCGGAACCGACACGGACTGGACCATGGGTCTTCTGGAGATTGGGTTACTGGGCCACGGGCAACTGGAAATCAATCACGGTGCCACCGTCCACAATGGCTTTGTCTATCTCGGTCGCTATTCAACCGGCGAAGTGACGGTGACGGGCGACGATTCAGCCTGGCTGATCGACGGCGGCATCTACATCGGCGGCTATTCGTCCTTCTTCCCTGATCCCGCCCCCAACGCACATGGCATACTCCGTATTCTTGATGGAGCGGTGGTCAGCAGCTATGGGGCAGTGCTCGGTTCCGCCCCCGAGGCCACCGGGACTGTGACGGTGGATGGCGCAGGTTCAACCTGGACCATCGACAGCGGGCTCACCGTGGGTGGGTTGGGAACCGGCTCGCTCATCGTAACCCATGGCGGCGCTATCGAAGGCGGCCAGACCATTATCGTCTTCAACGGCAGTGAAATCCGTGGTGACGGCTACATCAACGGCAACGTGACGAACTTCGGTCTTGTCTCGCCCGGCCAGTCGTGCGGCACGCTGCACTTGGATGGAACTTACTCCCAACTTGCCACCGGCTCACTGGCCATCGAACTGGCGGATTCGGCGCACGATCAACTGGCGGTCACCGGCGGCGCTGTTCTCGACGGCCGGCTCGATCTGTTGTTGGATGCCGGCTACCTGCCCGGCCTCGGCGACAGCTTCACCATCCTCGACGCAGATTCCATTGCCGATGCGTTCGCTTTCATCAGCGGCGTGATCGTGCAGCACGACCTGGCTTTGGCGGTGACTTATTCCGACACGCAGGTCACCGTCACCGCGGCTCTGCCGGGTGACGCCAATCTGGACGGCATGGTCAACATGGCGGATCTGCAAGTCCTCGGTGACTACTGGGGTGCAGACAACGCACAGTGGGCCGGCGGTGATTACAACGGTGATGGACGGGTCAACCTGGCCGATCTGCAACTGTTGGGCGACAACTGGAGCGCCACAGCCGGTGATTTCGCGGCTCTGTCAGCGGCGATCATTCCCGAACCGGCAGCGATGGTGGTGCTGGTGATGGGGGCGACGATGTTATTGCGGCGTCGGCGATTTACGGCTTAGCCATGACGCCGGACCACGAACCTTTTTTGCCGTCGAGGATGATGTAGGCATTGCCGTCGGTGTCGGTGTAGTTCATGCCCGCCATTTGCTTGCCGGTGATCGGCGCGGGAAAGTCGGTGATGTACGTCCACGTGCGGCCGCCGGCTTCGGCAGAGCCGGCCTTGGCGTTGAACACCGCCAGTACGGCATCGATCTGGGCGTCGTCGAGGCGCAGGTGCGCCTGCTGGCCGAGGCCTGCGATCAGGGCGATCTGCTGCGGGCTCAAAGCGTGGCCGGCCCACAGGCCCACGTCGCTGATCACGCCGTCGAAGTCTCGCTCGTTGTTCATGGCGATGGTGCCGATGAACATCTGGCGGATGTTGGGCGTGTTCTTGTCCTTGTCATGGTCGAACGGCCGCTGATGGAATGAACCGGGGTCGGCATCGTCCCTTTTAGCGATCAGAATGCCATCAAGGTAGAGCGCGGTGTGGGTGCCATCGCGCGTGGCAGCCACGTGGGAGAATTCGTTGAGCGGGACGGTCTTGCCCCCGGCCAGGTTGCGCTTGCCGGTGGTGTATGTGCCATTGTCTTCGCCTTTTTCACCCTTGTAGTTGAAGATCAGGTGGCCGCCGTTGTAAACCGAGAAGGACAGGTCCGCATTGGTGGCCAGGATGCTGTGGCGGCTGTCGGCGTTGTTACCTTCTTTGTAGAAGACGGGTTTGATCCAGGCGGTGATGGTGATCTTGTCGGTCTGCGTCAGCGGTTCGATGACCGCCGAGCCGACGTTGATCGAATCGTGGTGGGTGCGCCCGTCGAACAGGTAACCAGCCCCTACCGGCGCCGGCTGGTTGAGGGCGATGCTCTCCGTGCGCTTACCGTCCTCTTTCTGGAAGTTGGCGGAGTTTTTGACCACGGTGCCGGCCGTGTCCGTTTCATCGAGCTTCCAATGCCCGATCAGGCCGTCGGTGATGGTTTGCGCCGAGGCGGCGCATGCGATCAACAGGAAAGCCGCAGCAAGGAGGATACGTTGCGGGATATTGTTCATGGTGGACGAGTCTCCGGTTTTTTTCAGGGGGACATGGCGAGTTCGTTTCGTGATGATCGTACAAACCCCGGCGTCCTGTGGCCAGCAACGGTGAGACAACCCACGCACAATCTTGGTCAGGTGAAGCGCGATTCAACCGCGGGTCATAATCTACAATGCATCTCGCCTTTTTGCGGAGACATGGCCATGAAGCCGCGCATTGACGCACGCCCGGACTTTGATCGCTTCCTCGACACGCTGCTGCTGCGCCGTGGCTGGCGGCGTCCGCCGCTGTTCGACTTCCACATTCACCCCGATCACAAGGCGAAGATGCTCGGCCGCGCGGTGGCAACCGCGGCAGACGACGTGGCGTTCTTCGTCATGGCTGGTTACGACTACGTGCAGCACACCATCAACTTCCCTTGCGTGGAGTTGAAGCAGGCGGTAGCCGCCGAGCAACAGGGTGCCGCCAGTCACGGCAGTTCCTATCGCCTGATTCGAGACCTGGCGCAATTCCAATCGCAGCGCTGGAGTTGGCAGCCCGTGGCCGAGGGCGACCTGTCACAAGTGCAGCCGCGCCTTGATCACCTGCAACGTCTGGCGGAAGTGCTGCCGCCCGAGATGAAGATCATGCTGCACACCAACGATGTGTTCACGTACACATGGGAGATGGTGGGCTTCAGCGAATTGTGCATCGCTTCCTACGAGCAGCCGGAGATGATCGCCGCGGTGATGTCCTCCATGGCGGCAGCCAATCGCACCATCGCGGAGGCGGCGGTGCGCTGCGTGGGCGACCGCATCGGCGTGATGATGTATTCCGATGACATTGCTTACACCGAGGGCCTGATGTTCGGGCCGGACTTTTATCGTCAGTATTTGTTTTCGCACCTGAAGGAACTGGCCGACCTGGCGGTGACAATCGGTGCCCCTTTCATCTATCACTCCGACGGCCGGCTGTACGATGTGTTCGACGATCTGGCGGCCGCAGGCGTGCGGGCCATTCAGCCGCTGGAGCCCAAGTCGATGGACCCGCTGGAGATTCAGCAGCGTTGGCCGGGCAAGTTTTGTCTGCTGGGCAACATCGACCTGGACCTGCTGGCCCGCGGCGAGCCGGACGCCGTCGAGCGCGAGGTGCGCGACAAGATCGATCGGCTTAACGTCCACGGAGGTTACATGCCTGGCGTCTCCAACACCGTGCCGTACTACGTGCGCTATGAGAATTACGTGCGCATGATCGAAACGGTCTTCAGCTATCCCGACGAGCCGATTGCTTGATCACACGATCGCGGGCGCATCATTTCAGCAGTGTCAGCATGAAGCGCGTGGGCTTCAGGGCCGTCAGGTCATGCTTGGCGTCGAACGGCATGACGAGCCAGTCGTGGGCGGCCATGTGCTGCTTGCGGCCGGACACGCTGAAGTCCAACTCGCCATCCAGCACGTGCACCGTCGCCAGGTATGGCGCGTGATGCTCGCTGATCGATTGGCCCTCATCCATGGCGAACATGATGAGCTTGCAACTGTCCGTGTGAATCAAAGGTTTGCTCACCACCGCGCCGGGCACGATCGGCGCCGCCTTCAGCAGGTTGGCAAATTCCGCACTTTTTCCATCAAACATGGCTTTGGCCATCATGCGTCTCCTGTCTGTGCTGATCATAGGTCCCCGCGGCGGGCAGGGCGAGTACAATCCACGCAGCGGTTCACCATCGCCCCCATTCTGCAAGGAAACCGACATGAGCAAAACCATCCTGGCTGCCGCAGTCATGTGTGTGCTCTGCAACGTCTGCCCGTTCGTCCGAGCGGGTGACATCGAACTGGTGGAGGTTCCCGCCGGCTCATTCGACATGGGCTCGACCGATGGCGATTGGGATGAATCGCCCGTTCACCAGGTACAGATATCGCAGCTGATCCGCATTGCGCCGCACCTGGTGACCAATGCTGAATACGAGCGCTTCGACCCAGCCCACGAAGCGATGCGCGGTTTGCACGAGTCGCCGACCGGCGATGATGATCCGGTGCTGTTCGTCAGTTGGAGTGATGCGAATGCGTACTGCAACTGGCTCAGCGCCCAGGAAGGCAAGCCCTATCGCCTGCCCACGGAAGCGGAGTGGGAATACGTCTGTCGCACGCGCCCGGAGGTGATGGCCGGCGACGGGGCGAAGTTCGAGCAGTGGTGCCAGGACTGGTACGGACCGTATGACTCGAAGCAACTGACGGAAGCTCTCGATGTTGAAGTGATGGGTGATTCGCGTGTGGTTCGCGGCGGGCCGTTCCGCGCGGTGGACGATCAGCCCAACGCCTCCAACAGACTGGGTGATCTGCCCGGCGACCGCAATCGCCTGATCGGCTTCCGCGTCGTGCAGGCCGAGCCGCTGCCAGAGTCACAGACTCGCGCCAAGCTTCATCGACGATGGGGACAGGATGTCTCGCAGGAGAAGCACGACTGGACGCCGACCGTCGACATGTCGCAGCCCTATTTCGCCGAGCCTCAGCCGTATGTGCTGATCCCGCCGGACTCCAACGGCCCGCTGTTTTCCAAGCACAATCACGATCCGGCGATCACATATTGCGATAACGGCGACCTGCTGGCGATCTGGTATAGCTGCAACAGCGAGCGTGGCCGGGAACTGCTGATCCTTGCTTCGCGTCTGCGTGCCGGCGCCAAGCAGTGGGAGCCAGCCGACCTTTTCTGGGATGTGCCTGACCGCAACGATCACGCCCCCGCGCTGCTGCGCAACGATCGCGGACTGCTGATGCACTTCAACGGCCTGGCGGTGGACAGAGGCTGGAAAGAACTGGCGCTCGTCCTGCGCACCAGTACCGACAACGGCGCTACCTGGTCGCCCGCCCGCATCATCCATCCAGAACACACGCTCGGCAACATGCCCATCCCCAGTCCCATCCTCGCTGCCGACGGCACGATCTATCTGACCTGCGATATGGCTGAGGGCGGCAAAGGTGGCACTATCCTGCACGCCAGTAGCGACGACGGTGTGACCTGGACGAAGATCAATGACGGTGCGGACAAACCGGTCTTTGAAGCCGGCCGGCGTGGTGCCTGGATCGCAGGCATTCACGCCGGATTGGTGCAACTGCGCGATGGGCGATTGATGGCGCTGGGCCGCGGTGACAACATTGATGATCACATGCCCATGAGCGTGTCCGATGACGGCGCAAAAACCTGGACCTACAGCGCTTCACCCTTCCCGCCCATTGCCGGCGGCCAGCGCCTGGTGCTGCGGCGCTTGAACGAAGGTCCGCTGCTGCTGATTTCGTTCACGCCCGGCTCGATGTTCAAGGATGACGCCGGCGGCCAGTTCGAGGGACAGGGCATGTTCGCCACATTGAGCTTCGATGAAGGTGAAACCTGGCCGATCTGGAAGCTGCTGACCGACGGCAAGACGCGCGAGCTTGACGGCCAGGCCTGGACCGACACGTTCACCATGGACGCCACACACGCCGAGCCCAAGGGCTATCTCGCCGCCGTGCAGACACCCGACGGCCTGATCCAACTGATCAGCAGCGGCATCCATTACCAGTTCAACCTGGCCTGGCTCAAGACCCCGAACGCCGCGCCATAGCGCGTGTCCGACGCTTGTTACCGTGGTCTTGAGATTGTAACGGTATGCCCGAGTTTGTTTCTGTGCACCCCCGGGTTTGTTCCTGTGCACCCGAGTTTGCTTCCGCCCACCCCAAGCTCCCGCATCGCACCTACTCCGCTCTGCTTTGCAATCCACGATCTCACCTTACGACCCCACCCAGTGATTACTCCACCCAAACCCGCTTGGCTATTATTAGTTTTCTAAAAATCTAATAACAGCGGAAACAGGGACGTGACGGCTGAATTCGTGATTGATGCGCCTCATACCACACGCTGAACTCTGACTGTGCTGCTGCTTGCGGCTTTGCACAACGTCACGAGCACGCTTGTCACAGCCAAGATGCAAGCGGTCACACATGCATCATGGACGCGAAAATGACATTATTGCTTTTTTAGAAAACTAATAATAGCCGGGCCGGCGTTTGGTGTTCGTGTGGGGCGGGTGAACGTGTCTTCGGGCGCGGTGTGCGCGTGGTGAATGCGTGTGTGTGTGCGGGCGATGTTTGGGGGTCCGGCGATGCGCGGGGGATGGTCAGATGGGCAGATCGGTGCCGGGATCAATGTCAGTGTCGGGCGATGAGTAGGATGTGTTTGAAGATCGCGGCGGCGGGGCGGAATCGCTCTGGCGGGCGGGGCTGTAACGGGCGGCGTTGCGGAAGCGCATGGTGCCACCGTCGAAGATGAGGTTCACGGTGCCGGTGGGGCCGTTACGCTGCTTGGTGATGATCACTTCCGCGTCGTTGACCTTGTCGGGGTTGCTGATTTCCCAGTCCGGCTCGTTGCGGTGGTAGTACGACTCGCGGTGCAGCATCATCACCACGTCGGCGTCCTGCTCGATGGCGCCCGATTCGCGCAGGTCGCTCATGCGCGGGCGGTGGCCTTCACGGGATTCGGGCGAACGGTTGAGCTGGCTCAGACAGATCACCGGCACCTCCAGCTCGCGGGCCAGGGCTTTGATGCCGCGACTGATGGCGCTGACTTCCTGCTCGCGCGAGTTGGAGTCGGGGTGGCTCATCAACTGCAGGTAATCGACCACCACGCACTTGAGCGAGTGGCTGGCATGGACGCGGCGAGCCTTGGCCCGCATCTCCAGCAGGGTCAGACCGGGTGAGTCATCGATGAAAAGCGGGGACTCGGCCAGTTCGCCCACGGTCAGGCCCAGTCGGCCGCGCTCTTCATTGCTCAGCACATTGCGGCGCAGGCGGTGCGATTCGACATTGGCGCGGGAGCAGAGCAGGCGCTGGGCCAACTGGTGCTTGCTCATTTCCAGGCTGAACACCAAGGCCGGCTGCTTGCTGTTGACTGCGGCGTGCTCGGCGATGTTCAGGGCCAGGGCGGTCTTGCCCATGCTGGGGCGGGCCGCCACGATGATCATTTCGCCCGGCTGCAGGCCGTCGGTCATTTCGTCCAGTTCGTAGAACCCGGTGGCCAGGCCCGTGAAGTCGCGGCCCTTGCGCGAGTCGATCTGCTCCATGATCTGCTCGAGCAGCCGGTGCAGGGACTCGGCATCGTGCCGGGTGCGGCTTTGCGTGATCTCGAACAGCTTGCTTTCGACGCCGTCCAGCAGATGGTGCACGGGCCCGTCGTGGTGATACGCATCGTGAATGGCCCGACCGGAGGCTTCAATCAGTTTGCGCAGAATCGACTTGTCGCGCACGATCTGGGCGTAGTGCTCAACGCTGGCGGCACTGGGCACGGCATCGACCACGTGGTCGATCAGGTAATCCAGCCCGCCGATCTCCTCCAGCACGCCTTTGTCTTCCAGGCGCTGCTTGAGTTGCACGATGTCGATGGACTGGCGCTGGTCGTAGAGCTCGAGTTCCGCTTCAAAGATCGCGGCGTGGGCCGGCTTGTAAAAATCCTCCGGGGTGAGCAGTTGAATCACATCGCCCGCGGCCCGCCAGTCGTGAACCAGCGAGCCCAGCACGGCACACTCGGCTTCCAGGGCATGCGGCGGCAGCCTGTCGAACAGCTTGCCCAGCTCGATCGGCTGCTGCCTGAAATCGCGTCGTCTTGTACCGGCGGCCTGCGTCATCCATCGCATCATACCCCCCGCGGCAGTGTAGCCAAGACCAGATTTGCCCCAAGGTGAATCAATCGTGAAGAAGCTGTCGGTTGCTTCCGTTCACTTGCGATTTGCGGGAAGCAGGATTACCGCGGATGAACGCAGATGCGCGCAGATGAACGCGGATCAAATCACGCTTGCCCGCCTGGTGGTGTCAGATGCAGGTCATGTGGTCGCTGGGCATCGCACTTGCTTTTCTATCAGCGTTTATCCGCGTTCATCTGCGGTTGTCTTTTTCATTTTTCAAAAGAGTGCCTTGACTTGCCGATTGATTAGTGTTATATATATGTAGTCACTTGTCCCAGACACACATACCGAAGGTAAATGGTTTCAAAATCCTTGTCGCCAACGTTTTAGGATCCTACCCCCTAACCCCCCATGCTCATCCGCATCGAAAAAGGCTCCAGCGTGCCCATCAGCCGCCAGATCGCCGGGCAGGTGCGGGCCCAGTGTCTGGCCGGGACGCTGGCGGCCGGGGACAAGCTGCCTTCGGTGCGCGAGTTGGCTGAGATGCTCACGGTCAATCCCAACACCATTCTGCGGGTGTACGAGAAGCTGACCGGCGAAGGCTACCTGGAGCGGCGCCACGGCAGCGGCACCTTCGTGGCCCCCAAGCCGCCCCTGAGCCAGCTCAACGGCCAGCGTGACAAGTTCGAGGGGGAACTGGCCCAATTGATTCGCCACGGGCGGATGTTCGGACTGGAGGCTGACCAACTGCGGGCGGTATTCGAGAAGGCCCTGGACCGGGCAGATCACGCGGACAGTGCGGACCACGCGGATCAATCGGAACCACACTCCAAACCTTCGTCGGAGGAAATGTCGTCATGACGGATTCGCCCGACATCATCGTGCGCGGTTTGTCCAAGAGCTTCGGCCGCAAGCGGGTGCTGGAGGATGTCAGCTTTGCCGTCGGGCGCGGCCAGACCTTCGCTTCGCTCGGCCGCAACGGCGCGGACAAGACCACCACACTGCGCCTGCTGCTGGGATTGTTGCCCTGTGACGCCGGCCATATGCAGGCGCTCGGGCTAGATCCCGGCACCGGCAGCAACGCCTCGAAGTCCGCCGCTGCATCGGTTACCTGGCCGGAATCTGAACAAAGAATAAGCTATCATAAAGCAACAATCAGTATTATTGATGATCGAATAGTGGCAAAGACATTGACGGCAGGTTCTCTGTGCAGATCTGGCAATAGGCCCCGCGCACCAGAACCGGAACAAGTAAAGCATCGCAACCGATTCATTACTTGATGATCACCCGACGCCATGCGATTGCGGGCGCGTTGGCAAATATGGAGTTGAACTGATAAACCATGAAGCCTTTGTCTAACTTGATCTGCAGCGTACTGACAGCGGGAAGCCTCCAGGTGCAGGATTCCTCGAGTTCTTATCTGCCGGTTGAGCGGCAAGCGGAGGGCGGCGCGGCACAAGTCGCTGCTTCCCCCAACATCCTTTGGTTGACCAGTGAAGACAACAATACGGGGTGGGTCGGATGTTATGGCAACCCGCATGCAGAAACTCCGAATATTGACAAATTGGCATCTGAGGGGTTTCGATATGCTCATGCATATGCCAACGCGCCGGTCTGCGCGCCATCACGATCGACCTGGATTACCGGGATACAGGCGATTTCCACGGGTACCCACCCGATGCGAAGCCGGTACGAGATCCCCCATGATTTGATCAAATACTATCCGGATTGTCTTCGGGCGAACGGTTACTATGTCGGCAATGACAAAAAGACGGACTATAACATTGGTGGCAGGGAAGACAGCAGTTGCTGGGACAATCCCGGCCGGGTGGATTGGGAGAAGTTGAAAGACCATCAGCCGTTTTTTCAAGTCATCAACATGATGGAATCGCACGAGAGCCGGGCTCAGGGAGACGTGGGAAACACGATTCATCGTCCATCTGATACGACATTAAAACGGTATTACCCCGATGTTCCGGACATCCGAAAAAATTATGCAAAATATTATGATGCCATGAAAAGGATGGATAACAGAATCGGCGCATCGCTCCAGAAGCTGGAGGAAATGGGATTGGCTGATAGTACAATCGTGATCTATTGTTCAGATCACGGAGGGGTGATGCCGCGCACGAAGCGATTTCTTTTTGAAGACAGTCTCCATTGTCCACTGATCATTCGTATCCCCGAGAAATTCAAGTCGTTGTGGCCTGAAAACCAAACCGGAACAGTGGTGAACCGACTCGTCAGCTTTATCGATATGCCGAAAACCTGGTTGAGCATAACCGGTTCTCGGATTCCGCCGCAAATGCAGGGCGCCATCTTTTTGGGGCCGCAGGTTGAGCCGGAAAGGCGGTTTCACTTTGCATTTCGAGGTCGGATGGATGAACGAATTGACAATGCTCGTGCCGTCTGCGACAAAAGGTTTTTATATATACGAAACTACATGCCATATGTTCCATGGATGCAGCATTTGAATTACCTGTGGAAGATGAAAGCCACGGTTGCGTGGGAGGATTGCGTCAGAAAGGGTGAATGTAGTGAAATACAGGCGCGCTTCTTTTTCCCCAAAGGATTTACTGAAGAACTCTATGACAAGATCAAGGATCCGGATAACGTTGAAAATCTGATCGACGATCCGGAATATGCCTCAGTGGCGGAGCGAATGCGATCCGCCCTCAGGGAGTGGCAGTTGCAGATTTTTGATTCCGGCCTTCTGCCGGAATCGGAGATGGTAAGGCGAGCCGAGCAGCATCATGTAACCATTTATGAAATGGTACGCGACCCGAATCTTTATGATTTGCCGGCATTGCTGAATGCTGCCGACCTCGCGCTCCAAGTGAAACCAGAAAATCTCGCATCTCTTCAATCCCTGCTCAAGAGTCCTGATTGCGGGCTGCGTTATTGGGGGATGATCGGCTGCTTTCTTTTAAATGATCAAGAAGCAGCGGTCGAAGGTCTCCATGATGACTCAGATGAGATTCGCGCTATGGCCGCATGGTTGATGATTCGAACCGGCGAAAAAGCAACAGGATATCAATGTTTGAAAGAGCTTCTCGTACACCACTCTTATGCGACGCTGACGGTACTGAATATGATTGATTGGATGGGTGAGGATGGGGATGTGTTGATGCCGACGGTCCAGTCAATAAAAATGGATGGAGATTGTGAGTGCATGCAGGGAGATCTGGCCTGGAAATTTGGATTGAGTGAATAATCCCCCGTCCCCGCCACCTGCAGCCGCGATGTTCTGCTCTTGCGCGGAGAGTATAATACGATCACACCCTGATTTTGCGCCCACCACTTGCATCCGCCCCCCCTCGCGCCAGGCACACTCATGGCTTGCCACCCCAGCCTCATGCCGCCCCCGGCTATTATTAAAGCTCCTAAAAGAACCGGAATTCACCGCAGAGAACACAGAGGACACAGAGCTCAATATGCTTGAATTCAAGTCTATTCAGTTTTTCTCTGTGCTCTGTTTTCCAGAAAACTAATAATAGATCCGAAAGGAAACAATCCGCGGTTCCTGGAGCGCAAAATCAAAATGGGATGCGTATAAACCATCAAAACGATAGACCCTAAAAGCGTTGAGTTGCATCACTTGCGGCGCACTGGCAGGTGAAAGTGTTCAGACGCCGTAGCGAGGAATGAGACTCAAATCAGTTGCCTTGGGTCACAGGGCGGCCCTGCTTGGGACGGGCGGGGCGATGGTTGTCAGATTCGCGACCGTTGCCGTGGGGCTGCCCCGGACGGTTGGCGTTTGTACGTGTTCGACACCAATGACCGGTGAGTTGGTTCAGGTCAATCAGGCCGGCAAGTTATCGCAGAAGGCAATCAACTCATCCAGGCTGGGGCTGTGGGCGTTGCGGACGTAGAAGCCGCTGGTGCTGTTGCCGGTGCAGAGGCACTGTTCGAGGGCAAGTTCAGCCAGCAGGCCCAGGCAGAAGCCGGCATTGAAGTTGTCGCCGCCGCCGGTGGAGAGTTTGGGCTTGTCGGTGAAGGGGCCGAAGAAGATGCCGGTTTCGACGTCGCTGCTGCCGCGTTTGAGTTGGCGGGCGGCGGCGGCGCACTTGCGGGGGTGAATCACCACGCAGTGGATGTCGAGTGCGGCCCGGATGGCGGAGGCGGTGTCAATGATGGCAGCCTCGGCATCGGTGGGCACGGTGATACCCAGGGCGGAGGCCACCTGCGTCGATTCGCTGAGGTTCAACCCCAGCACCACGCGGGCACAATCGCGCAGCTCGGCCAGGGTGTGCATGGCGCGGCTGACCACGGTCGGGGCGTGCTTGGCGGTATCGCAGAGGTCGGCGAACACCAGGGTGTCACTGCCAGGTTCAAGGATGTCGCGCAGCTTGCTCCAGATGCCGTCGAGGTGCGGCATCATGGTCCAGTTAACGGCGCCGATGAGTTTGCTCTGGCGGGCCAGTTGG
Organism: uncultured Phycisphaeraceae bacterium; assembly: GCA_964471555.1. Taxonomy (GTDB): domain Bacteria; phylum Planctomycetota; class Phycisphaerae; order Phycisphaerales; family Phycisphaeraceae; genus JADLFV01. The sequence continues at coordinate 42,356 of CAYYGM010000003.1, forward strand.
GCGAAGCGCTCGGCGCCCACGGCATCGATCACGTGCTGGCTGGACATGGCCACCATGTGGTTGTATTTGCCCATCAGCAGCTTGCCGTCGGAGAACTCCAAGGCGTCGGTGAAGCCGGGCTGAGCGATGCTGATGACGTTGGCGCGTTGGGCCAGGGGCTGGAATGCGGCGTGCAGGTCGGGGTCGCCGCAGCAGCCGACGAAGGTGACGGGCAGGCCGGCGGTTGCCAGGGCGTTAGCCATGATGGGGCCGTTGCCGCCGAGTTTTTCCAGAGTGCGGACCAGTTCGAAGTTGCCGCTGTGGCCGGCCATGGCAATGATTTTCTGACCAAAGCGATCGATGGTGGCGATCGGCTCGTAGTGTTGATCGTCCTGGCGCTGGTCGACGACCTGGATGATGGAATCGACGAAGCCGTCAAAGCCGACCAGGACATTGGTCTGGGCGATGCGGCCGGCGAAATGGCGCAGGTTGCGGGCGGTGGCGGCGGCAATGGCGGATCGTTCGGTCATGGGCGAAGAATGTAGCAAAACCACGGGCTGACGTCGCTTTGCCAAGTCGAGAGCGGGGGCGGATAATGGCTGATGTCGAATGATTCGAGACACGGATGGAACGAGGAAAACCATGAGCAGATTTGTTGCATGCAGCGTTTGGATGGTGTTGTTGGCGGCGATGATCTCGCCCCGGGCCCTGGCGGACGACTTTGCCGAGGGCACCTGGACGCTCCAGACCTACGGCTCGGGCACCTACGGCGATCGCTCGCATGGCGACATCTACACCGCTCACCTGGGTGTCGGCTATTACTTCGTCGATGACTGGTCGATCAACTTTGAAGCGGTGGGCGGACGGGTGGTGCCAGGCGTGATCTCCCAGGACGACAACGGCATCGCGGCCGGCCTGGACATGCTGTTCCGCTGGCAATTCCTGACCGGCGACCGCTGGAGCTTGTACGCAGACTTCGGCGCGGGCATTCAGCAGGCGGACACCAACTTTCCCTCCGACAGCCATTTTAATTTCCGTCCCCAGGGCGGTGTCGGTGCGACGTGGAAGTTGGCGGAGCACGTGCGGTTGATGGGCGGAGCGCGCTGGCTGCACATCTCCAACGCCTACATCACGCCCGGCAACAATGGCCTGGATGCCGCCCAGTTTTATGGCGGCCTGATGGTGAGCTTCTGACGCTGGCGGCCGGGGGCGGGCTTTTGGTTAAGATGGTCCGCGGATCAGACAACCGTTGAATGCGTCCGCTCTGCGCGGCCGCTACAGCTTGTGGATTGACCATGAAATACGACTTCAAACAGATCGAACAACGCTGGCAGCAATACTGGGAACAAGAAAAAACCTTCCGCGCCTTGAACCCCGGCGACGAAGGCTTCGACCCTGACAAGCCGAAGTTCTACGTGCTGGACATGTTCCCCTATCCCAGCGGCGTGGGCCTGCACGTGGGCCATCCACTCGGATACATCGCCACCGACATCGTCGCCCGCTACAAAAAAATGCGCGGCTACAACGTCCTGCACCCCATGGGCTTCGACGCCTTCGGTCTGCCTGCCGAGCAGTATGCCGTCGAGACCGGCACGCATCCGCGCATCACCACCGAACGTAATATCGACAACATGGTCCGCCAGCTCAAACGCCTGGGTATGGGGTATGACTGGGACCGCATGATCGCCACCACCGATCCCGATTACGTCCATTGGACGCAGTGGATCTTCCTGCAGCTCTACCACAGCTACTTCGATCCGCTGCAGAAAAAAGCCATGCCCATCTCGAAACTGGTCGAGAAGCTGGAGCAGGAGCACTATTTCGTCGGCCTCGACGGCGAACTGATCTACAGTGGCCTGGAAGAAAACATCGAAGCGATCGGCGGCATCGGCAACCCCACGGTCCACAAGTGGCAGGAGTTGACCCCTGATCAGCAGACCCGGCTGCTCGATGAATATCGCCTGGCCTACATGGCGGACGTCGAAGTCAACTGGTGTCCGCGCCTGGGCACCGTACTGGCCAACGAGGAAGTAACCAACGAAGGCCGCTCCGAGCGCGGCAATTACCCCGTCTTCAAGCGCCCGCTCAAGCAATGGATGCTACGCATCACCGCGTATGCCGATCGTTTGATCGAAGACCTGGATCTGGTGGACTGGCCCGAGCCGATCAAACTGCTGCAGCGCAACTGGATCGGCCGCAGCCACGGGGCGATGGTGGATTTCACGGTGAAGCCGAACGCTGAGCGCAGTGAAGCGTCGGATACGTCGGAAGTCGTTCGCGTCTTCACCACCCGCCCCGACACGCTCTTCGGCGCCACCTACATGGTGCTGGCCCCCGAGCACGAACTGGTCGAAGCGATCACCACCCCCGAACACAAGTCCGCCGTGGAGGCCTACTGCAAACAGGCAGCCGCCAAAACCGCCGTCGATCGCCAGCAGGATGCCAAGGAAAAGACCGGCGTCTTCACCGGCAGCTACGCCATCAATCCCGTCAACAATCAGCCGATCCCCATCTGGGTCGCGGATTACGTGATGACCGGCTACGGCACCGGCGCCATCATGGCCGTGCCCGCCCACGACGAGCGCGACTACGCCTTCGCCAAAAAGTTCAACCTGCCCATCGTGGAAGTGGTCAGTGGCGGCGACATCTCTCAAGCGGCCTACACCGGTGACGGCTGGCTGGTCAACAGCGCCAACGACGAAGTCTCGATTAACAACCTCAACGTCCCCGACGCCAAAGCGAAGATCACCGCCTGGCTGCAAGAGAAAGGGCTGGGCAAGGCGCAGGTGCAGTTCAAGCTGCGAGACTGGTTATTCAGCCGCCAGCGTTATTGGGGTGAGCCGTTCCCGATTCTTCATGGGCCTGACGGTGAAATTCGCCCGGTCGATGAAGCCGATCTGCCGGTGGAGTTGCCGCAGATGGAGGACTTCAAGCCGGTGGGTAGTGATGATCCCGATGCGCCGCCGCAGCCGCCGCTGGGCCGCGCCCCCGCAAGTTGGCGCAACGTGGAAATTGACGGCAAGACCTACACCCGCGAATTGAACACCATGCCCAACTGGGCGGGTTCCTGCTGGTACTATCTGCGCTACATCGACCCCCGGAATAACGATCGCCTTGTCGGCGCGGAAGCCGAACGTTACTGGATGTCTGGTTTACCCGATACCCGATACCCGACACCCGATACCCGATCCAATGGCGTCGATCTCTACGTCGGCGGTGTCGAACACGCGGTGCTGCACCTACTGTACGCACGATTCTGGCACAAAGTGTTGTTTGATCTGGGCCACGTCTCGTCACCCGAGCCGTTCGGCAAGTTGTTCAGCCAGGGTTACATCCAGGCCTACTGCTACCGCGATCAGCGCGGCATCGCGGTGGAGGCTACCGAAGTGGTCAACGCTGAGGGCAAGCCCGCTGCTGAGGTACAAGGCCAGAAAGGCCAGAAGTTTTTCTTCCGTGGCGAAACGGTGACGGAAGAGTACGGCAAGATGGGCAAGAGTTTGAAGAACGCCATCGCGCCCGACGAGATCTGCGAAAAGTACGGCTGCGACACGCTACGGCTTTACGAGATGTACATGGGCCCGCTCGAGCAATCGAAGGTGTGGAACACAGCCGACATCGTGGGCGTGCATCGCTTCCTCAATCGCCTGTGGCGCAACTACATCAACGAGGAGACCGGCCAACTTCTGGTCAGCGACGACAAACCATCACCCGACCTGCACCGCCTGCTGCACCGCACGATCAAGCGGGTGACGGAAGCCATGGAAACGATGAGCTTCAACGTCGCCATCGCCGCGCTGATCGAGTTGAACAACGAACTGGTCGGTATGGAGAAACTGCCGCGCGAGTTGGCGGATACCCTGCCGCGCCTGCTCTCGCCGCTGGCCCCGCACGTGGCCGAGCAGTTGTGGAGTCTGATGGACTATCCCCACTCCATCGCCGAAGCTCACTGGCCGGCCTGGGACGAAACTGCGTTAGCCGAAGCAACCATCGAACTGCCCGTGCAAGTCAATGGCAAACTCCGCGGCCGCATCACCGTTCCCGCCGACGCCGACCAGGCCGCCATCATCGAAGCCGCCAGGATCGAGCCAAACGTGGCCGCTCATCTGGAAGGCAAGACACTGCGCAAGCAGATCGTGATCCCCGGGCGGCTAGTGAATCTGGTTGTTGGTTGATGGTTCTTGGTTGTCAGGAAGGAAGGTAACTCATGGGACAGGGATTCCGGGATCTGGAGGTATGGCAAGAATCCGTGGCATGGGTCAAGCGGGTCTATCGTTTGGCTGGCACGTTTCCTGATGGCGAACGGTTTGGTCTAATCGGCCAGTTACAGCGACCGCCGTGTCCGTGCCCGCGAACATTGCTGAGGGGGCATCGCTGGATCACCCCAAACAAATCCTGCGACACCTTTCGATCGCTCGTGGTTCTCTCGCCGAGGCTGAAACCATGATCCTGCTCGCGATTGAGCTAGAATACGTCTCGGCAGCCCGCTGTGATGAACTGATTTCCAAAACGCACCAGATCGGCAAGATGATCGTTGGCCTCCAACGATCCCTCCGGACCAACAACCAAGAACCAACAACCAACAACTCCCCATGATCCTTCTCATCGACAACTACGACAGCTTCACCTACAACCTCGTGCAGCGCATCGGCGAACTGCTGGTGGCCCAGGGGCGCGATCCCGACGATCTGCCCATGAAGGTCGTCCGCAACGACAAGATCACCCCCCCGGAAGCGATCGCACTCAAGCCCACTCATGTCATCGTGTCCCCCGGCCCCTGCACCCCGCGCGAGGCGGGTGTCAGTTGCGACATCATCACCACCTTCGCCGGCAAGGTGCCCACCTTCGGCGTATGCCTGGGGCATCAGTCCATCGGCCACGCCCACGGCATGATCGTCGAACGCAACTACCGCCTCATGCACGGCAAAACTTCACCCATCCATCATGATGGTAAAACCATCTTCACCGGCATGAGCAACCCGTTCACTGCCACGCGCTATCACAGCCTGGTCATCAATCGCGATTCATTCGACTCCGATCGCTTCGAGATCAGCGCCTGGACCGAGGAGGGCGAAATCATGGGCGTCCGCGCCAAGCCCGGCATCTTCGGCCCCGCTCCACTCGAAGGCGTGCAATTTCACCCGGAAAGCTTCCTGACTGCCGAAGGCCCGCTGCTGCTGGCCAACTTCCTCGGCCTGCCCGCACCCAAGCTGACCGCGGCTTCCGGTTCATAACCAGAACTTGATTGGCCACGAAGGCACGAAGTACACGAAGTGTACGAAGCGATCGCACGCGGCATCGCCAAATTATTCGAGAAAATCACATCATCCTCAGGGCCCGTAGCCGGCGAGCCACGCCTCGCCGGTCGGTGCATCGTCTTCGATGCGCACCGTTGGCCCGATTGTTCCTGGCAGTCCATTATTAGTTTTTTAGAAAACCAATAATGGCTCTCAGAGTGGATGCGGGTATGCGGGCGCTTGGCGCTGCTGTCTGCAATGGAACACATCGGCATGGAGGACCCCTGTTTCTCCGGTTGCAACACGACGCATTATGGCCGCGCAGGCATTGCCGAGTGAGCAGCGATGGTCTGGTAAACCCCGTTTGGCCATTATTAGTTTTTTAGAAAACTAATAATGGCTGCGGGGGTTGGGCGCGTGGGGATGCGCGGGGCGAGGTGCGTGGGGGATGGCTTGGGTTGACGTGCGGCGGTGGGGTCAGGACAGGGCGTCGCGCAGGGGGGGCAGCCAGGTTTCGTAGGGTTTGTATTTCTGGTTGGCGTCGGTGTAGATGGGTTTGCGCACCTGTTCGTAGCTGGCGGTCGTGGCGGGGGCGGCCAGTTCGTGGAAGCGCAGGGCGTTGTCGGTCCAGGCGAGGCCGCAGAATTCGTAGAGGGCGCGGCCGTGCTTCTGCGGGTCGGCGACCAGTTGTTCGTATTGCAGTTCAAGGATCGGCACACCTGGCGTCTGCTGCCAGTGGCGCATCTGTTGTTCGTGCTGCTTGAAGACGAAGCCGATGTCGGTCAGGTCGTAGGACCAGGGATAGTTGCCGGTGAAACGCTGCGTGTAGCAGGAGAATCCGATGGCCATGGGATCGCGGCGGCACCAGATGACGCGCAGTCCCGGAAGCAGCCTCGCCGCTGGGCCCAGATATTGCCAGTTCATCGGGTTCTTGTCGGTGATGCGCTGCGCGGTGGGGCTGATCGCGTCGAGCTTGTCCAGGTAAGACTGGGCCAATTGCTCCGGAGCGGCTTTGTCCAGGTGCTGGCAGAGTCGGGCCAGGTGGTTCATCTCGCCGCCGGCTGCGACGTCGGGATGCACGGCCAGTATGCGTTCGACCAGCGTAGTTCCGCTGCGCGGCATGCCAACGATCAGCACCGGGCGCGGGTCCGGCAGGCCGAGGCCGACCTTGGCGCGACGCATGTGATCGAGTGCCGCGACGAACTGTTGGCGGTCGAAACCGTGATGGCTGAGGCGGTTGGCGAGTTGGAACTGGGTGAAGGCCTGCTCGTATTGATGGGCGCGATCGTAGAGTTTGCCCAGGGCGAAGCCGGCGGCGGCGCGATCGACGGCCGGCAGTTGCGTGTCGGTGAGCACGGTTTCCAGCATGGCGATGGCGGCGGGGCGTTGGTCGGCAAAGTCAGCCAGTTCCGCGAAGACCATGGCCAGGGCCACGGATGACTGGCCGCACTCGATCAGCGGTTGCAGGATGCGCCAGGCAGCTTCGTTCTCGCCGATGCGGTGCAGCAGTTGGGCGTGGACGACGTGAGCCTCGGGCCACTCGGGCCGGCGGGCCAGCAGGTTGTCGATGGTTTGTTGTGCTTCCTCGAAGCGGCCGCGCTCCAGGCTGGAGTAGGCAGACAGCAGCAGCGTATCGCGGTTGTGCGGGTCCAGTTGCTGCGCTTGGGCCAGGTGACGGATCACCAAGCCGTGGCGGTGCAGTTGCCGGGCCAGTTCAGCCAGTTCGTAGTGGGCGCGGGCGTCGGTGGGTTCCAGCGCGGCATGATCGATCAGCAGTTGCAGCGCCTCGTCGGATCGGCCGCGCTGCACCAGGGCGTGGGCCAGCGGGCTGTAGGCCTGGCGGTAACGGGGATTGATGCGGATGGCGTCGCGCAGATTGTCGATGGCCGAATCGATCTGCCCGGCGGCGATCTGGCTGAGGGCAAGGTTGTGCGACCAGGCGGCATCGGGCTGGTTGCGCCGTTCGATGGATCGTTGCAGCAGGCGGACGGCCCGAGCAAAATCGCGACGGCGATGGGCGATCAGACCCATCAGGTGCAGGGCGTTGGGTTGATCGCGATGCGTTTGCAGCACCCGTTCGCAGCCGAGTTTGGCGGTGTCCAGGTCACCGGCTGCCATGGCTGAGGCGGCAGCGTCGAGCACGTCGGCCAGATTCATGGTGTGACTGGACATACGCCCTGCATCGGCAGAACGCCAGTAGGTAGGTGAATGAACTTTCGCCGCCCCGCAGGCGACTGATACGGTGAACGACGGTTTGCCCTGATTTATGCAGATCGAGCCGGTGGAGCATTCCATGACCGCATGCAGGCAAGGCATTTTGTTGGGTATGGTTCTCATGGTGGTCGGCTGCGCCATGTCGCGGGGGCAGGGGCCCGGGCCGAAGGTGAGCGGGGCGGAGTTTCGCGGCGAGATCTGCTGTGAAAGCGGCGCTCGGGCACACGTGCTTTTTCAGGATGGCGGCCAGTCGATCGCCGTGCCGGGCGGAACGCTGTGGGTGTTCGGCGATACGTTCATGGGCACGCGGCCGGAACCCAAGGAAAAGCCCCATTTCGAAGGCGCGTGCTACAACACGATCGCACTGCTGCCTGAAGGTCAACACGACTTTCCCCCGGCTCTGCAATATCTGGCCGGAGACGACGGCATCGCAGTCGAGGCGATTGAGTTGGCCAAGGATCAGGACCGTGAGAAGTTTCGCATCTGGCCGGGCGGCGGCGTGACCGTTGGTGGCCGCATCTATCTGTTCTACGACATGATCGAAGTGACCGACGGCCCGCCGCCGTGGAACTTTCACAGCATCGGCTCGGGCCTGGCGGTGGCGGATCAGCCGCTGTCGGTGTTCCATCGACTCGACCGCGATGGCGAGTGGCGCTATCCGTTGCTGGCCGCGGACGTGTTGTCGCACGATGGTTACCTGTACCTGTACGAAGTCAGCTCGCAGGAAAAGCAGAAAGGTCTGCTGCTGGCCCGCGTGCGCCCGGAGCAGATCGAGAATCCCGCAGCCTATCGCTTCTACACCGGCAGCGACTGGTCAGCCAAACATGAAGACGCCCGGGCGATTCTCGACGAGGCCTACGGCCAGATTTCAATCGAGTGGAATGATGTGCTGGGGGCGTTTCTGCTGGTCACCAGTTCGGACTTCTTCCATGCCCGGGAAATCCAATTCCGCACCGGCGCCAATCCCTGGGGTCCGTGGAGCAGGCCGACTCATCTGGCGGTGCAGCCGCGCACGGATAAGGAAACGAACCTGGTGTATTGCACCTACATTCATCCGGAGCTGTCATCGGACGACGGCAGCCGGCTCGTGCTGACCTTCTGTCGCATGCTCAAGGGGAATTGGGAGCTAAGCAGCCCGGAATGGGTGAGCGTGCGCGTGGAAGCGGCCGAATGAAAATTGGGGAGGTGGTTTTAGCCTACTTCGCCCGGGGCGACGAAGTGGTCGTTGGTCGTGTCCTGCTGGCCGGTGTCCTCCGGCTCTTCCAGCAGTGACGGCTCGACGCCCAGCAGGGCAAGCAAAGCGGTATCGATGACGAAGTTGGCGCCGCAGAGGAACATGCCGTCGCCCACTTCTCTGACGTGGCGGGCGACCAGGGCTTGCGAGCCGATGGCGTACCCAGCCAGTTGCAGCTCGATGCGCCAGCAACTGTTGACGGGTAGCGGCTGGTTGCAGATGAACCCGATGCCGTTGCGGCTGATATCGCGCAGCTTCACGTCGATAGGCGTGGCATCTAGGCGGCTGCGATTCATGGGGTGAAGCAGAGCGTCCCCGCGCACCACGAAGCGGCGGTACATCCGCGGGTGGTTCTCATCGTTAGGGACTTCTCTGGCCTGCTCGATGCCATGCAGGCGCTTCAGCAAAGATTTGTCCGATTCCGGCGCGATCATGGCGCTTGTTGGTCCCTTGCCTTTCTGCGTGCCTTACATCTACCCCTATCCCTTAGTAGTCGGATATCCTTTAAATCGACGAGAAAATCAGCCGCCTTGAACTGGGGGGATTAGAAAAAATAACCCCTCCAGGGTAGGAGGGGTCGGGGATAGTCGATGGGGCCGATAAAAGTGGGGGACTTGCTTACGGGATGGGATACGGCGACAGCGGCGTCGGCTCATCCAGCAGCATCATCCTGTAAAAATCATCCCAGGCAGCGCGGGTGTTGTGGTCGATGACCCGGGCCATGTCGTTACGCTGCTGGGCGCGGGTGGAATCGGTGGTGGCCAGGGCGGGGCTCATATTGCGGCGGACCTCACCGGGCCGCACCGTATTGCAGCCGCTGACGGCCAAAAGCATGGTCAACCCCGCGGCGGCGAGGCACAGTTGGAACAGGGTTCGCTTCATTCGATTTCCCTCGATTGTGGCGGCAGGTACAACTTCCCACAAGCACGCTGACCCATGATTGTCGCTGCTAACCGCTTGCCTGTCAAACGCTTTTCAGTCCGCTGGACGACGTTCATTTTATCAGCCCTCCCCGTCGCCGTCGATGAAGCGGCGCAGACACAATTCCACGTTCAGGGCCTGGAAAATGCTGTCGCTGACGTAGAAATGCCCCAGACGCTGTGGCTGCAGCAGCCCTTCGATGGTGGCGGGAGCAAAATACCCTCTTTCCCGGAAATATCCGTTGGTCAGCAGGGGTCGGATCGGCGTTTCTATCGCATCGGTGACCGGCTTTTTCATCTGGGATTGGGCTGCCTTGCCGCAAAATGCCTGCGATACCGCACATGGGTCTTTCCCTGGATCGGCGCCCTGGCAGGGTCATGGACAGGATAGCCCAGCGGTCTGCCTTGATCGGCCGGTTTGCATCGTCGGGCGGGGAGGCTACAATTCACGGCTCGATTTTTCCGCCCCAGGCCTCAGGAAGGAAGCAGCGCCATGAGCCGTGTCTGTCAGTTCACCGGACGTAAAACCAGTTCCGGCAACACTTACACCCACCGCGGCAAGGCTAAGTATCTCGGCGGCGTGGGCACCAAGGTCACCGGCAAGACCAAGCGCAACTTCCGCGCCAACCTCCAGAGTGTTCTGACCGTCATGGACGACGGCTCGGTCAAACGCGTCCGGGTCTCGACCAAGGCCATTCGCTGTGGCATGATCGTCAAACCCCTCAAACGCAAGTACGCTTACAAACCTGCCAGCGAGTAAAAAATCCAGGCTCCGTCGTCTTATACGTGGACGCTTTAGCGATCCACGCGCCCTACAATCAAGAACCCGTGACGGCGACAATCGAAGAGGCCCACCCCCATCCCCACTTCGGCCCGATTGCTCCAGTGACCGTCAGCAAAGACCTGAGGCTTGAGGCTTGAGTTGTGAGATGATCACAGCTCGCTGCTGGTACATGGCCGCAAGTCTCACGCCTCAAACCTCAAGCCTCATCGCTCATGCCTATCCGCGATGACATCAAGGACCGCGTGCAGCAGGCGACCGACATCGTGCGCCTGATCGGCGAACAGATTGCGCTGCGTCCCAAGGGCCGCGAGCGCGTGGGGCTGTGTCCGTTTCACGATGACAAGACGCCTTCGCTGAATGTCTCGCCCAGCAAGCAGATTTACAAGTGCTTCTCCTGCGGGGCCGGCGGCGACTGCTTCAGCTTCGTGATGAACTATCACAAGATGAGCTTCCCCGAGGCCTTGCGTCACTTGGCGGACCGGGCGGGCATCGAGATTCCCAAAGCCGACAGCGTCGCAGCGGCGGCCGAGGGCGAATCCGTTTCACAGCGCAAGCGCATCGCGGCTGCCAGCGGGTTGGCTCTGGAATTTTTCCGCGTCATGCTCCGCCATGCTGAGCACGGCACCGTTGCCCGCCAATATCTGGAAAACCGCGGCATTTCCAGCGAAATGCAAACCCTGTTCCAGATCGGTTATGCCCCCGATCGCTGGGACGGCCTGGTGCAGATGATCCAGAGCAGGAACTGGGACCGCCGCGGCTTCGAACTGGCCGGCCTGGTCAGCCCGCGCAACGACGGGTCGCATTACGACCGCCTGCGTCACCGCCTGGTCTTCCCCATCTTCGATTCGCTGGGTCGGCCGATCGCCTTCGGCGGCCGCAAGCTGCGCGAGGAGGATGAGCCGAAGTATCTCAACAGCCCCGAGCACGCCCTGTTCAACAAGTCCGCCACGCTCTACGGGTTGCACCTGGCCAAGAAGGCCATCATCGACGCCCGGGTGGCTGTGGTCGTCGAGGGCTACACCGACGTGATCGCCTGCCATCAGCGCGGCGAAAAGAACGTCGTCGCCACGCTGGGCACCGCGCTCACCCGCCAGCACGTGGCCGAGCTTCGTCGCTTCGCCGACAAGGTGGTGCTGATCTTCGACGCCGACGCTGCTGGCGATAAAGCAGCCGACCGGGCGGTGGAACTGTTCCTGACCGGCGACCTGGACGTGGCCATCGCCCGCCTGCCCTCGGCCCCCGGAACGAAGACCGACCCCTTCGACCTGATGCAGCGCGATGACGGCGTGGACCTGTGGCGCGAAGCGGTGGCCAGGGCCCAGGATGCCCTGGATTACCAACTCGAACAGGTGCGGCACAAGCTGGAAGCGGCCGACACCGTCACCGGCCGCCAGCGGGTGATGGAAGATTACCTGGCCCAGGTGGCGCAACTGGGCCTGAGCCGGGCCGGGGCTGTTCGCCGGGCGTTCGTGGTGCAACGATTGGGCGAACTGCTCAAAGTTCCCGGCGAGCAGGTTCACCAGCTTCTCAAGCAGCACGACCGGGCCGCCGCCGGCCGCCGCCAGGTATCTGAGCCGGATGAGTCCACCCCCCCGGAATCGCCGATTGCAAGCGAAAATTGGGGTCAAAATGACGTGGCCCCGGCCGTAAGCGGGCGTAAACTTAGAGCATTGGAGTTGGCGGAACGACAGATCATCGGCGCGCTGCTGCGTGAGCCGAGGCTGTTTGACCGCCCGTTGGCCGACGGCCGACCCTTCGACGAGACGGTGACCGCGCAGGTCTTCGTCAGCAGGGCGGGCGCGGCGTTGTTCCAGGTGGTCGTGGACCAACTGGCGGAGGGACAGGACGTGAGTGTGTGCCGCATCAGCCGCGATCTGGCGGAGATGGATCGCCAGGATCTGTGCGACCTGTTGACCGGCGCCGACGCCGAGGTCGAGCAGATTGTGGCCGATCACCAGCCGCAGCAGTTGGAGCGACTGTGGCAGTCGGCCTGCGCGGCCCTGTTGGATCACCACGCGGAAATGCAACTGCGCCGCCAGCGCCAGGCGATGCGCGATAGTGAACAGGATCTGCTCCGCTACGTCGAGCAGCGCGGTCGACAGTTGTCGCCCGGCCGCATTGCCCGCGTGTCGCCGGAGGGAAGTTAAAGGGAAATGAAGTGCGGCGCATGTTGTTTGCGCCGCCCACAGACGCACTTGTTCGTTTCATCAGACCCAGGGAAAGGCCGCCACCTTGTTAATCGACGTGATTCATCCCGCTGTCTATGAACTGATCGAGGACGGCCGCCGCAGCGGTTTCGTCACTTTCGATCAACTCAATGCCCTGTTGCCCGACGAGTACGTGGACCCCGACAAGGTCGATGAACTGCTGACCCTGTTGGGCCAGTTGAATATCCGCCTGATCACCGAACGTGACCTGCCGCTGGCCAAGCGGCCGATGCACTTTCGCCTGCATCCGGTGCAGGAGGACAACCTCGACGACGTCGACACCTCCAGCCAGGATGCCGGCATCACCGCGGTTGCCGACGGCAATGGCGAGCAGGCGACGGCGGCGGTTGCCGGCGATCTGCCGCCCGAGATGGCCGACCCGGACAAGATTGACGAGGAAACCCGCCTTCTTAGCGTGGAAGAGGCCAAGGCCGAGTTCGCCCAGGCCCTGCAGGAAAGCGCCTCCAAGCGCATCGATGACCCGGTGCGCATGTACCTGACTCAGATGGGCGAGATCAGCCTGCTGACCCGCGACGAGGAAATCCGCCTGGCCAAGAAGATCGAAACCACCCGCATGATTTTCCGCCGCAAGGTGCTGGAAAACGACTACGCGATTCGCTGTTGCCTGGAAGTGCTGGAGATGGTCAACGCCGGCGAGTTGCCCTTCGATCGCACCATGAAGATCTCCACGGCCGAGGACGACGCCAAGGGCAAGATCGCCGCCCGCATTCCGGTCAACCTGCGCACCATTCATCGCCTGCTGGAGCTGAACCGCAACGATTGGGAAGAGTTGGAATCCAACCCGCGCATGGCCAAGGCCCGCGCCGCTGAGATTCGCGCCAACATCGCTGACCGTCGCCGCAAGATGGCCACCCTCACCGAGGAGCTGAGCCTGCGCACCAGCAAGATTCAACCGCTGCTCAAGAAGCTGCGCTCCATCAGCCACAAGATGATCGAGCTGGGCGACACCATCGCCAAGGCTGACGAAAACCCCGACCGCTTCGATCCGGAAGACATCATGGTCATGCGCGAGGAATTGGCGGGGCTGCGCTCGCTGGTGCTGGAGGAATCGCCCGACCTGGCTGCCCGCGTCAAGGACATCGCCTCGGTGTTCGAGGAATACGAGCAGGCCAAGCGCGATCTGTCCGGCGGCAACCTGCGTCTGGTCGTCTCCATCGCCAAGAAATACCGCAACCGCGGCCTGAGCTTCCTGGACATCATCCAGGAAGGCAACACTGGCCTGATGCGGGCCGTCGACAAGTACGAGTACAAGCGCGGCTACAAATTCTCCACCTACGCCACCTGGTGGATTCGCCAGGCCATCACCCGCGCCATCGCGGATCACGCCCGCACCATCCGCATCCCGGTGCACATGATCGAGACGATGAGCAAGCTGCGCAACATCCAGAAGAACCTCTTGCAGCAACTCAACCGCGAGCCCACCATCGAGGAGATCGCCGAGGCCGCCAAGATGCCCGTCAGCGAAGCGCGGCGCGTGATGAAGATCAGCCGCCATCCGATCTCGCTCGATCGGCCGGTCGGCGAATCCGAAGACAGCTACTTCGGCGACTTCATCGAAGATGAAAGCGTGTCCAACCCCACCGACTCAGCCACCAGCGACATGCTCAAGCAACGCATCGAGCAGGTGCTCAAGACGCTGACCTACCGTGAACGTGAAATCATCAAGCTGCGTTACGGCATCGGTGACGGCTACACCTACACGCTGGAAGAGGTCGGCCGCATTTTCAAGGTCACCCGTGAGCGCGTCCGCCAGGTGGAAGCCAAAGCCATCCGCAAGCTACAACACCCCGTGCGCAGCCGCAAGCTGGTCGGCTTCCTCGACGGCAGCTTCGAAGAAGAAGAGGCGTAAATGCTCAGCCCCGGGGACTTGGGGGTCTCGGTCCGCGGTGAGGTCGGGGGCGCCGCTGATGCCGCGCTCGGGGAGCAGACCTCGGTGGGACAGCGGCTGGATCTGCGCCTGCTACTGGCGTGCAGCGCTTGGCTGATCTTCAACTCGCATCTTGAGCATTACTATCCCCGGTCGTACTTCGCCGCCGATGGCCTGCTCGGCAATGCGATGTTCTTCGTGCTCTCGGGCTACGGCATCCAATCGTCGCTGCTGCGGCCGCAGTCGTTTCTGCATTTTGCGCGGCGGCGCGTGGTGCGGCTGTATCCCTCGGTGTGGATCGCCACGCTGGTGCTGGTCTGGCTCGTGGGGGCACACTGGCGCGGCTGGGGCTGGCTGGATTATCTGCGCCAGTTCATCTGGCCGACCCAGTACGGATACATCAAGGGCATCGTGCCGTTCTACCTGCTGCTGTATGTCATCGGTTCGCAGCGGCGTTTGTGGCCGTATGTGGTCGTGGGGCTGGCGGCGGCGGCGTTGTACGTGGTGGCCGTCACCGTCGCGGTGCGCAGCGTGACGCCGGGGACACGGTTGTCCATGGGCTCGCAGTCCGGGCTGATCTACTGGGCGTACTTCTGGCTTGCCGTCTCGCTCGGCGCGGTGCTGGCCTTGCTGCGCACCCGCTCGGTCTTCCGCCGGCAGCGCGTCGGATTGCTGTTGCTGCTGCTGGCGGTCTATTTCGGGTTGAAGTTCGTGATGGTGGTCATGGGGCATCTTGCTTCAGCATTTTTCCTTCTGCATCTGCTGGTCCTGGCGATTTGCGGTTTGTCTGTGTTGACGCTGGCCCAGTCGTCGGTGGTCGAACGCCTCCTGCGCGTTCCACTGCTGGGAGCGTTCATGGCTCTGTCGGCAATGCTTACGCTGGAGATTTACGTGACCCATCAACCGATGGTGCATTACCGATTGTTCCTGGCCCGGCCGTTCCCGCTGAACATCCTCTGCCTGGCGGCGGCAACCGTGGCGATCTCCTGGCTCATCCATCGGTTCAGTTCATGGATCGCACGGCGCGTGCTGAAGTCCGATAGCCACTGAGTCCGTTGGCGCTCTTGCAGCCAGGCCGGCTGAGTCCGCTCGATGATCGATTACGCTTGTCCTGATCAGCGCCTATTACATTTCTAATCATTTCATGCCGATCAATCTCTCATGCGCAGATATGCCATGTCTGAGAGGTGGGGCTATCCGATTGTGGCGACAACGCTGCTGGGCGTGGTCCTGCTGGTATATGTTCGCGATCCGGTGGCGTACTCCTATCTGACCGGTGAGGATTATGTCGGAGAAAACGCCACAGCCATCGGCATGCTGTTGGCCGCGCTGATGTTCGCCATGGCAGCCTTGCTGCCGGGCATTCCGGGGGCAGGGGTGAGGGCGAAGCGGAGACGGATCATGCTGGCGCTGTTTGCGTTGGCTGGTTTCGTGGTCGGCATGGAGGAGCTGAGCTGGGGCCAGCGTCTGCTGGGCTACTCGCCGCCGCGCGTATTCGAGCAGTTCAACATTCAACACGAGATGACGCTGCACAATTTCATCGCCAACAACCTCGTGCACTGGGCGCTGGGGGCGGTGATGCTCACCTGGCTGATCATTTCCTTCGGCCCGGTGCGTTGGCGCATCTTCGCCCGGCGGTGGGGCTTGCCGTCTGCGGGGCCGCTCAGTTGGTTCTGGCTGATTCTGGGTACGTTGTTGATCTGCGTTGACCTGCACATGGTCAAGTGCACCGAGGTGGGTGAGCTGGCCGTCGCCATCTGCGCCATGCTGCTGGGGCTGGAAATACTGTCATCGCACCGGGCCCTGCACGGCTGGCTGCTGCGTCCGAGCCGTCGCACACTCATCGCGGTCGGCCTGGCCGCGGTCTGCGTGTTCGGCTCCGATCTGCTGCTGAAGCGTTACACGCCCTGGCTCGGTTACCAGTTTGAACTCAACGCCTTGTACTACGAGCAGGTCAGCGGGCTCGACGATCAGGCTCTGGCGCTTTACGAATACATGGAGCAGCATCCGCGCCTGCTCGACGTGCACACCGTCTGCCAGCATGCCGATCTGCTGAACAAGCTCGGCCGACACTCTCAGGCCGAGGTGGTGATCCTGCGGGAATTGCAGCGCCTGCAGCAGAATCCGGATCTGCCGCTGGCCCAATCGCGCATCGATCACTTGCAGGAGATGCTGGATATCCGCAGCGCCTCGCGCTGATTCAGTCCTTCGACTGCCGGGCGGAACGTCGCTGGGCGAACATCCAGTCCCACATCTCGGGGTTGGCATACGTCTGCGTCCAACTGTCGTGATCGACGCCGGGATAAGTCGTCAGCCGCACCTGCCGGTTGCCCTGCGCTCGAAGCATCTGCACCAGGCGCAGCGATTCTTCCGGGGGCACGACGTGGTCGGCCTCGCCGTGGAACACCCACATGGGCATGTGCGTCAACTGATGCACCACGAAACGTGAGCCGCCGCCGCAGATCGGCACCAGGGCTGCGAAGCGATTCGGTTGCGCCGCGCCCAGGGCGAAGGTGCCGTACCCGCCCATCGACAGTCCAGTGAGATATTCGCGGTCGCGGTCGATGTGGTACTGGCCTTCGATCTTATCCAGCAGGGCGATCAGGGCCGGCACTTGATCATCCCACCACGAATCGGTCGGGCACTGCGGGCTGACCACGATGGCGGGAAAGGCACGGCCTTCTTCAATCATCTTGGGTGGGCCGTGCTTTTTGACCAGGTTCAGGTCGTCGCCGCGTTCGCCCGCGCCGTGCAGAAACAGCACCAGCGGCAGCGGGTCGCCCTGCGGATCGTAATCCTCGGGCACGCTGATCAGGTAATCCAGCGCATAGGTGGTGGTGACGGTCAGCTCGATGCGGCCGGTGTCCTGGCTCATGCTCAATCCGATCAGTAGTTGGGCGACGATCAGCAGTGTGTGGATCATCGCTTCACTATAGCAAGCGTGTGAGAAGCCATGAGCGACTAGCCACGAGCCATCAGGGACAACGCCCCAGACTTAAACCTCGTGGCTCATGGCTCATGGCTAGTGGCTTCTCACACGCTTGCTATACCGATCGGGCCGCCTTTCGCGGCAGCATCAGCGTGCTCGTCGCTGCCAGCCACGCCAGGATCGATGTCGGCTCGGGCGCCGCCAGACTCAGGGTGGCCAGCGCCTCATCAAAGGCAAGGTCGGACCCGGTTCCCGCGCCCCAGTTGTCGCCGAGGATCTGTAGATCGCTGAGGTTGACTTCGTGATCGCCGTTGAAGTCGCCTTCAGCCAGGCTCACGCCGGACTGCATCCAGTGATCGCCGAGGATTTGCAGATCGCTCAGATTGACCTTGTCGTCACCGTCGGCGTCACCGGGCTGGAGCACGCGGCCGAGCAGATGCAGCGTCAGCAGTTGCCCCGTGGTTTCGCCGGGCAGGTTCTGGTCGGAAAGCGACAGCAGAATATCCGTGGCGAACGAGCCGACTTGCAGTGGATCGAAGGTGGCTGTCAACAGCGAGCCGGTCCCGGCCGTGAGGTTGGTGAAGTAATCCTCTTGCAGGTTCAGGATGCCGGTGTCGCCGTTGGTGAAAATCTGATCGAGGTCCAGCCCCGCGGTCAGGGCCGGGTTGCCCGCCAGGTTGAAGATGGAAAAAGTCTGCTCGGTGGCGGCTCCCAGCGGCACGTTCCCGAAATCGATCTCCAGGTTGTTCAGATCGCTGCTACCGGAGAATGACGCATTCGAGTGTTCGAGCACGGTCAGTGAAAGATTGGCCACATCGTTGCCGTCGTTGGCGCCGCGGCCGGTTCCGCCCTGGGTGGTCACGTCCAGGTTGTCCACCACCACCTGTCCGCTGTAGTTGCCCGCCACGTTGGTGTTGACGTTCAGCCCCAGGTGCAGCGTGCGCGAGCCGGTCGAATCCATGGCAAAGGCGTTGTAGCGCCCGGTCACATCGCTGGTGGCGTCGCCGCTGGCGGTCACCTGGTAGTACGTGCCGTCGAGGCCCGCCTTGTTCAGCGTTACCGCCACGGCCCCGGGGGCTGCTGCGCCGCGGATGATGCTGCCCATGTTGAGGTTGACCGTGGAGCTTCCGTCGGCTGCGGCGCTGGAGCCGAGGTACAGCCGCGTGTCGTTCATCTGGTCAGCGAAGACCGACCAGGCATACTCGGGCCGATCGATGTAGGCATTGCGGTTGTTGGTGTAGTAGGTGGGGTTGAGGGCGGCACTGTAGATCGCCTGGTTGCGATGGCGCTCGAATTCGTCGGGCGTGTCGAGGTAGTGCCAGTGCAGCAGGCTGCTCAGGTCGCCCATCTGGTAACCGCTGGGCAAACCTTCGACCAGGGTCAACCCGTTGCTCTCCCAGCGGGTGGCGGCATAGAACATCGAGCGGGCCACGTCGCCGGCATCGGCGTCACCGGGATAGTAGTACCCGCCGCTGACCGCGCCGTAGCTGCCGGTGGTGTAATCCAGGCCATAGGGGCTGTTGCTGCGCGAGCTGTTGATGCTCGGGTTGCACGGGCGCAGCATGAACGGATCAGCCAGCGAACCGGTGGTGTCGTTGGAAGCGGTGCCGGGTTGAAGCGACTGCGGCCAGAGATGTTCGCGATCCCAGGTGTCGCCGCTGTCCCAGGCACCGGCGACCGACGCCCGGTTATAGACCAGCAGGATGTTGCCGGCATGATTGGGGTCGGCATCGGTGATCGCCGCCATGTAACGGAAATCCCCGTAGCTGCGCAGGATGTGTCCGTTGCTCATGATCGACTTGAGCTGGCTCTTGAGTGTGGTCCCCGTGCCCGTGGCGCCGGCGTAGTAACCAGCCGGCGCATCATAAGGATCCGTGGCCGCGGCGCTCGCTGCCAACGCGGCCGACATACAAACACAAGCGGCCCAGCGAATCATCGGCAGCATCCTGCTTCTCCTGACTTGCTCCGTAGTCGGCGGAGCACCACTGACAACAAAAGATTGTTCGCCCCGTCACCGGTGCGCCCCCCCCACGTTCAAACCCACAAGATAACACCGACGCCGCAGCGTTGCTGGCTCCGGGAGCCCCAAACCGGTGGGCTTACCCGTTCAAACAAAGCATAGGCGCCTGTCAGTGGTGCGGCTGGTAAGATGGGAAATTACAAGGGGAATTGCCGCCGTGCCAGTTGGTGCGAGCAAGTCGAAAAATGGCCCGGACGCTTCTTTCCCGATCACCGCGCCCGCAGGTAGCTTGGGAGTTTGTTAAATCGCGGTCAGGCTGCTTTGCGCTGCGGCAACTGGATGGGCTCCAGCACGCCGCGCAGCAGCGATTCGCGGTAGCGTGAACTGGCCAGCCACCACGGATGACGCAGCAGCTTCTGCCACAGGAATTTGCGATGGTCGCTGCGTTGCATCTCCGCGGCCGCGATGGTGTAGATCCGCCGCTTCTCGTCGCAGCACTGCCACAGGGCGAAGCGATGGCGCATCTCCAGGTTCTCGCCGTGCTTCAGCGCCGTGTCCACCTGCTCGACACCCATGGCCACCACCGAGCGGGCGCAACGGCTTTCGCCGTGCTCGCGCTGGGCAGCCAGGATCATCTCCAGCACCTGCGGCTGATAGCCCTTGTACAGCAGCCGGGCGTGGAAGTCGAAGTCGTAAGCGTAATGCAGCGTGGCGTCGAAGCCGCCGAAGCGATCGAACAGCCGCCGCTGATAGAACGAAGCGGACAACGGCAGAACACCCTGCTCCTGCGACAGGAAAAGCTGCCAGTGCTCGGCATCAGGAGCCGAGGCGCTTTGTTGACCAAGGTGTTGATCGTCCGCGTCGATGCGCAGCACATGCGACACGATCCACTCCGCCTTGCCTCGCCTGTTCATGGCGTCGGCTGCGGCGTCCAATGCGCCGGGGAGGTAAAGATCGTCCGCGTGCAGGATGCCGATGATGTCGCCGGTGGCTCGCGCAAGGCCGCAGTTGATCGCGTCGGCCGGGCCGTTGTCCATCTCGCTGTGCCAGTAGGTGATGGCGTCGTCGTAGCGGGCGATGATGTCCACGCTGTCGTCCTGCGAATCGCCGTCGATGACGATCAACTCCAGGTTCTTGTAGTCCTGGTCCAGCACCGAGCAGATGGCCCGCTCCAGATAACGGCATTGATTGAGGCTGGGAATGATCACGCTGATGCGAGGCGAACTGGACATGTCAACGCTCCCTGTGGGTTCAGCCCGGCGGACATCTGGCGGGGGTGGCTTTAGCCGCCGTCGAACGGCAACCGAAGTCACTTCCGCGTATCTCGGGCATCGACCCACACAAGGCGCGACTTAACCTCACAAACAGAAAAATCGTCACGATCGTTACAAATGGATCGGCGTATAGCGTCCCGCGTTTATGGATATGTTTTTATCGGGCGCAAACCTCGAACTACAACCCTACTGCCTACTGCCTATTCCCTACTCCCTGCCTCACGCCGCCCTTCGCCCGATCAGGTTTACTTCCCAGCCGCCCAGCTTGTTGAGCACCGCCGGCCCGTCACCCCAGCCGCGCCGCCGCCCTGTCATCGGCAGCAGCAGGCAACCATCGACCGCCGCCGCGAAGCCGCTGTTGTAGGTCTGACAGCGCGTCAATCCGCTGCGCTCGGCTGCATGTTTCAACTCGCGCGGTGAGAACGGGCCCTCATAACCGTACGGCCACATCTGCCGCGCTTCCAGGTACAGCTTCCACAGCCGGTACGGCAGACAGTGCCGGTTGGGCACGCTGATGAAAGCCGCGCCGCCTTCGCACAACACCCGTGCGTGCGCCTCGATGATGCGATCACGCATGGCGCCGCTGAAGTGTTCCGCCACGCCCAGCGACACCGACAGGTCAAACTCGCCGCGATGCTCGGCCGCAAACGCAAACAGATCCGCCTGCACGAACTGCGCATGCAGCCCCAGCGACTCGAATCGCCGCCGCGCCGCGCTCAACGCCGCCTCGGAGAAATCCACCAGCGTCACCTCGTGACCTTGCTGGGCCAGCAGCACCGACAGGTCGCCCTCACCGCAGCCAAGTTCGACGCAGCGCAGCGTGCGGGCGCCGTACTGCTGCTTCAGGTAATGGCGCAACGTGCGCCAGCGCTGTCGGCCGCGCTCGCGCTGCAAGCGATCAGCCGCCATACGGACGTCGGGATGCTCGTACACATGGTCCCACGTCTGCGTCTGGGCGGTGTTGTCTTTCTTCTCCGCCGCGCCCGTCAGTGCCGCCTCCCGCACCTGCCTGCTGAGCAACCACCACGGCCGCCGCAGCAACTGCTTGCGCGCTTCGCCCCGCATCACCGCCAGTTGCCGCCGCCGGTAACCGATACCGCGGTACAGCCGCACGCGCTGCGACAGCGTCAGATGGCGGGCGTAGCGGCGCTCGGTTTCGATGTGATCGCGCAGTTGCTTGTGGCGCAGGGCGCACGTCTTGCTCTGGCCGTGCAGGCGATAAGTCGAGAGCACCTTGTCGATGATCTTGACGCGGTAACCTGCCGCCAGGTAGCGGCACCACATCTCGTAGTCGAAGGTGTACTCCAGCTCCTCGTCGAAATACCCGTGTTTTTCCAGCATTTCCCGCTTCCAGAAAATGCTCGGCTGCGGCATGACGAAAGCTTTCTCACGAAGCAGGGCATGGGCCAGCCCGTCGATCGGCGTGGCGATCATCGTGTCGCCGCCCCATTCGGCATCAACCACCTGTCTGCCCTCGGCATCGATGAACACGCAATGCCCCATCAGCCAGTTGTCTTGCGGATGCCCCCGGAAGTATTCGCCCACCGCACGCAACGCGCCGGGGGTGAACGTGTCATCGCTGTTGAGGAAACAGACGATCTCGCCGTCGGCCCGCCGCAAACCCTTGTTCAGGGCGTCAACCTGTCCGCGGTCCGGCTCGATGATGGCAAAGTCCAGCCGATCCCGGTAGCGCTCGATGATGTCGATCGAGCCGTCGGTGGAGTTGCCGTCAACCACGCCGAACTGGAGATTGGGATAGTCCTGCTCCAGCACGCTGCGGATGGTCGCTTCCAGGAACGGAGCCTGGTTGTAACTGGGCGTGATGACGCTGATGCGTGGCCAGTTCATGCCGCTTTTCTCCATTCGTCCTGGAGGTGAATCTGTTTGAGAGTGGGGATGGCGTCTTTCGAGTCCTCCGCCGTGTGCCCCTTGTGCTGGTAGATCAGCACGAGCCAGCTCGACGCCAGCACGTACAGGAAATAGATGCCGCTGAGCAGCCAGCCGCGCAGTCCGATGCGCCAGCCGTCGTAGTGGCGCAGGCAACGATACAACTCGCGCAGTGGATAGATGGTGCCGTAAGCAAGGTTGAAGCGCTGGCCGTGGGCGACCTGGGCTGCCGCCTCGGTGTGGCAGTAGCGGGTCAGGTGTCGCTTGAGCAGGCGGCGATAGGAGTCGCACCAGTAGTGGCGAACGTGGTTGTCATCGGCCCCGGAAGTGTCGTGCTCGATCGTGTGCTCGGTGTAGCCTTCTTTCAATTCGACGATGCGATTGCAGTAGGGCAGCAGGTTGCAGCGCCGGCGATTGACCAGCATGCGCTTGGTCGCCCGGCCGCCGCCCCAGATCGTGCCGTCCAGCCGCTTGCGCTTGAAGTAGTACCACCACGGCAGACGAACCGCACCAACGCCCGGCTGACTGGCGCGATACTTCATCACCGTGCGGATCTGGTCAGCCAGCTTCTTGGGGATGTGCTCGTCCGGATCGATCAGCAGAATCCAGTCGTGTTTGGCGAACTTCGCCGCCGCCACCCGCGCCGGCTCAGCGATCGGGTACAGCGGCGCTTCCAGCAGCAGATCGACGTAGATCATCGCCACCTGCCGCGAACCGTCGCTCGACTGCATATCGACGCCGATGACCTGATCGCACAACGCACGCACCGCGCGCAGGCAGCCGTCGAGCAGTTCCCGCTCGTTGCGGAAGATCACGACGGCGGTGATCGGCAGCTTGTCTGATTTTCCGGGATCGGGGGTCACGCGGCTCTCCCCATGTGGCACAGCCAGCGCGCGGCATACTGGCGTCGTGTTTCGTAGGCGCTGGGCACGATGCTCAAGTCGCGCGGTGATTCATCGAAAGGATCGGCCGTGTGCAGCACGCTCTGGTTGACTCTCGCCAGACGCACGCGCAGGGCATCGGTGCGATTGCGACAGAAGATGGCGTTGGCGCCCACGCGCCGGGCCGGGCGATAGCCGCGACTGCACATGCCGTAAGTCAGCTTGGCCAGCACCAGCGCGTCGTCCGCTGCGACGATCAGCATGCGCGGCCGCCAGTACGACAGGTCGAAGCCCGCCAGCACCGCCAGCTCCGCACCTTCCACGTCGACCGACACAACCTCCATCCCGCGCGGGGCGTCGGCGGCGTACAGCATCTCATCAAGCGTTCGCACCGGCACCTCGATACGCTCCAGTCCATGAGAATCCGTGCCGTTGCGCTGCTGCAATTGCTGCGAATCACGCTGCACCAGGCTGGACAGCACTCCGCGTGGATCAGCATAAAAAGGCGCGACGCCACTATGGTCAGCCGCGGCCGCGTGGATCACCGTGCTGCCCGGGCGATTGCGCCGCACCAACTCCACGAAGCGCGGATGGGCTTCGATGCACAACCCGTGCCAGCCCTGCTGCTCCAGTGCCAGCGTGTTGCTGAAGCGCCGCCCGTCGATCGCGCCCACCTCCACGAAATAGTGCGGCCCGCGCGAGCGGCTGAACGCTCGCAATGCGATGATGTCTTCACCATGCTCAGAATAGAACGTGTTCATGCCGCCCTCCGCAGTTGCATTCGGCCGGTCGCCTGCCGCGGCACGTACAGGGCGTCGCCGCCGATCAGGCGTCCGTCATCGTTGCGTGTTGAGAGGTGATAGAGGTTGTGCAGTTGGTAACCGGACTGGCGCATCACGGTGTCGATGTCGGCAAACTCCGCCCCTCCGCGATAGAGCTGCCCGAAACTGATTTCGGTGAAAACCGCGGCGATCCCGCGGGCCAGCATCTGCCGCGCTCCGCGCAGGGCGAAGGCTTCGTAGCCCTGGAGATCCAGCTTCAGCACGTCGATCCGCTCGATGCCGCGCCGCACGCAGAAATCATCCAGCGACACCGCTTCGATGCTGCGCGTCTCGCGCTGGCGGGTGACCTGATCGAAGTAGCGCTCGCTCATCTCGCCGCGCTCCAGGATCGAACTGGTCATGGGCGAAGCGTTGACGTTCAACGTCAGCGGTCCGCTGCGCTCCGCCAGGGCCAGCGGGTTGATCGAGCCGGGGATGTTCGCCAGGTTGGCAAGCAGTTGCGGCAGCAGGTCCGTATTGGGTTCGAAAGCGTGAATCTCCACGTTGCCCAGCTTGTTGGCAAATCGTTTTGCTACCACGCCGTCGTGTGCGCCGCCGTCGACCATCACGATTCTGCGATCGATGTCACCCAGTCGCTGAGCGATGGCGTCCAGGTCTTCGTGCGGCGACAGCACCGTGTTGGACGGGTGCAACCGGTTCAGCAGGTTCCAGTAAATGTGCTTGGCTTTTGTCAGCATCTGCTTATCCATTCACGCCGCCAGGGCCCAGCGCAACACTTTCCACGACTGGATTGACCACGGCTCACGGCAAAGAGCCGCCCAGGCGTGCCGCCGCGCGATACGGCCGTTGTGCTGCTCGATGGCGTGACAGGCCCAGTGACGCATGGTCTGGGCGGGGGAATCCTGTTTCATCAAGTCCGGCCGCAGCCGCGCCAGGTTCGGTTTGCCGTCCATGCCGCGCCGCTGATACACCTCGCGCAACAGGGCTTCGATCTTCGATCGCATTGCGTCGTAGTTGACCGCACACACGCTGGCGACATGGCGGCGATAGCTGTAGAGCACCTCGGGAATGTTGGCCAGCTTTCCCACTTCACCAAGGCGCAGGAACAGGTTCAGGTCTTCGATCCACCCATAATCATCGCGCCATCCGCCGCACCGGCGCAGCGCCTCGCGGCGATACACCGACGCGCCCTGCACGATGGCCGAGCCGTCGCCCGCCAGCAGGGCCGCATCGATATCCGCATGCTCCGTCGGCGGATGCTGCTGACCTGTGGGCGATCCAAAGGGATCGGTCCGCTGCAACCAGCAGCCGACCGCGGCGCATTCGGGGTGGGCTTCCATGTAGGCAAGCTGCTTCTCGAATCGCGTGGGCAGACTGATATCGTCAGCATCACAGCGCCCGACCAGATCGCAGCGGGCAGCTTCGACGCCGACGTTGAC
The DNA here is from genome assembly GCA_964471555.1 of uncultured Phycisphaeraceae bacterium. Classification (GTDB taxonomy): domain Bacteria; phylum Planctomycetota; class Phycisphaerae; order Phycisphaerales; family Phycisphaeraceae; genus JADLFV01. The sequence goes on from CAYYGM010000003.1 coordinate 67,968, forward strand.
GTTGACGATGCCGCGATGCTCCAGGCGAAGCAGGCGCAGACGGTCATCTCGCTGCGCGATTTCGGCAACGATGGCGGCTGTGCGATCGGTGGAGCCGTCATCGATGACGATCAACTCCAACTCGCGCAGCGTCTGACCCAGCACGCTCCCGATCGCCTCGGCGATGTAACGGGCCGCGTTGTGAGCCGGCATGATGACGCTGATGCGCGGATCAGTCATGGGAAGGTTCCCGGGGCAATTCCCAATGCTCAATTCCCAATGCCCAATGTTCGACCGGCCGACCGGTACTGGTCATTGGGCCTTGGTCATTGGTCATTTCCGCCTCTCTCACATCCACGCGGGCGGCGGTGAGCCTGGCGATCTTGCTTCGCATCGCGTCGTGGGGATTTTCGGATTCATTCTTCACAGTCAGTTCCTTTATCCAACGCGCAATCCAAGGCGCAGCCGACGAAACATCGGCCAAAGCGGCCGCATGCCCGGGCGGGTCTTGATCCAACGTACGAGCAGGTTGCTCAGTTGATGCCGATACCTGTCGCTGCCCAGGAAATGCCATGGCGGATCACCACTGATCCGTGCGATCCGCAGCGCGGTTTTCACTAGTGCCGTGCAGTCATGGAACCGCACGTCAAGGCGATGCGAGTCTGCCAGCAGGTCATGCAGCCGTTCGGCCTCGAAGGGCGTAAGCCCGGGGTACAGCAGCGCGTCATGCTCCGCGACGATCTGTTCCGCCACGGCAGCAGCGGACTCGTGATGACGTCGTGTGATGCTGGCATCATGAACACGATAGTGCAGCAAAATATCGGGCAGATTCACCATGCGCCCGATCTGACCAAGTCTGATCCACAGGTCGTGATCCTGGCCCGGCGTGCGGTCACGATAGTTGCCGGCCGACAGAATCGCCGAACGCCGGAACATCACCGTCGGGTGGTGGATGGCGTTGCCTCGGCGCAGCGCCCATCGAACCTGGGGATCGGTCAGATTCGGCGGGCAGATCGGCTGCCGGTCGCCGCCGGCGCGATTCATCACGGTAAATCCACTGCCGACCAGCACCACCTTGGGATGGCGCTGCATGAAGGCGACTTGTTTTGACAGGCGATCCGGCTCGGTGATGTCATCGCCATCGATGCGGGCGCACAGTTCGGTGTCTGCCTCCTGCACCATGCACGCCAGCGCAGCGCCCAGGCCCATGGGACGGTCGGTGACGACGCGGCCGGGAATTGTCGCGGGGATCCAGCGGCGCAACTCTTCGGCGCTGCCGTCGGTCGAACCGTTGTCCCACGCCAGTATGCGGTGCTCCGGGTAGCGTTGTGCAGCGATCGAGGCGAGCGTCTCAGTCAGGTAGGGCATCGCATCGCGGACCGGCAGCAGCCAGGTGACAGGGGGTGTGTTCATGCCGCCTCCCGTCGTAATTCAGTCTGCACGTGAACCATGCCCGGGTGCGGCGTGCAGCGGATGCCGATGGTGTGCAAGGCGCGCGACAGCACGGGATGGACGGCTTCGGGGATGGCGCGGCGTGCGAAGTATCGGGCCGGCCCTTCGCGAAGAATATCCCAGCGCATCGCTGCGCTGCCGACACCCCAGTGCGTTGCACGCAGCCGACGGACCAGCCGGCGCAGCGACGCCGCGGTGTGATCGGCGTACCGCGCGAAGACGGCATGCGTGTGCGGGTGCTGGTAATCGACGTGCTCAGGCTCGAACCAACCCCGCAGGGCCAGCTCTCCGCCCAGGCACGCCAGACCCAACCGATGGTCACCGTTACGCAGAAAGTGCCGCCAGGTGTATTCAAGGTTTTCGCAATGCACCAGTCCGGCGCAGCGCAGGTTCTGCTGCCTGGCGGCACAGACCTTGACACCCTTGTGCACCCCGAAGTGGAAAGCCTGGAAGGGCGAGGGGTCCGGGCTGTGCAGGGCAGCGGGCGCCAGGTCGCCGGTGTCGTGAATCACGTACTCTGCGGGCACCGGGCAGGGATCGACGAAGACGTTTTGTGCATCATCCAGCGGCCAGACCGTGTCGCTGCGGTAGATGTGCATGGCGTCGATCAGGCGGTCGGAGAAATAATCATGCACCACGATCAACATCGCCCGCACATTGGGCTGCGCAGCGAAGCGGTCCGCCACGTTCTCAAAAAACCGCGGGTCCGTGACTACCATGTCCGCATCGATCTTCAAAAACAGATCGCAACTCGATGCCCGCTGCATGAACCCGCGGTAAAGTGTGCGGTGCGCTTCGAGGTTGGGCAGATCCTGGACCACGAAATGCTCGACCGGCGGCAAGGTCTGGCCCGCCACCGCGGCACGACAGGCGTCGAACTCGTTCTCGATCGTTCGCAATGTCCCGACGCAGAGTCGCATGGATCAGCCTTGTTCAAGCGGGCGTGACGTTCAGGCGGCGGCGAGGGCGGCTGGTTGACGCAGGTCGCACACCACGGTGGCGCGGCGGCCGAAAGCGTCATGCGTCCAGCGCCGCGCGTCGTAGACCGTGCATTGCCAGCGATTCAGTTCCTCGTGAACCTGCTGCTCGTAGGGCGGCTTGTGCGTGTCATCCAGCACCAGGACGCCGACCCGCTCACGGGTGCGAGACAGCACATCACTCAGGGTGCGGGCCCGCGTGGTCATGCTGCCCAGGTCGTGGAACACCAGGTCGAATTCACCCTGTCCCGCCGCGGCGAATTGCGGCCAGGCCATGATGTGGTCGCAATTCAGGTTGTGCTTGCGCAAGAATTCGATGGTGCGCCCGAGCCACTGTTCGTCATCATCCACGGACCACACTTCCGCCGCGCCCTGGTCGGCCGCCCAGCTCCGCAGCACGAACGAACTGAACCCCGAGCCGGTGTCGAGCAGGCGCTTGGGCTGCAGGACATCGCACAGCCGCCACAACAATTGCGTGGTTTCCAGCGAGGCTGCCATCTGCGCGGTGGATACCTGCTCGACGTAGATCGCATGTTCCCCAGCCAGCAACGACGCAACCGACGGTGCTAAGGCGTTGCTTAGAGCAGGGAATCGCCGGCGCAGGGCTGTTTCTGCCCGGTAACGATGCCAGGCATGCAGCGGCCGAGTGAACCAGTCGGGGTTGGATGCATTCATCGTGTGGTTCCTTCTATCGCCTGAGGCGAGCAGGGCAGCGGTCGCCGAGTGACGGGGCAATCCTGCGCCGGTTGGCGAAGATGTTCGGCGCCCAGTTCATAACGTGGGATGGCGAAGCGATCGGTGTCGCGATTGATGTCGCTTTTCACGGTCGTGAATGCAGCGCGCAGCCCCATGCGGCGCACCAGTTGCCCCACAGCCGACGAAGTGGCGCCGTAAGGAAACGCCAGCAGCGTCGGCTCGAATCCGAGATTCTGCTGAAACAAGTCCAGGCAGCGCCAGAGGTCAGACCCGGCTTCGCCGATGGGGCGCTGATTGAGCGGCCGATGCTCGTGGCCGTGCGCCGCCAGGCTGAACAAACCCGACTCGCGCAGTTGCGCCAGCTCGCGCCAGTTGAGCAGCAGATCGCCGGGGGCTGGTACCGCGGCATCGCCGTCGTTGAGTGATGCCAGCGTCTGCAACTGGATGGATCGCGGCTGGGGGCGCAACGCCTGGCTCAGCGCATTGAAGCACATGCGTTTGGCTTCAACGTTGTCCAACGTCCACGATTGCCCCTCGTTGTTCAGCCGCGTACGCTTGCGAACGATCCGCTCCAGTGCGAACTCGAACGGCACCGCCTCGTGCGAAGCCAGCGTCGAACTGACGAACGCGGTGGCCGGCAACTCGTAACGCTGGAGGATCGGCAGCACGTGGTCCGCCAGATCGCGGTAACCGTCATCGAAGGTGATGGCCACCGCCCGCGGCGGCAACGGTTCGCCGGTTTCCAGGTGCGCCGCGATGGCGTCGAGAGACACAGGGTCATGGTTGGCTGCGATGTCGGCAGCCAGATCCTCGAACCACTGCGGCGTCACCGTCAGCCGATGCGTTGCTGTCCATGCCTCGCCCGGGTCCGGCTGAACACGATGCAGGGCCAGACAGATCGCGCCGCGTCCCGACGATCCCGCTCCGGACGTTCGCTTGCACCAATCCCAGAATCTGGCCGCCATGATCATTTCCAGTGCCCCAGATCGCGCCCGATCAGGCGCGACAACTTTTCGTTTTCCGGTGCGAAATATTCATGCAGCCGTTCCCGCACGTGCGGCTTGATACCACGCTGATACTCTGACACAACCTGGTCGAGATACCGACCCTTGCAGTAGCGCTCGCGGAGCCTGCTCTTGACCCGCTTGGGCAGCACCCAACGCACAGGCTCGGCGAGCTGGTCGATCAGCTTGGTCTTGCGAAGAACCTGGGCGGTCGGCTTGTAGTAGGCGCCGTTGACCGGTTGGTCGATCGTGCTCGGCACGAAGTCAGCATCGACGCCAAGGAACTCATAGATCGGCTTCAGGAACGTGCGCGGATTCGCTTTCAGATCATCGTACAGCACCACCTTGATCTGCTCAGCCGGGAAGTGGTCGTAGAAAGGCTTGAGTCGTTCGGCATAGAAGCCGGAGACGACCCAGTTCTCGAACAGATCGTAGTTAACCAGAACTTCCTCGAACTCGAAAGCGATCTTGTTCTTCTTCTTCTCATGCCAATAGTGCGAGAAGGCGCGGTCGATCGGATTACGCAGTGAGAACAGCAGCTTCGCCTCGGGATTGAATTGGGCGATGCGCTCGGCGGCCTGCGGGTAACGGATGTAAGAGCACGTTGGATCGCATACGGCCGTCTCTCCGTTGTACGCCTGGAAGTGCTCGCGGTACCAGTCCCAGCCGCGCCAATAGTTCATGGTGAAAAAGTGCGTCGAGTCGGTCGGCGGCACCAGGATGTCCGGGTGCTCCTGGAAGCAGACGTACAGCCAGGTCGAAGCCGTCTTCTGGCAGCCGGCCAGGAAACAGGTCGGCAGCGGACGTGGATCGCGACTGCCGGGTTTGGAGGTGGCGAGCGGAGCCTGGGTGTGCAGTGTAGTCATGGCACGGGTTCCTGTTATGCGGCGGCGCTGGCCGCCATCGGTGATGACAGTTCCTGTATACGGGCGTCCCAGTCGTGATCCACCAGGAGCGGCCCGTGTTTGTTGATCTGAGGCAGTCGGCCCGAACCGTTGGGGTCGTAGGGCTCGACGTTTATCGTGGCTGCGTTCTCGATCACATCCGCCTGCTGACCCCAGTTGAGCAACGCCAGGTGGACCAGGTACTCTCCCGGCGCCAGCGGCAGCCGCGGCAGATGACACGTAACTCGCCCTTCCGTCGGCCCCTGCTCAAACACCATGCTGCGATGGCGGGACGAACAGGTAAACAGCAGACGACCCAGCATGTCCGCCACCGTGATCGCAAACACGGCATGGCCCAGCTTCTGCCCTGCGCGGCAGCGATATTCCAACTCGACATTCATGGCTTCATTGCAACGCAGCCGGCTGTCGTCGGCGCTGCTGAATAAACGCACCGCGGTCAGCCTGGCTGATCCATCGCCCCGGCGATCCTGCCGATCGGCCAACGTCGTTTCCGCAATGTGCGAGGCGTGCGACTGATAGGCACGTACAATCTCCGTGCTCGGCCCCATCTGCTGCAAGCGACCCGACTCCAGCAGCACAGCCTGGCTGCACAGTGCCGTCACCGCGCCCATGTTGTGGCTCACGAACAACACCGTGCGACCGCCGCTGGCCACGTCCTGCATCTTGCCGATGCACTTCTGCTGGAAGGCTGCATCGCCCACCGCCAGCACCTCGTCAACCACCAGGATCTCCGGCTCCAGATGGGCCGCCACCGCAAAGGCCAGGCGCACACGCATGCCGCTGCTGTAGCGCTTCACCGGCGTGTCCAGGAAATGCTCGACACCGCTGAACTCGGTGATCTGGTCAAATTTCGCCTTGATTTCCCGGCGTTTGAGGCCCAGCAGTGAGCCGTTGAGATAAATGTTCTCGCGCCCGCTCAGCTCCGGATGAAAGCCCGTGCCGACTTCCAGCAGTGACGCCACCCGCCCCCGCAGCATCACGCGCCCCGACGACGGCGGTGTGATCTGCGAGAGAATCTTCAGCAGCGTGCTCTTGCCCGCGCCGTTGCGGCCGATGATGCCGATCGCTTCGCCGCGTGCCACCTCGAAGCTGACATCATGCAGGGCGTCGAGGTGCGAACCGCGCCGCAACAGTTGCGCGATCCCCGTGCTCGCTCCCAGCCGGTAGCGCTTGGACAGGTGTTCGATCTGGATGGCCGTGTCAGTCATTGGGGTGGTTGTTGGTTTTGGGTTGTTGGTCTTTGGTTTTTGGCACGCTGGCGTCTGGACAACAACCAGAAACCAACAACCAACAACCCTTCCTCATATCACATCCGCGAACTTTCGCTCCGCCGCGCCGAACCACATCACGCCCACAATCAGCAGCAGCACCGCCACGCCGCCGGAGGTGGTCAATCCTTCCAGGTTGATCGTTCCGCCCAGCGTCACCGCCCGCATCGCTTCGATCACGCCGCACAAGGGGTTGAGGTACATCAGCCACTGGTAGCGCTCCGGCACGAAACTCAGCGGGTAAATCACAGGCGTCATGAAAAACAGCACCTGGGTCATAAATGGAATCACGTGCCGCACATCGCGCCATCGCACCATCAGGGCCGCCAGCAGCACGCTCATGCCCAGCGCCGCCGCCAGCAGCAGCACCAGCAGCGGGGCCAGCATCAGCAGTTTCCACGTCACCGCCACCTGGAACCACCAGCACATGCCCAGCAGCACGCCGAACGCGATCAGGTAATCCGCCACCGGCCCCGCGGCGGCGCTCAGCGGCAGAATGATGCGGGGAAAATAGACTTTGCTGAGAATGTGACTGTTGTTGATCAGGCTGTTGCTGGAGACATTCAGCGTGTTGGAAAAAAGCAGCCAGGGCAGATTGCCGGCAAACAGAAACACCGGGTACGCCACGCCGTCCATGCGCGACGCCAAACCCATCACCTGGCCGAAGAACACGTTCAGCACCAGCATGGTGACCACCGGCACGATCACCGCCCACGCCACGCCCAGCATCGTCTGCTTGTAGCGAATCTGCAGATCGCGCACCGCCAGCGTCCACCACAATTCGCGGTAGCGCCACACCCCCGGCAGGTCGAGTGCCGCCATGCCGCGGCGCGGCCCGATCACGGTCAACCTGGGTGCCTGCAATGATGACATAGATACCCTCACCGGCACGACTGGTCTGGTCGTTGCAACCGGTACAGTCGCTATCGACTGAACCACCGGCCGACTTAACGTCGCGGCGAGAGGAGAATCAGGAGATTATCGGGTGCAAATGCCCAAGGCCCAATGCCCAATAACTTATGCTTCGGCGCTTTCACTTCGCAGCTTCTCGATGAATTGCCTGTTGATCGGGTAGCGGCTGATCAACACCAGCGCCGCCAGCGAAGCCAGCGGACCGGCCAGGAACGTCAGGGCGCACACCCGCCAGACTGACTCCGGCGTCTGCACCGCTTCCGCGCCGGATTGGAAGCCGGTCCACACCAGGCAATACCCGGCAATCAGGCCGCCCACCGAGATGGAAACCTTCATGGCCAGCGAGTACATGGCCGCGTAACTGGCATCTTTGCTGACGCTGAATTTGATGCGGTGGATCTCGGAAACGTCCGCCATCATCGACAGCGACACGGGCAGCAGAATGCCGTTGCCGAACCAGTAAGCCCCGTGAAAGAACGTAAACAGCACGAACGCGATGGGGAATCCGCCGACGGTCTGGTCCGGTTTCAGAAAGCCGGTCAGGAACAGCCCCGCCAGAATCAATTCGCAGATCACGGACCAGACCACCGCCACCACGATCGCGCCCTTTTTGTCGAAGCGCCGGACGAACACTGCCAGGGTCAGCGAACCTGCTCCCATGCCCACCATGGTGCCGCCGTGGGTGATGGTCTTCTGCAGGCCGTCCAGCTTCATGAAGTCGTCGAAGACGAAAATCTGCAGCGTGCTGACCAGCACAGCCCCCAGCAGCACGAAGAACATGAAGATGAACACCCAGCGCGGATGCTTGTCCAGCAGGATGTCCTTGATGTTCCTGAAGAACGCGCCCGGGTCGTTGTGACAGGTGGCGTCCTGCCGCGAGTCCTGCATGTACCTGGCGGTGAAGCACAGCAGCAGGATGAGGAAGAACGTCGCGGCGGCGGCGAAGGCCAGGCCCATGTTGATGTAGTTCCGGGCGATCTGGGTGTCCTTGATGTCGCCGGAGTTGTTCTTGAAGAAGATCGCCCACGCCATGGCCGGCCCCAGCAGGTTGGCCGCCATGTTCAGGCCGTTGCGAATCCCCTGCAGCTTGGAGCGGCCGGCATAGTCGGTGCAGATTTCAAACCCCAGCGCGGTGAACGGCACCGTGAACACCGTGTAACAGGTCCGCAGCAGCAGGTTCATCATCACCAGGTGAACAAACAGCATCGTCATGCCCGAGACGCGCATCGAGCCCAGCGCCAGATCGGTCTTGAAAAACCCGGGCACGTACCAGATGAAGAAGTAGCAGACGATCATGGCCAGTCCGCCGACCGCCATGTAAGGCAGGCGTTTGCCGAATCGGCTTCTCGTGTTGTCGCTGATGTGCCCCATGATGGGGTCGGAGAGCGCATCCCACAGCGTCGCCACGAACGTCGCAATGCCTGCCATCTCCGCGCCCAGCCCCAGGGCCTTGGTGTAGTACACCATGGAGAAGCCGAAGAACGAGTTGATGATGATCGACTCGGTACAGGCCCCGGAGCTGTACTTGATCATCCGGCCCGTGGAGCATCCGCCGGTGGTTTCAACTGTAACTTGGCTCATCAGGTGCATCCCGCCGCAGGGCGCGGCCGCATGAACTTCAAAGCGCGCTCACTTCTTCGGTTCCCTCGGCAGCGGCTCGGTGTTCGTCGGCGGATCGGACCATTCCTTGATCCCCACGATCGGCTTGGCGAACTGGAAATACTTCTCCTGCTGCGACGTGCCCGCGTGCTTGAACACTTCCCAGATCATCTTCTTCTTCAGCGGCGCTTCGAGCGATGCGGCATCCGGGTCATTCGTCCACAAACCCACCTTCAATCCACCCTCGCCGCGGTGATCGACGTGCCGGTGCAGGATGAAACAACTGATCTCCGGGATGTGCGAGATTTTCCAGTAAGCATATGCGTAAGCCGCCGCCTGGTTCAGCTCGCCGTCGGGCTTGTCCGTGCTGTGGAAGCCCTGCTCGGTCAGGGCGATGTCGCGCACCCGGCCTCGATAGAGAAAACACTCCTGCTTGAGAAAGCGCGGCAGCACCTCGATGTTCTTGAACGTGATAATTGGTGTGTCGAAGTTGTCCGTCGGGTGCTTGTCGCGCCAGAACTGCGGCTGAAGCAGATCCTCCGGATAAGGATGGAACGCTACGTTCCACGGGAAATCGCCTTCCCGCTTGGCCTCCTGCGCGAACGCTTCCAGGAACGCATCGCCGCGCAGCTCACGCAGCGGGTTCTTCTTGAACCCCATCCGGTTCCAGTGGTAATCCATGGAGATGTACACCCGCAGATCGGGGTGGTATTTCTGGAACGCCAGCCAGGCCAGGCGCATGGCGATCAGGTATTCGCGCACCACCTTCTCCTGCGGGGCGTCGCCCATGTTGTACCAGACCCAGTGCTGTTGCAGTTCGTTGCCGATGATGATGGCGTTGATGAGCCCGTACTTGCCGTCCGGCCGGGTGTAGCGCTCAGCCAGAAACTCCAGGGCCGCCTCGTAGTATTTCAAACCTTCCTCGGTGGTCACGTTGAACGCGCCCAGGTGATGCTTGCTGTTTTCGATGTCCGAGTCCTGATCGAGCAGCGGATTGTTCGGCTGCCGCTCCAGCGGCATCTGGTTGAGCAGAATGGCCATCACCCCGATCCCCGCCTGGGTGAATCGTTGCACGCGCTGGTCGTGCCTCCGGATGCCCTCCATGTTCAGGGGAATCTTTTCGCCCTCGAACTCCCACACCGCCTGCGGGTTCGGGTTGCCCAGGTCCAGCAGATCCTGGATGAAGATGTTTTCGTTGACGTGCTTGACACCGAGTTCGATGGCGTCGTCGATGTTGACGATGCAGGTGAGCCCCTTGATGCACTTGGGCCGGGGCAACGCCGTGTCGCGGCGAGTCGCGCCCGAAAAGTCGGTGACATACCGCGGGTTGCCGAGGGGTTGACTTGTGGTGCTGTCGATCAGCAGGAATTTGTGGTAGATGCGGTCCTTCTGATCCTGGAAACGATCGATGACGATCCGTGACTTGCTGCTGCCTTGCCAGGCGACGGTTTGGTCCTGTCCGCTGTCGTATTGCTGATAAGGCAGTAACTCGATCAGCTTCACCTGTTCCTTCGGCACAGAGCATTTGATGCGCAGCTCAGTGTCGGAGGCATCGATGCCGGTGATCCCGATAGATTTCGTCATGGTATTGGTGATCGTGCTGCACCCCGACACCGCCACCAACAGCCACAATGACCAGCGCGCTGCCGTCCGTTGCATGGATTTGCCTTTCCGCAAGCTGAATATGAAAAATGTCCGCCCTCTGTTGTGTCCCCCCGCCCCCGCCCCCGCCCCCGGAATGTTCCCCGGAATGTCCCCCGGATTGACGGTGCACAGCTTACCACAATGCGCCTCAGACAAACGCATCGAAGGCCCCCGCATGGCGGACCATGCCGCGCCGGCCGCGCAGGGCGTTGGGCGCCAGTTCGATGGCCATGAAAGCGTCGGTAGCGCCGAAGCCGTTGAGCAGGCCGAGGTCGGATGCGCTCTTGAAACCGAAGCGATGGTAATACTGCGGATTGCCGAACACGATCACCACGTCGTATCCGCCCCGGCGACAGGCCTCGAAACCTGCCCGCACGAGCTCGCTGCCGATGCCGCGCCGCTGATGGCCGGGATCAACCGCCAGCGGGGCCAGGCCCAGGACATCGCCCTGTATCGCATCGTCAATCCGGATGGGGCTGAAGCCGATGTGCCCGATGACGGCTGCACCCTCGCGGGCCACCAGCGACAGCGTCAGGTCGCCATCCTCGCGCAGATGATCGACCAGCACCGCCTCCACCGCCCGTCCAAACGCGCGATGGATCAGCATGTGAATCGCAGCGCCGTCCTCAGATCGCTCGGTTTCGATGAGCATGGCAGCATGATAGCTGCGTCGTCAGTGGGAGATGTTATCGTGGTTGCAAAGCAATAAAGAAAAAATCGATGCGGCGCCGTTCCACCTACTTTGCCAGATTAAGCAGCGCTGCTGGCATGACCTTCAAGGTCCATATTCCACTCGTCCGGCGAGTAAAGCAGCAACGTGCCAATTTGCTGGACCGCTTCGGGGCCGAGTTCATCTTCCAACGCATCCCAGACCATCTTCAGTCGCTGTTGATCCGATTTTCCCTTGAAAGTGATGGAAACTACTGAACCGCTCAACTTGTTTAATATTCTTTCAAGGAAAAACTCTGGGTCTTTGAGTTTCAACCGTTGGGAGAGGATTTTTTTGAGTTTCTTTTGCGTCATAGCAGTTGACACCTCTTTACAATAGTATAGCAGGCACCGTAAAAGTCACGTGCAGCCAGTTTGAAAGTTCTTCGTCCGTGGCCAATTTCGCCGATTTTTCTCCATTGCGTCTCGACTAACTTGCTGGACGCAAAGCGCATGTTGTTGAACCACAGGCGGGCGACCTGCTGGACGCGCGTTTCCAATTGGTCTTGACCACCCCCGCGCAATAGTCCGAGACTGCGAATTGCGGTCAGAAGATTGCGTAAGTCGTGACCCGTCTCCAGGCTTTTCTCTCCCGTCTGATACAGTGGATCGCTTTTCCACAAGACAGAACGCAGCATGGCTTCCACGCTCCGTCCCGCCAGGTAGATGCTGCCCGCGAAATGCTGTTGCTCAAGCAGCACTCTAGCTTCTGCCAGACGATCTAACGCTCCTTCGCGATAAGTCGTTTCGCCAAGGTTGGTCGCTCGTCTGCGCGGTTTGGCCATGCGCATGTCTCCGGAAACGCCGGTACGTTACCACAAACTGGTGTGGTACGGGAAAATATGTACGGGGTCGTATCGACCTTACGCGCCCGGCGCATTGGGCAGTGTGAAGCTGAAGGTGCTGCCTTTGCCGGGGGTGGATTCGACGCGGATGTCGCCGCCGTGGGTCTGGATGATGCTCTTGACGCTGGCCAGTCCGACGCCGCGGCCGGGGATGGTGTGCGTGCCGGAGTGGGTGGCGCGGCGGAAGACCTGGAACACCTGGTCCCGATCGCGCGGATCGATGCCGCGGCCGGTGTCGATCACGTGGAAGGTCACGTTGGCCGGCGTCTGTTCGGCGCGGATGCTGATGCGCTTCTCGCCTTCGTCCACCATGTACTTGATGGCGTTGTCGATCAGGTTCTGGAACACCTGGCGCAGGCGGTTGCGCTCGGCGAACACGGCCGGCAGCGGCGATTCGATCTTCAGCTCGATGCCCTTCTGCTCCAGGTCGTAGTTCAGGTTGTCCGCGATCTGCCGCAGCAGGGCCTCGGTCTCCACCATCTGTTTTTCACCCGGGCGGGTGTGGATGCGCGAGATCTCCAGCAGGTCGTTGATCATTTCCGTCTGCTGGTGGGCGTTGGTGGTGATGCGCTGCAGCTTGTTGAGCACGTCCTCGGCCAGGTCGTCGTGGTGTTTGCGCACCAGCAGGTCGGAAAGCCCGGCAATGTTGCGCAGCGGCGCGCCCAGGTCGTGGCTGACCGCCCGCAGGAATTCCTCCTTGTCGCGCATCTCGGTTTGCAGCCGGCGATTGACCATCTCCAGTTCAGCGGTGCGCTGGCGGACCTTGGCTTCCAGTTGGACATTGGCCTGTTCGAGTTGATTGCGGGCAAGCATCAGGTGGCTGGCCATGTCGTTGAAGTGCTGGGTGAGCAGGCCCAGTTCGTCGTTGCCGGCCGGGGGCACCGAGGTGGGTTGGCGGCCGTGGGCCAGATCCGCCGTCGCCCGCACCAGTGCCAGCAGCGGCCCCGTCCATCGTCGCACCGACCAGACCACCAGCGGCAGCGAGATCAGACACACCATGCCTGCCGCGCCAAACTGGGCCAGCTTCATCTGCGTCTGAGCTTCGCCAATGCGACGATCGCGCATGGCCAGAACCACGAAACCCTCCAGCTCGCGCACCTGGCCGGAGTGGGCCATCTCCTCGATGCCCTTGGGCGGGTTCCAGATCGGCGTCTTGCGCGCCACCACGCTGCTGCCGTCGGGCAAGTCGATCGGATCACTGGGCTCGATGTACTTGCCGTCGAACGCCAGCGCGACCTCCGCGAAGCCGGCATAGGCCTGGGGATCGTAGGTGTGCTGATAGATGGTGTGACTGTTGGCATCGGTCACCGCCACGAAGGCGACGCGCGGATCCAGCGACAGGCCGTCGAGCACCTGGTCGGCTTTGGATGTCCAGTGGCCGTCCTCGATGCTGCCGGCAAAGGCCGCCGCCAGAGTCTGAGACAGCAGTTCGCAGGTGCGGATGTGACTGTCGCTGAGCGAGCGGCGGGCGATGTCACCCAGCCACAGGGCACTGATGAGCGTGGCCGCGATGACCAGCCCCAACGTCCACAACACCACACGGCGTTGCAGGCTGCCGCGCGGCTGATCGATCGCCTCGTCCTGTACGCTGGGCGCATCAGAAGTCACACGGTGTCCATCGGCGCTATTCAACGTCCGATTTAGCGGTTACAATCGGGCAAATGCCCAATTCCCAATGCCCCATGTCCAATATCCAATGCCCAATAAGGCGCAAGACGGCGCTGACTTCGCCATTGGTCATGGGTCATTGGTCATTGGTCATTCTCGTCCTGTGCTTTGCCGGCTGTCGCTCCGTGCCCGCCGAGGCGCCGAGCAATCCCGCGCCCGTGGTGGCGGGTGAATACGACACGGTTTATCGGGCTGCCATCGACACCCTGCGCGACCAAGGCTTCCGCGTCAATCAGCAGGACTATCGTTTCGGGCGCATCAGCACCGCGGCCCTCGATTCGCCCACCGTGGTCGAGCCGTGGCGCGGCCAGAACAGCACCGCGCAGCAGACGATGGCCTCGACCCTGGATCAGCTTCAGCGGCAGGTCAACATCCTGTTCGATCCGGTGCCGGATGTTGAAGGCGCTTACACCATGCGCGTTGAAGTGATCATCGAGCGGCAGGAACAACCCCTGCGCCGACTGACCGGCACCGCCACGCGCCAGCGCATCAGCACCCTCAACGACGTGCCCGCCGAGTGGGCCCAGCGCGGCATCGAAGCCAGCTACGACCTGCCCATCGGCCGCGACGCCGAGTACGAAAAGCGCCTGCTGGCGATGATCTTCAAACGCGCTGAAACACGCTGATTGGGAATTTTGATTTTGAATTTGGGCGATGCGCTGTGAAGGTGAATTCGTGGGCCAATCTAAAATCGCAAATCTAAAACCTGAAATCACTTCCCCCCTTCACCTGGGCCATTCACCCGATCCCGACGACGCGTTCATGTGGTGGCCGCTGGCGGATTTCGTCGCGCCCGACGGCGTCAAGCATTCGCCGCAGATCGACACCCGCGGCTACCACTTCATCCACGTGCTCGAAGACATCCAGTCGCTGAACGTGCGCAGCGAAAAAGGCGAACTGGAGATCACCGCCCTCAGCATCCACCAGTATCCCTTCGTCGCTGATCGCTATGCCCTGACCAGTTGCGGCTCATCCATGGGCGACCACTACGGCCCGATGATCGTCTGCTCGCGCCCGCTCAAGCCCAACGCCGCCGATCTCAAGGGCCTGCGCCTGGCCATGCCCGGCGAGCGCACCACCGCCTGGCTCACCTGTCGCATCATGCTCGCCGAACTTGGCCTGAGCATCGACGATCTGGACTGGCATTTCGTGCCCTTCGATCAGATCATTCCCCGGGTGGCCGCGGGCGATTTCGACGCCGGGCTCATCATCCACGAGGGCCAGATCACCTATCAGAATCAGCAGCTTCATCTGGTGATCGACCTGGGCGCATGGTGGACGCGCACGCGCAACCTGCCCCTGCCGCTGGGCGGCAACGCCATTCGCCGTGACCTGCTCGAGTCCGGCCAGGGCCCGGTGATCTGCCGCGTGCTGCTGGATTCGATTCACTACGCGCTGCAACATCGCGCCGACGCGGTGCGCTTTGCCCTGCACTACGCTCGTGACATGGACGCCGGCCTCGCGGACCGTTTCGTGGGCATGTACGTCAACCAATGGACGCTGGACTACGGCGAAAAAGGCCGCGCTGCCGTGCGCTGTCTGATCGAACAGGCCGTCGCCGCCGGCTTCGTGCCCGACTGCGGCCCGATCGACTTCATCGAGCCGGAAAAGTAAAACTCAATTTCCCCCGCCGCCCATGCCGTACACGATGCTCGCCAGCAGCGCCAGGATGCCCGCGATCATCCAACTGACCCACGTCCAGCGCCCCAGCCAACCCTGCATGTGATTCTGCCCCGGCTGCGGCGCAGCGTCCGGCTCACCCACCAGCACCTGCCGCCCGCATTCATCGAACCGTGAAATCACATTGCCCGCGATGATGTCATGGCGCACCTGCGATGGATGAACACCCAACTCCCGGGCCGCGTCCATGACTGATAACCATCGCTGAGCCATGTGGTTCCCGGTCGAGAGTGATTCCGATCGACTTCGGCCAGCCCGCAGCCTTCAGCAACCTTTTCGAAACTTACCCCGCGATACTTGAAGTCGGCGGCCGAAAATAGACCCCCGCAAACCACCGCAGCATGCGCGTCAACCTCACGATCCATACAGATAGTCCCGCCGTTGCAATCGTCCCCCCATCCGCAGGTTCGTCAGCAGGTAACGCAAGGCATCGCAGAAATGGTCCGGCCCGTCCTTCACCGGCTCCTCCCGCCGCGGCCGCCGCACGTCGTAGTGATACGTCCGCAGCGCCAGCAACAATCCCGTGCAGCGCGGATGAATAAAAAGTTGCCCATGATCCAGCAGGCGGCGGACCATCTCCACACCTTCCATGATCGTCGCCTGTCGCGCCCGCACACGAAAGCCGTGCTGGCGAAGCACCGTTGCATCGCTCAGCCCCGTCTGGCTGTTGCCCGCGCCACCCGCCGGATCGATGCCGACCCACGCCAGCTCGCCGTGCTCGCGCTCCTTGATCGCCGCCACATGGTCTTCCAGCCGCGTGCGCTGCTGTGAATACTCATCGATCACATGCACCAGCAGACTGTCGCTGTCGCTCTCCGCTCGCCCATACACGCGTGCCCACAGAAACACCGTGGGATTGCGCCACCCGAAGTCCATGCCTCCGACTATAAAATAATTAGCATTTAGGCTAAATGTGTTCTGCTTGCCTTGCGTCTTTCCGGTGCCGGCAAGGACAGGTGAGCAGGTGTTTGGGGGTGTGGCGACGGCGAGAGCGGTGGCGGGCCGGGTGATCTGCTCGCGCACGTGGCGGCGGGGGTCGAACTCTTCGTACACCCTTTCCCGCGCCGCCGGCATGCGGCACATCATCTCCGAGTCCCAGGTCAGCCGACTGCTGCGCTTCCACTGGCGCACCAGGTCATCCACGCTCACGAAACCAGCCGCCTGCTTGGCGCGTCCGCCGCAGTCGTCCCACAACACGCAGCCGTCGCACGGCCGCTGCGGCTCGCAACGCTCGATCACATCCATCACCGTCCAGCGAATCAGCCGGGGTCTGGGAATGGCAGATGGCAAATGGCAGATGGTAGATGGCGATTGAACCACCCCATCTTCCATCTGCCATCTTCCATCTGCCATGTCTTCTCCCACCAGCCGGCTCATCAGTCCGCCGGGCACGTGCATGGTTGACAGAGCCTCGATCACTCCCGGAACGGGTTGCCCGGCGCAATCCGCGCTGCGGGTCACCAGTTGGGCAGCTTCCCAGACTTCCGGGTCGAACATGTCCACCTCATCGCAGCGCAGCTTCTGCACCCGCAAGCCGCGCACGCTGCGTTGCGACTGGCTGAGCACCGCCGCCCGCGCCCCGGTGCGCGTCACCACCCGCCGCTGGGTCGGCTCACCGCGCAGCAAGCCCCGCAGCAGCGGACGATCCAGCATGGCCAGCACGTGCTCGTACATCCGCTGCGACTGCTCCAGCGATCCGCCCAGAATGCGCAGCTCGATGCCCGGCTTGAACAGCAGGTCCAGCACCGTGGCTGCCGCCCCCAGCACGGTCTTACCCCCGCCCCGCGGCGCCCAGACCACCACATCCTGCCCCCGATCGAAAAACGCATGGGCCAGGTAATCCAAAGGCGAGGCTTGCGACTCACCCCGCATGGCCGGCACCTCCAGCCCCAGCACCGCCTGCACGAACCTGCGCAACTGTTGCGGATCGCGCGGGCGATGCTTCCAAAGAGCCTTGAGTCGCCGCCGGTGACTACGTGTATTGGTCATGATTGAACTCCAAAGAAAATCAAACCACGGATGAACACAGATGCACACGGATGAAAAGGCAGCTCATCCGCTCTCATCCGTGTTGATCCGTGTCCATCCGTGGCTGGTGACTGGCTTAGTCTGTGTCCTGTGCGTCCAGGTGCTGGCGCCGGCCGGCGATCTGAAGTTGCTCGCGCGTCTCGGCCATCTGGGCGAAGAACCCGGCCAACTCCCGATCGTCCGCGTCGTCCCCAGCTTCATCCCGCGCCGCACCCGACGGCAGCAGCTTCGGCCCCGGCGCAGCCTTGAGCAGATCGACGCTGGCCCGACGCATCACGTCGTCTTCCTTGTTGGGCTTGCTGCTGGACAGCAGCGAAGCCAGCTTCCACAAACCATGACGGCGATAGCGCGAAAGCTGCAATCGCGTCTGGGCGTCATTCAAACGCTCGACGTCGGCCAGCACCGTCCAGTTCTCCGGCAGCCTCACCCAGTAGATCAGGTCGTTGAGGCTCAGGCGATACTCGTGGGCGATCTCCACGACATCCTTCTCACCTTTGATCAGTTCCATCAGCAGCTTCGCTCGCCGCTGTTCTCCGATTGGTCGCACCATGTTGGCACTCCTGTAAAAAGTTGTGATGGCCTGATTTCGTGATTGCTTGAATGTCAAATCCATTCAAGCAATCAGGCATTGGGGCCATCAGGCCATCTCCCCGCACCACCCCGCCAAGTTCATCAATGCCTGCTCCCGCGTGCCGCCGATGTCAGCCAGCTTCGATTCAAGAAACTTCTTCTGGGCCGGCGGCAGGAAAAAGTGCACCGGCGCCGGCAACTGCTCGGCCACGCGCGGCGGGCGCGGGACCGGCGGCTGACCCTGGGCCAAAGTCAACAACCGCTGCAACTTCACCTTCGCCTCCGGCAGCAGGGCTTCCAGCTTCGGCAGCTTCTCCTGAAGTTGTTTGAGCAACTGTCCGCGCTTGCGGGGATCGTCCTGGCCCTGAAGACGATTGAGCGTGGCCAGCAGCAGCAAAGCTTCATCGTCATCGACATCCCACACCACGCAGCGGGCGCTGTCGCAGCCGATCTTTTCCAACGCCACGGCGCGGTGATGGCCGTCGAGAATCTGGTACTGGGTCTGCTCGTCGAGTGGGGGCACCGCATTGACATGCGGTGCTGCAGGACTTTCACATTTACTTTCGGGGGCGCCCGGCATGCTGAAGCACGCCTCGCCCCGTGTTGCACTTCCGGGGGCGCCCGGCATGCTGAAGCATGCCTCGCCCCGTGTCGTCCTTCCGGGGGCGCCCGGCATCACACTTCCGGAGGCATCCGGCATCATACTTCCGGGGGCGGGGGCGGGGATCGCGCGCACGATCAGCGGTGGATAGCGATCGCTGCGCTTCAGGTGCGTGGTCAGCTTGCCCAGCATCTCGGCCGACATCACGTTGCTGTTGGCGGGATGAGCATGCAGGGCGGATAGGGGGATGATTTCGATATTCATGGTTTCTCCCGGTTGTCGCGCAGGTAGTACACCGGCTCCAGCAGCAGATGATCCCGTGCATAGCGCAGGTGATCGTGCGGATCGGCGCTGGCGTGTGATGAGCGACCCGCCAGTTGCCGATACCACCGCCGCAGTTCACCCAGCAGCCAGGTTTGTTGTGCCCCCGGAAGTTGTTCGATGCGATGCCAGGCGGCATTGAGATCGGTCAGGTCGTGGCAGGAAAGATTCACCTGGGCCAGGGCCGCGTGCAGGCGATCATCGAAAGCATGGCGCGGGCGATGGTACGCCACCATGCCCGCACGTTCGAAGAAGGGATTGACTTTTCCCATGGCAGCCAGGGCTTCGGTGTAGATCGTGGTGGCGCTGCCCAGGGCATGACGCACCAGCTTCACCGCCAGGCCCAGACCGCGCCACTGCGGATGTACGACGACCCGGCTGATGCAGCGCAGCTCCGCGTTCAGCAGCCGCGCCCGCTCGGCCGGAAGAAGCCACGTGCCGTATCTGTCGTCGAAGGCGACATTGCGCATGCGGCACATCAGGGCCGGCAGCGATTCGACCAGCACCGCCACCGTCTGCGTCCGCTGCGGCTGTTGCAGGTAGCGGCCGATCACCGTGGGCGCCTTGCGACGAAAAGCCAGCACGCGGGTCATCGTGGCCGGTCGGGCCGAGCGGTAGTGATGCTCCGACAGGGCCAGGTAGTCGCGCATGTTGCCGGCGGATAGTTCGAGTTGGTCGATCAGCATGACGCTTCTCCGCGCCGCGCGATTTCCAACTCCGCGCCCAGGTGCTGCTCGATCAGGCAGTCGGGAGACAATTCCTCCAGCAGATCATCGTGCGTGGTGGCGGCCACGAAGCAGACGGGTTTGTTCGTGGTCCACTTGCGCACGTTGGCGGCAATCACTTTCGCGGTCACCCGATCCAGGGCCGCCCCGAATTCATCCGCCAGCACCACGCACCACCTGTCATCGCGGCGCTGTTCGACCCGGGCCATGGTCTGTGCCAGGCGCAGGCGATAGCGCTGGCCGTCGGACAACTGCCCCGGCGAGCGCAGCATGACGAAAGCGTCGTTGAGGCCGGCCAGTGACAGCAGGCGCAGACTGTCCTCCAGCGGCAAGTCGAGCGCATCGACCAGCGCGACATCGGGCGGCGCGGGCAGATCGTTGAAGTCGATCAAGGCAGTTTGGTCGTTGTCAGCCAGTTGTTCGCGGATCAGGCGCAGCAGGGTGCTCTTGCCTGAGCCGGAGGGGCCGGTGATGAAGACGACCTGGCCGGGGTGCAATGAGAGTTGTGTGGGTTTGACCACGGGGATCTGTCGCTGTTGATCGACGCCCAGGCCGAACATGGCCGCGACCTGCAGCACGTTGGGCGAGGGGGTCACCGCGGTGGGCATATGGCAGGCGAGCTGGAGCGTCAGGTCGTGGGCTTGAATGGGGCCGTGGGCCGAATCCTGGTTGCTTTTCATAAAATTTTGAAAACCCGTTCACCCGCCGCCGATGCTGATGATTTCCGGGGTGGCTGCTTCAGGAAGGCGGTGGCAGACGCCGATGCAGGTGGCGGCGAAAGCGGGCCATGCACCGTCGCACTTCGTGCAGGCTCAGGCCCATGGCGTCGGCGGTGTGTCGGTAGCTTTGACCCTGCAGGATGATGCGACAGGCGGTGCGGCGGGTCTGGTCGTCGAGGGTGCGGCTGCGCCGGGCCAGGAACTGGAACTCCGTGCTGGACATGCGCTTAATGAGCAACGCCACCCGGCGCTGCAGTGCCCGCGGCCGACGTCCGGCGGCCTTGGCCAGCCTGCCGATGGGCAGGCCCCGCTTGTAGATGTGCTCAACCAGCAGCCGGTCTTGCTCCTCAAGGTGCTCTGCCAGGTTCACCAACTGCTCCAGGCGTTTGCGCCGTTGCTCCCGCGCCGCCTGCCCGCCGAAACGTGTGCTGGTCATGGGGTCTTGCTTTCCGCTAGAATGTATGGTATATGTTAGGTATTGTAGTCGAACAGCAAGACGTGTCAAGGTGGTTTTCAGTAAAATTTGAAACACCCGCCCCCGCCCCCGGAAGGGTTGCCCCCGGAAGGGTTCACGGCGAAGGGGCCGGGGCCTGGAAGCGTCATCATGCAGACCGTCGGACAACGCATTCGCACGCAGCGCGAGCAGTTGGGCCTGACCCTCAGCGCCCTGGCGGCGCGGGCGGAGGTGGCGGTCAGTTATCTGTCGATGATCGAGAACCATCGCGTGGACAACCCGCCCTCGGCCGCGGTGCTGGGTCGATTGGAAGCAGCGTTGCAGATGGGCGCAGGTGAACTGCAACAGGCGGCCGCCTGGCAACGCGCTCCCGGTGCGGTGCTGGACACCGTGCAGCAACTGGCCGACCAGGCCCAGCGCGGCCGCGAGTTGGCGCAGTGGCTCAACCAGGTTACGCCACGTCGCGGCGGACTTCGCCGACTCGATCAACTCTACCGCAGCGGCGCCCTGCGGCGGCGCATCCAGACCGCGCTCGGTGAAGATGAAACGCAGATGGTTAATGGCAAAAACACGGGTGAAACGCCATCTGCCGTAACCTCCGTCGTTCCCCGCCAGGTGCCGCTGATCAACAAGGTCGCGGCGGGTTATCCGCGCGACTTCACCGACCTCGACTACCCGGCCCGGGTGGCTGACGATTACGTCCCGGCCTACGGCGTGGAAGATCCCGACGCTTTCGCCGCCGCCGTGGTGGGCGCGTCGATGGAGCCGGCCTATCACGAGGGCGATGTGGTGGTCTTTTCGCCGCTGGCCGATGTGATCGACGGTTGTGATTGTTTCGTGCGTCTTGAGCCGGACCATGAATCGACTTTCAAGCGAATCTTCTTCGACGACGGCGGCAGCATGATCCGCCTTCAACCGCTGAACCCGACCTTCGCGCCGCGGATCGTCAAGCGCGGGCACGTGGCGGGTCTGTACCGCGCGGTGCTGCGCATCAGTCGGCTGTAGTCCGACCGGCGCAGCGATGGCGCGATGGCCGCGCCGGGGGCGGCAAAGCCAACACACGCGGTCACATAGGGATGCAGCGCAACGTTTGTGCGCGCCGGAGCGACACCCGCACGGCGCAGGTGCTGGTGTGGGCTGGAATTAGAAAATTTTTTGGAGGCTCAAAAAATCGGCGCCGGCGTGCCAGATTGTGCGCGCCGGGTCAGGATTCAATCAGACACGACGCCCGCAGCAGTTCGGCAACCGACCATGCCTGGGCGAAACAGCCCACGGGACGGGCAGCGTCGGCGGGCTCGGCTTCGAAGATCTCGTGGAGCTGTCCGAAGCTGAACGGGCGCTGATCGGAGGCGGTCAACTGCTCGATCAAGGGCGCGATGGCGCGGGCTGCCCGCTGCCGCGCTTCCTGGGAAAAGTCGTACGCTCGCAACGTCGCCTCGGCATAAGGGCCGATCAACCACGGCCAGACCGTGCCCTGGTGATACGCCTCATCGCGCTGGAAAGCGTTGCCGGTGTAACGCGGGTGATAGCGAGCGTCGTCCGGCGGCAACGTGCGCAGACCCATCGGCACCAGCAGCTTGTCGCGCAGCAGTTCTACCACGGACTGTTGCTTGGACGTCGATAGCGGCGAGTGCGGCAAACTGACGGCAAAAACCTGGTTGGGCCGCACCGACGCATCGCGGCGCAGTTCGTTCTGTTCGTCGAGATAGACGTGGTCGTACAGGCCGCCGGTGTGCTGGTTCCAGAAGGTTGCCTCGAAGCTTTCGCGCACGCGCCGGGCGAGTTGGGCGTAGCGCTTGTTGTCCGGCTCGCGCTGGATCAGACACATCAGGCAGTGATACCAAAGCGCGTTGATTTCCACGGCTTTTCCGAAGCGCGGGGTGAAGACCACGCCGCCGCAGGCCGCATCCATCCAGGTCAATTGCGAACGCGCGTGACCGGCCGCGATCAGGCCGTCATCGTCGCTGTGGATGCGCGTTTTGTCGTCGGTCCATGTGCCGTTGAGATACGATTCGACGATGTTGATCACCGCTTTGCGCAGGAAGTTTTTCCAGGCGGCATCGTCACGAGTCACGCGCAGGTATTCGAACGCGGCATAGACGTACCACATGCTGGCGTCAACGGTGTTGTAATCAGCGCCCCCGGAAGTAGTGGCGGCATCGCCAGCGGCAACCTGATCGTGGAAGCGATTGGGGATCACGCCCTCGCGCAGGTGGGCGGCGAAGGTCTGCAACACGCGCTTGGCCTCGGCGTGGCGTCCGGTGCACAGCAGCAGCCCGGGCAGGGCGATGAAGGTGTCGCGGCCCCAGTCGGCGAACCAGGGATAACCAGCCAGAATCGTCGAGAGTTTTCGCTTGTTGACCGTGCGATCGACCACGAAATCATCGCCGGCGATGGCGAACGCCGCGGCATGTTGGCCGGTAAGTTTGCTGCGGACGGGGGCCAGGTGTTTGGCGCGGGCGGTGGTGTCGGGCAGCGGCTTGGCGGGCTGGTCGCCGAGGGCGGCGGTGAAAAGGATTTCGCCGTTGTCCGGCACATCGACGACCATCGCGCCGGGTACGAAGTAATCTTCGCTGCATTCCTGGCCGCGCTCGGCGTCAACGGGATAGAACACGTGCTGCCACCAATGCGCATTGGGCTCGAAATGACTGCCGGGCAGGCGGCAGGTGACGATCAGGTCGCCGCGCCGGGCACGCAGTGTGTCGCCCTCGCTGGTGATGCGCGGCTCGCCCCAGTGTTGTCCGCACACTTCATGAAAATCGCGCAGCGTAAGCATGGGCGAGAGGCGCATGGTGGCGCGGGCCTTGAGCGTTTCGAGGCCGCGCAACTGGTAGCGCAACGTGATGGCCTGCTTTTTCCAGTGCAGGAACAGTTCGCGCTGGATCTCAACGGTTCCCCAGCGGAAGGTCCAGCGCACACTCAGGCCGCGCTCGAAGCGCTGCAGCATGTGACAGCCGATGGGAGCCAGCACCGTGTCGCGTCCGCCCGGACCGCTGCGGAACATGAGAGAGGCCAGGTCGATCGGCTGCGACAGGTTGGTGGGTTCACCCGAATCGTGGGGTCGATGGATAACCAGTTGGTCCCAGATTTGATTGAGCGCCACGACGCGGCCGACGGGCGGATCGCAAGCGGCGATCAGCAGGCCGTGATAGCGTCGGGTGTTGATGCCGGGGGCAGTGGAGGCGGCATAGGCGCCGCTGCCGTTGGTCAGCAACCATTCCTGGTTGACTCGCCGTTCCGCGAAGCCGTCGAAATCAATGGCATGCGTTCGCCAGTCGAGGTCCATGGGGACAGTGTAATACGGATTGGACTCTCAGTTTGTACGCGATGTGGTTTGTGGTTCGGCGCGGGATGTGGTTTGGGCGTTTTTCGCGAAGCCGCAAGCGGCGGGAAATGTGCGTGGGATGTGAATCGTCATCCGCCCAGTCGGGGCAGGGTGGGGCGCTGGGTGAGCATGGCCTCGCTGATGGTGTCGGGCAGGATGCGCAGCAGTTCGATCTCGACGCGGAGCGTGGCGTCGGGCGGGATCAAAGCGCCGGCTCCGCGCGCTCCGTAGGCCAGGTAGGGCGGAATGACAATTTTGCGCTTTTCGCCTTCAGCCATGCCGATCAGGCCCAGTTCCCAGCCGGGGATGAGCTGGTTGTCGCCGATGCGGCAGCGCAGGGGCCGGCCGCGACTGGCGCTGTCATCGCAGGGAGCGGCGCGGCCTTCGACGTAGGTGACGTAGTGGAACTCCACCGCGTCGCCGGGTCGGGCGATGCGACCTGTGCCGGCGAGCAGCACCAGGTGCTCGACCCCCGGAAGGACTTCCAGAAGGGTGATCTGAAACCGGAGCGTGGCATCGGGCAGGTTGGCGTCCTGGCGGCCGGCCCAGCCGCCACTGATCAACTGCGGCGGCAGCAGCAGGGTGCGGGTTTCGCCCACGCGCATGCCGGCAATGCCTTCATCCCAGCCACGGATGGCCTGGCCGGACCAGAGGACGAAGCCGATGGTCTGCGGCTGGATCTCGGATGACGCATGGGCGGCCGGTGCGATGTTTGCAGGATCAGTTCCGGGGGCGATGGTGTAGTGAATGCGGACGAATTTGCCGGCGGTGGCGGTTCGACCGTGGCCGGACTCATCGATGCGATAGCGTAGGCCGCTGGCGGTGGTGACCCAGGGCGTGGGGGCGAGCGAAGACTGGGCGTCGCCGGCCGGTGGTTCAGCGGGCTGTTCGGATGGTGCGGGAGCGGGCGAAGCGTCGGGCAGTTTTTCCAGCAGGCCGGCGCCTTGGGGGGTCTTGAACAGGAAGTACCAGGCGCCGATGACGACGGCGGCCATGATGATCAGCAGGACCAGCAGGCGGCGCATGCCACCACGTTTGCGGCCGGTGGCGTCGTGCAATTGCTGCTGAGTCTGCTGCTGTCCGCTGGTTTTGGCCTGGGCAATTTTTGCGGCCATCTCGGCGGCCCGCTGCTCGTGCAGGGCTGAGCCCTGGCGGGTGGGTGAGCCGTAGTAGCCTGAGCCGTCGCTCTTGGGCAGTGCGTAGAAGATGCGGCCCTCTTCGTCGCGCAGGGCGCGGCTGATGTCCTGATCGCGCACCTTGACGGGTAGGCCGGAGTACGGGCTGTGAACGATGATGGGCATGACGTGCTCGCTGGAGTCGATTTTACCCGGCTGCGGCCCTGGGCGATAGGTCCAGTAATCTGCGCGAGCGGGGTGTATCGGCGAAAAAGGGCGTCCACTTCAGTTACATGTTTTACGAGTTGCGTAGATCGGCCGATTGCTTACAGGCGATCGCCCGTGGTGGGCGCGGATCCGCCCGCCGGTGAATTATCAGGAGTCGGCCATGAGCAAAAGCGAGATGATCGAAAGAATCCGCCAGTGCAACCGCTCAGCATCGGACGAATTTCTGCTGTCGTTCGATGAGCGGACGCTGGGCGACTACCTGTCGCGCCTGTTGAACCTCAACGGACATCGCGGTCGCAACAGCGTGTGGGTGCGGCAGACGACGCAGCCGGCCATCACGCAGCGAGCATGTGCGTGAGAGGGGAATGATCAATACCCAATGCCCAATGATCGAGCGGATTGGCCGCTTCTTCAATCGGCGCTGACCCGTCGCAGCGTGGTCGTCAGTTCCATGACAACTCGTTCGAGGGCATCGACATTGCCCTGCTCGCTGTCCAACTGGTCGAGCACGAGGAGGGCGAGTTTGCTGATCTGCGGGAAACCATAACCGCTGCCGGAGCCTTTGAGTTGTCGGCAAAGGCTGATGATGGCGTCACGATCCTGATCGGGATCAGCCTCGTCGAGCTGATCGGCGGTTTGCCCCAGGCCGGCCACGAAGTCGCGCAGCAACGGTTTCATGGCTTCGTTGTCCGCCAGATCGCTGCGGATGGGTGTGTTGGGTTGCGGCTTGGCCTCGCCGGGCGTGAACAGACGGTCGATGGCGAGCTTGAGGTCAAGCTGATCAAAAGGCTTGGTCATGTATTCATCAGCGCCGGCGCCGCGGGCGTGAATGCGGAAGGCCTGGTCGTCGTCGGCAGAAGCGACGAGGATGGGGCCGCCGAAGCCGTCGCTGCGCATCTTTTTGACCAGATTCAGGCCGTCTTCGTTGCCCAGCTTGCGGTTGATCAGGGCCATTTCCACGTTGTATTCACTGATGAGCTTCTCGGCGCTGGCGATGTTGTGAGCTTCGAGGGTCTGGAAGCCGAGCTTTTCCATCCAGAGGCAGAACAGCCGGCGGTCGTTCTTGAAGTCGTCAACGATCAGCACCATCGGCTTAATGACCGGAAAGGCCTCCGGCACATTCCTGGCCTCGTCGGCGAGATTGATGTCAGAGGCGCCAGCCACGGGCGGCGAGCTGTTGGCGTTCACGAACAGGTTGATGTCCAGCGGCTCATCGAACATGACCGCGCATTCGTGGATGATGCCCTCGAACAGGCGGCAACGGACGACGCGGCCGGCGATGATCATGCCGCGGCCGTCGAGCATGGGCAGGATGACCTCCGCGGGACTGTTGTGGTAAACGAATCGGCCGACCATGAAGGACAGCCCGCCGGAGGAGAGATTGCGGGTCAGCACGGCATGACGTGAGAGGTTGCCGTTGGGTTGCCGCACAGCGATGATGGCGCCCTTGGCCAGGAAGGGCACGCGGGGACTTCGCCGCTCCTGGGGCACAGGCTTCTGGTAAGACTGATTGACGTGAGCCACCAGGCGCTGCTTCTGCTCGGCGGAAAGGCGAAGCGTTTCGATCGGTTTTTCGGCGCGGTGCGTCACAGCAGTGTTATCGGTAAGTTGTGGGCGTCACTGAAGGTGGGTAGCACCGGGCGGTGTTAATCGCTTGTCGCGGATTCGGCCGATAAAATCTCGCCGCAATTGATGAAGTTCAGCGGACGGCAGGGCGTGATGAAACCAGCACAGGGCATGACATTGAGCGAACTGACGGCCGGGCTCAACGTGCGCCTGAGCCGCGGCGATGGGCAGACGGTGGTGACCGACCTGGTGGATGATTCGCGGCAGGTGACGGCCGGCTGCGCGTTCGTGGCCCGACCGGGTTCGCAGGCGGATGGGCGGCGCTACGTGGAAGATGCGATCAACCGCGGGGCGACAGCGGTGATCGAGGTCGATGACATGAACGTGGTGGGCGGGTTGGCGGAGCGATTCTTCGACCACCCGGGCGGCAAGCTGCAACTGATCGGCGTCACGGGCACCAAGGGCAAGTCCACCATCTGCTTTCTGATCCAGCATCTGTTGAAGGCTGCGGGGATGCGCTGCGGACTGATCGGCACGGTGATCATCGATGACGGGGCCCGGCAGCGGGCGGCCGAGCTGACCACGCCGGGGCCGATCGACTTTTCGCGCTGTCTGGCGCGGATGGTGGCCAACGGCTGTCAGGCGGCGGCGTGCGAAGTGTCGAGTCACGCTCTGCATCAGGGCCGCACAGCTCATCTGCGCTTCGCGGCGGCGGTGTTCACGAACCTCACCGGCGATCACCTGGACTATCACGGCACCATGCAGGAATACGCCGAGGCCAAGGCGAAGCTGTTTGAGGCGCTGGACGCCGACGCCTGCGCGGTGATCAATCGTGACGATGCTTATGCCCAGCGCATGGCCCGCGATTGCCGGGCGAAGCTGCGGTGGACGACGTTGAATGAACCGGCGAACGGGGCGGATGTCTGCCGGGCGGTGCTGCGACAGATGACCGGCGAGCGCAGCGAGGTGACGCTCATCGGGCCGTGGGGCAAGGTGGATGCGACGCTGCCGCTGGTGGGGAAACACAATGTGTCCAACGCGCTGCAGGCAATCGCGGCCAGTCACAGCATCACGGATGTTTCAAGCATTCTGCCGCAGGCGCTGGCGGCATGTCCGCAGGTGCCGGGGCGGCTGGAGCGGGTGATGTTGATGGCAGATGGCAAATGGCAGATGGCAGATGGATCATCTGCAATGCCTACGGTGCTGGTGGATTACGCACACACGCACGACGCACTCAAGAATGTGCTGGAGGCGCTTCGACCGTCGGTGCGGGGACGGTTGATCTGCATGTTCGGCTGCGGCGGTGATCGAGACAAGACCAAGCGGCCGAAGATGGCGGCGGTGGCGTGTGAGTTGGCGGATGTGGTGATTGTCACCAGTGACAATCCGCGCCGCGAAAAACCGGATGCGATCATCTCGGACATCATGAAGGGGGCAACCGGCAGGTCGGTGATCGTGCAGGGCGATCGGGCGGCGGCCATCGGGCAGGCGATCGAGATGGCGAAAGCGGACGACACCGTGCTGCTGGCGGGCAAGGGGCACGAGGACTACCAGATCATCGCTGATGCTGCGTCGCCGGGCGGGACGCGCAAGATTCACTTCGATGATCGTGAACACGCAGCCGCGGCGTTGGCAGAGTGGGTGCGGCGATCGGTGGATTCGAGCCATGAATGACTTCTGGACGCCAAGACGTTTCGCCCAGGTGCTGGCTGGTCGCTGGTTGAGTGAGCCGGCCGATCCGGATGCGCCGCTGCTGGGTGTGAGCATCGATTCGCGGGCAATTCAACCCATGCAGGTGTTCGTGGCCATTCGCGGCGAGCAATTCGACGGGCACGATTACATCGAGTCGGCGATCAAGCGCGGCGCCACGTTCGCCATCGTGCAACGGGATGGCGGAGCAAGCTCCGCCGCTAAACGTGATCCCCGTTTAGCGGGCGAGCTTGCTCGCCCATATCCGATGTTGCGCGTTGATGACACCGTCAAGGCCCTGCAGCAACTGGCCACCGCCTGGCGCAAGGAGTTGGCGGCCGGGGGATGCAAGGTCATTGCCGTCACCGGGTCCAACGGCAAGACCACCACGCGCAATCTCATTCATCATCTGCTCAGTGCTCGCTTTCACGGCACGCAATCGCCCAAGAGCTTCAACAATCACCTGGGTGTGCCGCTGACATTGCTGGCCGCCCGCGCTGACGACGACTTCGTGGTGGCGGAGGTCGGCACCAATCATCCCGGCGAGATCGCGCCGCTGGCTGAGATCCTGCGCCCGGATGCCGCGGTCATCACCACCATCGGCCAGGCTCACATCGGTAACTTCGGCACCAGGTCCGCCATCGAGAAAGAGAAGCGCTCACTCTACGATCACGTTGCGCCCGGCGGTCTGAAGGTGCAGCCCGATCTGCAACCGGATGACGCGCTGGTCGGCCGCCTTCCGCTTCCGGGGGCGCACATGCGAAGAAACGCCCAGGCGGCAGCGGTGGTGGCGCAGTGGATGGGGATGGACAAGAGCATGATCGCCCAGCGCCTGGCCAACGCGCCGCCGCTGGAAGGCCGCTGGCAGACGATGCGCCTGGGCCGCGTAACGGTGATCCACGACGCCTACAACGCCAACCCCGACTCGGCCATCGCAGCCATCGACCTGCTGGTGACGATGCGTCTGAGTGCGGAGGAAGGTGGAGCAAGCTCCGCCGCTAAACGCGCAGCAGCCGCCAGGAGGCGTGTGCTGGTGCTGGGCGACATGCGTGAACTGGGCGAGCACAGTGCGGCGGCTCATCGGCGGGTGGGCGCCCATTACCGCAAGCTGCGTGATGGCGGCGATCTGTTGATCACCATCGGGGCCGATGCCCGTCTGGCCGGGGGCGAACACGCTTTTGACGCTGAAGCAGCCGACATGCCCGATCGCGTGGCGGCTCTGCTGCGGGAAGGTGATCTGGTGCTATTGAAAGGCTCACGGGCCGTGAGGCTGGAGCGGTTGATCCCCGCCATCGAGGAACGATTCAGGCAGTAGGGAGTAGGCAATAGGCAACAGGGGCTGATGCCAAAGAACTTGCGCGAATTCGAACCCCTACTGCCTACTGCCTACCTGCCTACTCACTAAACTACCCCCATGCTGCACTGGTTGATTGAACTGCTCAAGCCCACGATCGACAGCGGCGGATTCCTTTCGCCGCTGCGGGTGTTCCGCTACGTGGAGTTCCGGGCGGTGGTGGCGATCGTGGTCGGCTTCGCCATCGTGGTGCTCAGCGGCAAGCGGACGATTCGCTGGCTGCTGGCCCGCAAGATCGGCGATCAGCCGGAGTTCTATCACAAAGACCTCAATCAGCTCATGAAGACCAAGGCCAACACGCCCACCATGGGCGGCATCCTGATCGTGGCCTCGATTTTCATCACCGTGCTGCTGCTGGCGGACCTGACCAGCTTCTACATCCGCATGGCCATGGTGTGCATGGGCGGGTTCTTCGCCATCGGGGCCATCGACGACTGGCTGAAACTGACCAGCGCCCGGCGGATACCGCTGCCCGGCACCCCCGGCAAGAGCCGCCGCGAGGGGTTGTACACGTGGGAGAAGCTGATCTACCAGGTGGGCCTGGCCTTGCTGCTGGGCATCTTCATTTTCTACTGGGGCTACCAGAAGCGGCCGGAGGAACTCAACGAGATCAAGATGATGAGCCACGCGCTCAACCTGCCGCTGATGAAAAGCTGGGTGTTCATGGACGGGCGCTGGCAGCCGTCGCCGAACCTGATCGTGATGAGCACAGGGGCGTTCGTGCTGATGGCGGTGATCGTGATGGTGGGGGCCAGCAACGCGGTGAACCTGACCGACGGCATGGACGGCCTGGCGGGCGGCGTGATGTCCATCGTGGCGTTCGCCTTTGTGGTGCTGTGCATCATTGCCGGCTACGAGGACGGCAATTTCTTCCTGGCCAAAAAACTGCTGGTGCCGTTCATCCCGTTGGCCGACGAACTGGCGATCGTGGCGGGAGCGATGGTGGGCTCGTGCCTGGGCTTCCTGTGGTTCAATTGCTCGCCGGCCCAGGTGTTCATGGGCGACTCGGGTTCGCTGACACTGGGCGGGCTGATCGGCTACATCGCGGTGGTCATCCGCCAGGAATTCCTGCTGCTGATCATCGGCGGCATCTTCGCCCTCGAAGCGCTCAGCGTCATCCTGCAGGTGGGCTATTTCAAGCTCTCCGGCGGCAAAC